>NZ_WTVM01000074.1 GCF_012910885.1 Azoarcus taiwanensis | reverse complement strand
ATCGTGCCGTCGTCATCAAGCACGAAATCACGGATGCGGCCGAGTGGTGGTCCGACGCTGATCGCGTTGCCGGCCATCATCCGAAGGAATGCCGGATTACGGCTGGTGGTCTTGTTCAGCCAGGCGCGCAGTCTGTCGCCAAGACGTTCGTTGCCAAGGATGACCCGGAAGTCAAAAAAGATGGAGGCGTTGAGCAGTGCCTGAGGATCGGGTTCGCCTATCCAGCTATCGAAGCGAGATTGCCATTCACGTGGCGTCAGGCAAAGCTCCGGGTTGCTTGCCATGATGTTGCCTTTGCATAACGGAAAACCGCAGGCGGCGAGTGTCTTGTTCACGCAGCCGGCGAAAGCGAGCAACCGTTGTCGCAGGGGTTCGCGCGCGCTGGCGTCGTCGCAGACGAAGATCAGGCCATTATCCTGGTCGGTGGATAGTGTCTGCTCGTGTCGCCCCTCGGAGCCGAAAGCCAGCCAGGCCAGGTCAACACCCTGCAAGTCGTGGCGTTCGACTTCGAGCCGGATGATTCTGCGTGTCAGCGCGTCGTTCAGTGCGGAAATAAACTGTGTGAGCTGTTCGGAACCGATGCCTTGAGCGACGAGATTCAAAGCAAGCTGGCGGATGTCGTCGCTGGCGACGTGGAATGCTTCAGGGTCCGCCGCGCTCTCGATATTCGCCCTGACCTGTCGAAGGCTGACACGTTGCAGTGCGAACAGGTCTCGTTCGGACACCACACCTCTCAGGCTGCCATGACTATCGACCACCAGCAGATGGCGAACGCCATGGGTGGTCATCTCGAGTACCGCCTCGTATGCCGACGCCGTCGCGCTCAGCGTGTGAGGGCCTGCGGTCATCAGCTCGACGATGGGCTTTTCGAGATCGAAACCCGGCAGGATAACGCGCGGCAAAAGGTCGCTCTGGGTGAGTACGCCGAGTGGCCGGGTGGCGTCATCGACTACGACCAGGCATCCCAGGCGATGCTGAGCCATGATCTCCAGCGCAGCGCGCGCTGACATTTCCGGCTGGACGTGAATGGGTTCCTGCTTGATGAGTTCGGACAGCGTCGCTGCCATCGTCTGCTGTTCGGCGGCTCGCTGAGAGAACGCCGTTTGCAGTTGCTGGCGCGACTGGTTGAGCAGGCTGGCGATGTACTGCGTGCAGAAGAGGTGAAAGACCGGGCTCATCCGCATCAGCGCATGGAAGTCATCGGCCGGTAGCTGGAAGATGAAGCTGTCCTCGAGCGCAATGTAATGATTCGTCGAGGCACGCTGTGCCGAAATCGCGCTGATCGGAAAGCATTCGCCCGGCCCGAGAGCCATTGTCGCCAGCTCCAGCCCCGGTGTTGAGGTCGCCGGACGCGACTGAACCTTGCCGCGCTGGATGATGAAGAAATGCTCCGGCGTGCCCATGGCGGGACTGAGTACGGCGCTGCCCGCGAGATGATAGGCAAGGTGCACCCGCTCGGCCAGGAAGGTCAGCGCCTCAGGTTCCATCTGGTTGAACGGCGCGAACCGTTTGAGGAAATCAGAGCTTGCGCCGGTAAGCAGTTCCGGTGCTGTGGCGGGCATGATGTGGTCCGGTACCAGCGTTAAAATCTTATTATAACGCCGCAGTCGTCAGTCCTCGTGACCGCACGTCATCCACCTTTGAGAATGACGTGCGATTAGCTCCTGTGCCCATTTGCCATGGTGGCGGAGAACAGGTTTCAGAGCACCTCTGCTGCGTGGTCCGCCAGGCGTGAGCGCTCGCCGCGCTGCAGGGTGATGTGGCCGGAGTGCGCCCAGCCTTTGAAGCGGTCTACGACGAATGTCAGTCCGGAGCTGCCCTCGGTGAGATAGGGCGTGTCGATCTGTGCGATATTGCCCAGACAGACCACCTTGGTACCGGGGCCTGCACGGGTCACCAGCGTTTTCATCTGCTTTGGTGTGAGGTTCTGCGCTTCGTCAATGATGAGGAACTTGTTGATGAACGTTCGCCCGCGCATGAAGTTCAGGCTCTTGATCTTTATGCGCGAGCGGATCAGGTCGCGAGTCGCCGCGCGGCCCCATTCGCCGCCTTCACCGGTGGTGCCATTGAGTACGTCGAGGTTGTCCTCCAGCGCGCCCATCCACGGAGCCATCTTCTCCTCTTCGGTGCCTGGCAGAAAACCGATGTCTTCGCCGACCGGCACGGTGACCCGGGTCATGATGATCTCCGAGTAGCGCTTGGTCTCGAGCACCTGGGTCAGCGCGGCAGCGAGTGTGAGCAGCGTCTTGCCGGTGCCGGCCTGCCCAAGCAGGGTGACGAAGTCGATCTGCGGGTTCATCAGGAGATTCATCGCGAAGTTCTGTTCACGATTGCGCGTCGTGATTCCCCAGACGCTGTTCTTCGCATGACCGAAATCGGTCAGTGTCTCGAGCAGTACGCGCTTGCCTTCCTTCTCCTTGACCCAGACTTCAAGCGGTGTCGGGGCGTCCTGGTACAGGAACTCGTTAAGCAGAAGGTCGCTGCAGATACCGCCTTCGATGCGATAAAAGGTGTGCCCTTCCTCCTTCCATGACTCCATGCCTTTCGCGTGCTTGTCCCAGAAGTCGGCCGGCAACTCCCGGGAGCCGGTGTACAGCAGGTCGCTGTCCTCGAGCACCTTGTCGTTGAAGTAGTCCTGTGCCTCGAGACCCAGTGCACGCGCCTTGATGCGCATGTTGATGTCCTTGGATACGAGAATCACCTCGCGGCCGGGATAGCGCTGGGCGAGGTGCATGACCACTGCCAGGATCTGATTGTCGCCCTTGACCGTGGGCAGTGCCTCCGGCAGCTCATACCTGATCGCTTCGGCCTGGAGAAACAGCTTGCCACTCGCCATGCCCCGGGATGGCTCATGCAAGGGGATGCCGTCTTTCAGGTCCTCGGTGGCGGAGGACACGATCTCGTCCATCATCCGGCTCGCCTGACGTGCGTTCCGGGCGACCTCGGACATGCCCTTCTTGTTCGAGTCCAGCTCCTCGAGCGTCATGATCGGCACGAAAAGATCATGCTCCTCGAAGCGGAAGAGGCTGGTCGGGTCGTGCATCAGGACGTTGGTGTCGAGCACGAAGAGCTTGTTGTCGTAGGTGCGGGGCTTGCGCTTGGGCATGAACTGGCTCCGGTAGGGTTCGCGGCTTCTCAGAGGGATTGCACGAAGGCGAGCACTTCCTCGGCGTGGCCCGGCACCTTCACGCCGCGCCATTCACGTGCGATTCGGCCCTCGGCGTCGATGACGAAGGTGCTGCGTTCGATTCCCCGAACCTGTTTGCCATACATGTTTTTCATCTTCATGACGCCGAAGGCTTCGCAGGCGACTTCATCGGCGTCCGAGATGAGCTCGAAGGGCACGCCGAGCTTGGTCTTGAAGTTCTCGTGCGACTTCATTCCGTCGCGCGAGATGCCGAACACGACGCAGCCGGCGGCCGTGAAGGCTGCATGGTGGTCACGGAAGGCGGCAGTCTCGTTGGTGCAGCCGGGCGTGTTGTCTTTTGGGTAGAAGAACAGCACCACCTTGGCGCCGCGCAGGGCCGAGAGTTCGACCGTCGTGCCGCTCGTCGCCGGCAGGATGAAATCGGGAGCCGGGGCACGGGTATTGTCGTTCATTCTGTCTCCTTGGCTGAAAGGGCGGGTCCGCCGGACCATTGCCTGCCGATGTTTGCGGATGCGTTTGCAGCGTAACGGAGTTGTCGTTGCTTTGACAATCAGGTGGCCAATGCGATCCGACGCGCGCACGGGGTGTGCATGGCATTGCTGCTGCGTTGCACAAGTCGATGGGCTATCATCACCGGCTTTGGCCGAGGCTTTCCGGACACCAATCCCGTGGATTTCTTTCAAACGGTTTTTCTCGCCCTGGTTCAGGGCATCACCGAATTCCTGCCGATCTCGAGTTCCGCACACCTCATTCTGGTGCCGGTACTCACCGACTGGCCTGACCAAGGGCTGGCTTTCGATGTGGCGGTCCATCTTGGATCGCTGGTTGCGGTCATCGTGTATTTTCGCCATGAATTGCTGCGAATGACGTTGGCCGGCCTGGGATCTTTTCGGGGGCAATGGAACAGCGATGCGCGACTTGCCTGGGCGGTGGTACTCGGCACGATCCCGGTGGTGCTCGCGGGTTTGTTCGCAAAGTCCTACATCGAGACCGTGCTGCGCAGTCCGCTGGTGATCGCGACGACGGCAATCGTCTTCGGCCTCGCCCTGTGGTGGGCGGACGTTACGGGGCGGAAGGTGCGTACTGAAGACACCATCGGTTGGCGCACGGCGCTGTTCGTTGGTGTCGCGCAGGCCATCGCGCTCATTCCGGGTACCTCGCGCTCCGGTATCACGATCACCGCGGGGCTGATGTTGGGCCTGACCCGGGAGGCGGCAGCGCGTTTTTCCTTTCTGCTGTCGATTCCGACGCTGATCGCAGCCAACGTGTTGATCGCGCGAGACATCGTCCGCGAGCCGGGTGACATCGACTGGACGATGACGCTGCTGGGCGCGGCGGTTGCCGGCATCAGTGCGTACTACTGCATCGCCTTCTTCATCCGCCTCTTGTCGCGCACCGGTATGTTGCCGTACGTGATCTACCGGGTCGTTCTCGGCTTGTTTCTGTTCTGGGTGTTCTGGTGAGCGAGGGCTCAGTCGAACATCAGCGCGGCCAATACCGCGCGCCCTTCGCCTGCGAGCACATTGTAGGTGCGGCAGGCGGCCGGCAAGTCCATGATCTCGAAGCCGATACCTGCATCGATCAGCGGGCGGAGCAGGGCGTGCGGCGGAAAGCGCAGCCGGCTGCCGGTGCCAACTAGAACGACTTCGGGCGACCACTCCAGCAGGCGCGAGAAGTCTTCGGCGACGAGCCCGTCGAAGCCGGAACCCGCCCAGCCCTCGGATACGGCCGACGGCGTCACGATCAGATTGCCGTCATGGCGTACTTTGTTGATCATGAGGTGGCCGGCGCCATAGCCAGTAACCAGATTGAGGTTGGTTTGGGTGTCGAGATGGAGCTTCATGCGGGAGGTCCGGGGTGTCGTGCGGCGCGATCGTTGAGCAGGGAGCGATTGCTCACTTTCCAAAATTGCTGCAGGCGCAGCACTCCGTTACCATTATAGTCTTTTGCATCGTTCGCCCGAGTTCTGCGGCGCGACATGTGTTACGAGGACAATGAGCCATGAGCGTGACCAACAAGCTGCAGCTCGCGCCGGTGACGGTGGTCGAGCCCGACAAATGCGCCGAAGTCGCCATGCGTGCAGTGCGCAAGTCCGCCAAGCTCGCGGATGTGTGTTACGACATTCGCGGTCCGGTCCTCGCTCGCGCCAAGCAGATGGAAGACGAAGGCCACCGAGTGGTCAAGCTCAATATCGGCAATCTCGCACCGTTCGGTTTTGAGGCGCCGGAAGAAATCGTCGTCGATGTCATTCACAACCTGCGCGACGCTTCGGGCTACTCGGACTCCAAAGGGTTGTTCGCCGCACGCAAGGCGGTGATGCATTACACCCAGCAAAAGAACATTGCCGGGGTTGGCATCGAGGATATCTATCTCGGCAACGGCGCCTCAGAGCTCATCGTGATGGCGATGCAGGCATTGCTCAACAACGGCGACGAGGTGCTCGTGCCGGCACCCGACTACCCGCTTTGGACCGCGGCCGTCAGCCTTGGCGGGGGATACCCACGCCATTACATCTGCGATGAGCAGTCCGGCTGGCTACCGGATCTCGACGACATCCGTCGCAAGATCGGGCCGAGCACGCGTGCCATCGTGATCATCAACCCGAACAACCCGACCGGGGCCTTGTATCCGGACAGCTTTCTGAAAGAGCTCGTCGAGATCGCGCGGCAGAACCAGCTCATCGTGTTCGCCGACGAGATCTACGACAAGATGCTCTACGACGGGGCCAGCCATACCTCGATTGCCTCGCTCGCCGATGACGTGCTCTTCGTCACCATGAACGGTCTGTCGAAGAACTACCGTGCCTGTGGCTATCGCGCCGGCTGGATGGTCGTCTCCGGCGAAAAGCGCCATGCGCGCGACTACATCGAGGGGCTCAACATGCTGGCCTCAATGCGTCTGTGTTCGAATGTGCCGGGCCAATGGGCTATTCAGACGGCCTTGGGAGGCTATCAGAGCATCAACGAACTGATTGCGCCTGACGGCCGCCTGACCCGGCAGCGTGATCTCGCCTGGCAGCTCATCAGCGACATCCCCGGGGTCAGCTGCGTCAAGCCGCAGGCCACGCTCTACCTGTTCCCACGCCTCGATCCCAGGATCTACCCGATCGAAGACGATCAGCAGTTCATACTGGAACTGCTCGAGGCAGAGCGGGTGTTGCTGGTTCAGGGCACCGGCTTTAACTGGGTCCAGCCAGATCACTTCCGCCTGGTCTTCCT
This sequence comes from Azoarcus taiwanensis, assembly GCF_012910885.1. GTDB lineage: Bacteria > Pseudomonadota > Gammaproteobacteria > Burkholderiales > Rhodocyclaceae > Azoarcus_F > Azoarcus_F taiwanensis. Next base: position 13,348 of record NZ_WTVM01000074.1, on the reverse strand, counting down.
GCCGCACGAAGACGATCTGCGCGATGCGATCGGCCGCATTGCGCGCTTCCTCGAGCAATACCGCAAGCGCCATGGCACCTGAAGCCGTGCTCAATGGCATGCACGATGACGTAGGGCGACTCCTGGTGGAGCACCGGGGTCGTTGTTCAGCAACTCTCTAACTGGCAAGCTCAATTCATGAAACCGATCAATGTGGGTCTTCTCGGTATCGGCACCGTTGGTGGCGGCACGTTCAACGTTCTCAAGCGCAACGCGGAAGAGATTACCCGCCGTGCCGGCCGGCCGATTCGCATCGTGACCGTGGCCGACAAGAACGTCGAACACGCGCGCAAGGTCGCGGGCGAGGGCGTGAAGATCACCGACGACGCCTTTTCGGTGGTCACCGACCCCGAAATCGACATCGTCGTCGAACTGATCGGCGGCTATGGCGTGGCACGCGAGCTGGTTCTGAATGCCATCGAGAACGGCAAGCATGTGGTCACCGCCAACAAGGCCTTGCTGGCGATGCACGGCAACGAGATCTTCGAGGCCGCGCAACGTCGCGGCGTAATGGTGGCCTTCGAAGCCGCGGTGGCCGGCGGTATTCCCATCATCAAGGCCTTGCGCGAGGGCCTCACCGCCAACCGCATCGAGTGGCTGGCCGGCATCATTAACGGCACCACCAACTTCATCCTGTCCGAGATGCGCGACAAGGGCCTGCCCTTCGCCGAGGTGCTCAAGGAAGCGCAGGCGCTCGGCTACGCAGAAGCCGACCCCACCTTTGACATCGAGGGGGTGGACGCCGCGCACAAGGTCACCATCATGAGCGCGATCGCATTCGGCGTGCCGATGCAGTTCGGCGCCGCTCACGTCGAGGGCATCACCCGCCTCGAGGCCACCGACATCGCCTACGCCGAGCAACTCGGCTACCGCATCAAGCTGCTCGGCATCGCCAGGATGCGCGAGGAGGGGATCGAGCTGCGCGTGCACCCGACCCTGGTGCCGGAGAAGCGTCTCATCGCCAGCGTCGAGGGCGCGATGAACGCCGTGCAGGTGCAGGCCGACGCAGTGGGCTCTACGCTGTACTACGGCAAGGGTGCCGGCGCCGAGCCGACGGCCAGCGCGGTCATCGCCGATCTGGTCGACGTCACCCGCCTGCACACCGCCGACCCGGAGCATCGCGTCCCGCATCTGGCCTTCCAGCCGGATCAGGTGCGCGACCTGCGCGTGCTGCCGATCGAGGACGTCATCACCTCGTACTACCTGCGCATGCGCGTCGAGGACAAGCCCGGAGTGCTCGCCGACATCACCCGCATCCTCGCCGACAGCGAGATCTCCATCGAGGCCCTGCTGCAAAAGGAAGCGGAGGAGGGCGAGTCCCACACCGACATCATCATGCTCACCCACCGCACCGTCGAGCGCAACGCGAATGCAGCGATCAAGCTCATCGAGGCCTTGCCGGTGGTCAAGGGTGCGGTCACCCGCATCCGTATGGAGAGCCTCGAGTAAGCGTTCTGCCGCACGCACGCCGACAACGGGCCCTTGCGGCCCGTTGTGCGTTTACGGCGCGCTCGCGAACCAGTGGCGCGGGGGTGACGTCGAACGAACATTGAGTCCAGCAAAACGGCCATGCGCATCATCGCCCTCCTGGTGGTTTCGTTCGTGCTCGCGGGCTGCGATCCTTTCGCACAGCCCGAGTCGATGCTCGACGAATACAACCTCCGGCTCGCCCGGGTGCTGGAGGTCGAGGCGCAGCTCACGCCGGTGCCCACCGCGCCCGAGTTTCCGCGCATGCGCGAGAGGGTGCGCGAGATCGAACCGATCAGCGTCAGCATGCTGGATTTTCTGGGCCTTTATGGCTGCGAACTCCAGCACGTGGTCGGAGAGCGCAACTCCACTCTCGGCCGGGTCGCACACCCGGTCAGCCGGCTGGACTACGAGCGCCGCTTCATCCTCGCGGCCGACGAGTGCGTCGCAATCATCGAGCGTGAGGCGCTTGCGGAGCGTCTCGTCGAAGTCAATGCGCTGAAGCGAGAATCACTCGTCGATGCCGCCTGGAACGCGGTATGGGGCAGCCGTGAAATCGAACACCACTTCACCCGCTCCCGTGGCCCGTTGCCGGTGCGCATGGACCGCAACCGCCTCAGCGAAAGCGTAGAGAACAACAAGCTGCTCGAACACCGCATCCGTGCCTTGCTTGAGGGAGATCTCGAGCAGGATCTGGAGGCACTCGACGCCGTCTATCAACGCTGGCTCAACGATGCACTGGCCGGGCAGGGCGTGCGCAGCGCAATCCTGGTGGCCACCCGGCTGGACGACGCCACCCGCCTGATCGAGCAGCGTCTGGGCGAGCGACCGCTGTGCATCCAGGGTCGGGCCAACCGCCAGGCCGAGATCATGCGCAACATGTTCGGCTCGGTCTACGCGGCCGAAGTTCAGCCCTATCTCGCCGACGTCCAGCGTGTGCGCCGCGAACTTTTCCCCCCGTTGGGCGCGCTGGCTGTCCTTGGCGACCGGCGCGCCAGCGATACCTTCCACCGCTTTATTGCGGCCGTGCTGGATGAAAGCAGCGAGCACAACCACTGGCAGGTCTTCGACCAGGCCGTCGCCCGTCACACCCACGCCTGGCAGGCACTGCTCGGGCAGTGCGGCATGCGGCCCGGGGTGCATTGATACACCGGCATGACAGGAGAGCCTGATCGGACTGTGCTGGTAGAGCGTATGGCGGAAGCGCCACTTGTCATCGGGCTGCAGAGGGATAACCTCGCAGCTTCAGGCTGATGTCTATGTCGTCGTGTCGACCGCTTCGACACGACCTTCTCTCGAGTCGAAAAACAGGCGATTTCGCGTTTCTTGCCCGTGTGACCGTCGAGACAATCAGACCGCCGTTCCAAGCGCCGCTCTCATGATCAACGATCGCTGCCGCTCTTCCGCTTTAAAGCCTGGAGCCGGCAGCTTCGATCACGTGGGCTTACTCACTTTCGGCAGATCGACCATGAAGGTCTGGCCCGGCTGACTGCACCCGGCGTCACAGCAGCGCCCAGGCTGCTTGTTCTTGCTGATCGCCCGCGTGTCGTCGGCCAGCACGCCGCGATCCAGCAAGCGCTCGACGAGCTCGACCTTGTTGCCCACCGGATAGTGACGCCAGATCTCCTGCTTCAGCGCGGTAGGCGAGCCACCACCATGCAAGCTGATCAGCGAATACCAACCGCCCTGATAGGAGGCGGTGAGATCCTCGATGAAGCGCGACACCTCGATCCGCTTGTCGTAGGGGATGGCCGGGTTGGCGCGCAGGACCTCCGCGAGCGTCGCCGCTGTCGCCGGGTTGTGGTCCTCGTCGGGCCCGGGCAAGGCGACGATCAGACCCCCGGAGACTTCGTGTGCGAGCCGGTGCATGTCGTAAATCTGGGTCGATAGCAGCAGCTTTCCGATGTTCGAATACACCGGCTCGGGCATGAAGGTCTTCGAGTGCGCATCCTGTACCGCATAGACACTCGCCGCCACGCCGCAGGCGTAGAACCCCTCGGTGATCTTGATCAGCTCGACCATCGGGTCGCGCAGGTTGGCCTTCTTGTCCGGGTCGAGACCGTTTGCTTCGCACATCAACGCTCCGGCACCGATCAGCAGGTCGCCGAAACCGGCACGCGCGGCGATGCAGCTGTGGCGGTGGTGGGTCGCATAGTTGTAGGTGATGTCCCCCGAGAACTCCCATTCCCCGGCCAGGAACACCCGTTCCCATGGCACGAACACCTTGTCGAAGATCACCACACCGGTCGATTGGCCATACTTGCGGGAAAAGAGCGGTGCGCCGTGCTCTGGCTTCTCGCCGGGACGTCCGGCCGGCCGGGCGACGATGGTGACACCCGGCGCGTCGACCGGCACGGCACAGCACAGCGCGAAATCCTTGTCGTCGGCGCGCATGTTGCGCGAAGGCATGACCAGGAACTCATGCACGTAGGGTGCGGCGGTGACGATCGCCTTGGTGCCGGTGATCACGATGCCCTTGGCGTTGCGCTCCACCACATGAACATAGACGTCCTGGTTCAACTGCTGGCTGGGGCGCTTGCTGCGGTCGCCCTTGGCGTCGGTCATCGCGATGCCCAAGGTCAGGTCCTCATCCTGGACGTGCTGGAGATAGGCGGCGAACTTGGTGCGATACTCCGTCGAACCTCTGGCGTCGTCGAGCTTCGCCATGGCCTGGCCGATGCCGTTGAGGGCGTCGTGCGCCAGGTAACGCTGCGCGCAACCAGTTTCCTGGCACAGCACGCGGATCGCTTCCAGCTTGTTGAGCAGGTCGCCGGCCGATTCGTTGATGTGCAGCATTCGGTTGACCGTCTTGCCCGACACCGACTGCTTTGCGAGCATCAACGGCGCCAGCGCCGGGTCGTGCGCGAAATCGTAGGTGACTGCCAGGGCGTTGATCCCAGGCTGCAGGGAAGGGGCATCGACAACGGATTCGATCCGTTGTCCATCGACATAGACAGTGGGCTTGTACTTCCTCAGAGACTCCCGATACTCCTGACCGTCCATCAAACCGCTGGTGGGCATGGCTGACATGGCGACTCCTCTGGCTGTGTGTTCATGGAATTGAACAGTGTTCAATTCGCAGGTCAGTGTAGAATTTGCGTCATGCCCAAGTCAACGATTGCTCATGACGAAGGAGCTGGTGCTCGCACGACGCCCGGCGAACCGCGGGCGCGCCGCGAGCGTACGCTCAATGAGGCGCGCCGCACGCTGATCCTCGATGCTGCGCGAGCTGCGTTCTTCGAGCTCGGCCTGGATGGCGCGAGCTTGCGCGAGATCGCCAAGCGGGCGGGCTATACCCCAGGCGCCATCTACAGCTACTTTGCCAATCTGGAAGAGATCTATGGCGCCCTGCTGGGCGAATCCCTGCAACGCCTGAACGCGGTTGTCGCTGCCGCCGGTGTGCGTTCCGGCGCGCCCGCTGAGCTGTTGCGGGCCAAGGCCCGCGCCTTCTACACCTTCTACCGCGATAACCCGAAGGAGCTGGACCTCGGCTTCTACCTGTTCAATGGGGTCAAGCCCCGAGGGCTGACGCCCGAGCTGAACCAGACGCTCAACGAACAGTTGATGGCGGCCCTGCGCCCCATCGAGTTGCAGCTCACGGCATCGGGCCTGTGTGCCGACGAGGCCATCGCCGAGACCACAGCTGTGTTCGCGCACATCGTTGGTGTGCTCGTGCTGAACAACACCGGACGCATACGCCTGTTCAAGCAGAACCCAGACGCGCTCTTCGATGGCTACATGGACGAACTCCTCGCACGCCTGCCTGCACCGCGCACCTGAGCACATGCAGACACCCTGAGAGGGGCTTGCGCGCCGCAGCAGCTAAGGGTTTGCAGTCGGCAGACTTGCACCTGTGGCCGTGCATATGGCACGGCCTCGATAGCGCAATCAGTCTGCCAACCTACCGTGGGCGTCGGAGGTTTGGAGGCCTCGGTCCAGCCAACTACCGCCGTTCGATGGTTCCAGGAAGCAGCCACCTGAAAGACTTCTGAATACGAAAACATGCCACAAGACCAACTCACACAACTCAGCCGGTGCTGTCAATCGTCATCGACTGCCTGTGCAGCCGCAATGCGCCGGTTAGCTGTCGCTCACTCGCTTGGTTAAGTGGAGCGTCAGTTCCCCTACTCGGAGAACTTGCTCTGCCGACCCAGTGGGGTCAGCGACCCGTTTAACACCCGAGTGACCAGAGACATAGCAAACTGATCGTTCACAATTCGCGACTCGGATTCCACTCCATGGCAAGTTCCGGAAATCCGGAATGAACGTCCAGTCTGCTCTCAACGGCTCGAAACCCTGCCTTCTCATAGAACGCGACTGCACGCTGGTTCTGTGAATATACGGAAAGTGACAACGCCTGCCGTTTTCCTTTCACGAGATTGAGTAAGCTCCTGCCGTACCCTCGGCCCTCGGCGGACGGAAGGACAAAAAGGGCAGCGAGATGACTTTCCGCCAATGACACGAAGCCGACGATCTCATCGTTACGAACATAGACGTAGCTCTCCGAGCTGGGAAGATAAATCGACTTCATGTCATCGACCCGATCCAGCCAGAACTCATAAGGGATGAAGCAGTGAGCGAGCCTCGACGCCTCTAGCCAAATGTCGATCATGGCGTCAACATCCCCAGCAGTCGCGGCCCGTATCAAGGCGTCACCTCCAGGCGCTTATGCGCCAAACCCGGTTGATTCGTCAGATCCGGTTTCTTGAAATGCATGACGTAGGCAAGACTGTGGCCGAAGAACGCATGCTCCCGGAAACCGACAGAGGTCGCCAGGTCGGCGACGGTGCGGCGAGTCTGGAAATGCGGGTCGAAGATCACCTCGACGATCGCTAGAACGCCGCCAGGTTTGAGGACATTGAACAATTCGAGCAGGGCATCGGTGCGATTGGGGATCTCCCCCAGAACGGTGATCAGGACCGCGCGATCGAAGTGAATGGCCGGGAGCTTTCCGTCGCCGAGCCCCGCTTCGACAAACTCGACATTGGTTAGGTGGGCCGCCTCTGTCTTGCGCCTTGCCCTGGCGAGCATGCCGGTCTGAATATCGAGTGCGACAACACGACCGTCCCGGCCAACGCTTTGGGCAAGTGGCACGGTCAGGCGCCCGGGTCCGCAACCCGCATCCACGACGACCATTCCAGGAGAAAGTCCAAGCGTCTCGACGATGAATGCGGCACGGTTGGTCTTCGTGAATGGGTTATCCAACTCCACGAGCCAACGCAGCCAGACCGGGCACGGCAGACTCTGACGTCGGGAGGCAAGGCGCCACAGGATCGCAACGAGCACCATCGCCAGGATTGGGAGAAGTGCGGAGAAGAAAGATGTCATGACGGAAAGCGTACCGCCCTGAGTCGTGCCTTGAAGAACGGAAAGTACGCGTCGGTGCCGAACAGGTTGCCAGCCTCGACACGGAAGGGCAGGCGAAAGCCTTGGATCTCGCGAAAGTCCGACAGGTAACCGCCAAACGGCTGCAACCGATAAGTCCGCTCGGCGTTGGCGTTGGTCCAGCGCTGAAAGCGTACCTCGACAGGCCGCCCCTCTTCGTCGACGCTCACATCCACACTCTGTGACAGTCCGTTGTGCGTGACGGTGACGCGCGCCGTATCCTTACCCAGCACCTCCCACGCGATGCCCGGCCCCGGAAGCAATGCGGCCGGCGTCCAAAACAACGCCTCGGCAACATAACGGCCAAAGGCCGCACGGGCGTGTCGCGCACCCGCAGAGCAATGAGGGCGAGCAACGCGACCGCGAGCACTGCCAGGGCGAGGGTGAGATACGTCATGGGGCGATTCGTCTCGGGTGTCCGTGCGCTTACAGCAGCACGGTTTCAATCGGGCGCCGCAACGATCTCGGCATCAAAGGGCCGCGCCCGAAGCGGACGACCAGATCGGGCCTGCCGCCGGTCAGCCCAAGAAAACCGGCAAACGCCGGGCGGATGGAGGCCACTTCGACCGGTTGATTCAGGTGCGCATGCCGAATATCGAGCAGCGTGGCCTGTAACGCGAATCGCTGGAACGCGCGGCCGACTTCGATCCATGATGCCTTGTCATCGCGCTCGGAAACGAACACTGCGATACCGGCCGCGCTGCGAACGTGTCGCGAGTATTTGTCATTCTCGGCATCTTCGGTAAAGAAGAGATCGAACATCCGTTTGCCCAACCAAACCGGGACAGAGGGGTTGCCCGACGATCCCGCGAACAGCCCATCACCAGTGCGAACCGCGTGAGCACCATTGAAGCGCACCCAGTCCTTGAGCTCCTGCACGAAGGCGGCATCCCGCATCTGTTCCGTATTGCCTGCGATCACGAATTCGAGCACCTGCTCGACTGCACCGCGCTCGGTGAGCAGCTGCACGCGAACGCCATTGCCCGAGGCGGCTTCCTCCAGCAGTCTCAAGTCCTCGGCAGTTAGCGGTTTGCCATCAAACGCTCCCCGTGTCGATTGCCTCAACGGAATGGCGTTGAACAGGGGCGACCCAACCGGGCGCGCTGGATCGAGGGCAATCGTCACGGATTCGTCGCCCTCCGAATTGAAGGCTACCGTAGATTGAAAACCCCTCGCCGCCGCAGCCTGAACGAGGTTCTCCGTGGCGCAGCCCAGGCTGACGAAAAGGTGATGGTCGTCTGGATCGACGACCGGGCAGCGTCGTTGGAAATCGGGGAGTATCGAGATCGAGCCGCTCTCGACCCGGAAACGCCAGCACTGCGTATTGTGACTCGAAGGCGCGAGCGTCGCGTAACGGACGAGCTCGAGCATTTGGGCCTGATGCGAGCCTGCCTCGCCTGTCGCGTGCCGCCAGGTGCTGTCCACGGAGGCTTGGTAACGGGTACGAGCGATGAGCGAATCAAGCCCGAACCCTGCAACTGCAACGCCTGCGGTGCCCAGTGACGCACCCACGATAAACTTTCTTCTTGACATGATGAAGCGACCGGACAGTAGTGCGGGCCCAGAGCCCTCCCATTGGTAATGATGATACGCTCACCAACGCGATGGCTGCGATAAACAGTGCGTGCGTGAGATTGTCGGTGTCGCCAGGGCTCGTTTCAGCCAACCTCAAGGCGTGCGGAGCCGCTGTCGCGCCCGTGTCGTGGTGCCGTCGTCCTACTGTCGTGGTGCATCGAGGCGTTTCCGGCGATGCTTTCGGGGGTGTTTTCAAGGAATAGCCATGCAGGTCCAAAAGCTCCGGCTACAACGCGGGTGGTCGCAACAACAGCTTGCTGAACTCAGTGGGTTGAGCACGCGAACGATTCAGCGCATCGAGAACGGTCAGACACCGAGCACGGAATCCTTGAAGTCATTGACGTCGGTCTTCGAGATCGACTTCTCCTCTCTGGCGCAGGAGCATGACATGCAGGCTTCAACCTCTTCCGTCTCCAAGGACGAACAGCTCGCCCTTGCCCAGGTGCGCAGACTTCGCCGTTTCCACCTCCAACTTGCGCTCTATGTCGTGGTGATCACCGGGCTGGCCATCGTCAACCTGACCGGTTCATCTGAGCACTGGTGGTTCATCTGGCCCGCGCTCGGCTGGGGGCTTGCCCTGCTGATCCAGGCCGCCTCGGCATTCGAGTTCGCGCCATTTTTCGGCGCACGTTGGGAGCGCAAACAGGTCGAGAAACGCCTCGGACGCAGGCTCTGAACACTACCGGTGCGCGCGGTGAGCCCGATCCTCTGCACCTGGGAAGCGCACTGGCCCATCGGGCACGCCGTTGTGTGGCCCGACGGCTGCCGGGATCTCATCGCCATCCTCGCTCGGGACCAGCCCCCGAAGGTGATCTGCAGCGGGCTCGACGCTGCACCGCGACGTGTCGTCTGTGCGAGCGCAACCCGTTTCGTCGGGATTCGTCTTGCTCCAGGCATCACCGTTCCTTGGGACGAGGATGATCCGGACCGCATTCGTCAGGATGTGGATTTGACGCGCTGTTTTCCCTTGCTCGACCAGTGGTGGGGCGACGCCTGCGCGGGTGAAGAGATTGCGCAGACGCTCAGTCACCACATCGAAGCGACGGCTGGTCCGGCACCGGGCTGGATTGCCGACTACTTCAACGCACTTCGGCACGGCGACCCGATACCTACCCCGGCACCACGAGGACGAAGCTTGCGGCGCAAATTGGTTCAGGCCACCGGTGCGCCGCCGAGATATTGGCAGGGGCTGATTCGGGCGCGCAAGGTCGCGCGGGCGGTGTCACAGTCCGATCACCCGTTGGTCGCGATCGCCGCAGACCATGGGTTTGCCGATCAGGCGCACATGAGCCGCGAAATACGACGCTGGTTCGGTTGCACCCCGATGACGCTTCGCATCGACCGCGAGCAAAGCCTCCCCAGGCTGACCGCACCCGATCTCCTCTGCATTCCGTAACTACTCACGCACGAAGTACGGCTCGAATTCGGGTGCGGGGTCGATGGGGTGATAGCAGTAGACGACGACACCCGAAGGATCGACGACACCAAAGCCGCGATCCCCCCAAGGGTGGTCCTCCAGTGCAATCACCATGGGCAAGCCGGCATCGACCAGCCTGGCGTGGACCTCGTCCGCGTTGTCCACGAGCAGGTTGAAGAACGTGCCACCCGCAAAAGTGATCATGTCATCGCGGGGTACCATCAGGCACAGTTCCGACCCCGCGCCGGATGGATCCAGGCGCAACACCACATACCAACCGCAATCGAAAACGGCTTTGGCGTCGAAATGCGCCTCGTAGAACGCGCGCGTTTGCGACAACGTGCCGGTCACAATGGTCAGGCTGGCGGATCGGATGGTCATGGGTTCTTTTCCCGAAAATCGTGCTTCGATAAGGAGCGCGTCACACCCGCACTCTACCCGGTAGCAACGGGGAGTGTTTTGAACAATTCGGCCAGGATTCGCATCATTCCTAACAGGTAAGTTCCTGCTTGACCTGTCTAGAGCTTCACGGTTTACGCTGTGCTCATGGACAACCTTCGCATCACTGCACTGGGTAGGCGATTCGGTCTCTCGCGCTCGACCCTGCTGTACTACGACCGCCTCGGCCTGCTACGCCCATCCGGTCGCAGCGAGACCGATTACCGCCTGTATTCACAGGCCGACTGTGATCGACTGGCACGCATTTGCGCTTTCCGCGAAGCCGGAGTCAGCCTCGATGACATTGCCAGGCTGCTGGACGCCGACACACCACAGGGTCCGATTCTGGAGCGCCGGCTGCGCGAAATCGGTCAGGCCATGACGGCATTGAAGGCACAGCAGCACGTGATTGCCGGGATGCTGCGAACAGCCGCCTCGGGGCCGGATACGGCAGGGCTGGACCACACGCTGTGGCTGGAACTGCAGCACGCTTGCGGCCTCGACTCGGCGGCACTCAAGCACTGGCACACCGAATTCGAACGCCGCGCACCGGCGGCCCATCACGCCTTTCTCCTGAAGCTCGGACTCAGCGAGAAGGAAGCCACCCAGGTCAGGATGCTGACCCGCAACATCGAGAACAACACCATGTCGATGCACTATTTCTTCGAACTCTTCGAGAGCCTTCCTCGTCAGGGACCCGGCTGTGAAGAAGCCACCCTGAAGGCCTTGAGCCTGCTTGAACACCTGCCCGCCAACCCCGTAGTGCTGGATATCGGCTGCGGCAGCGGGCTGCAGACGCTCACGCTGGCGCGCGAACTAAAAACGAAGATACTCGCCATCGACAACCACCCGCCCCTTTTGCGCCATCTGGATCAGACCGCGACTGATGCCGGGCTCAGAGTGGAGACGCAGGAGCTGTCGATGATCGACATGCCTTTCCCCGCAGAGCACTTCGATCTGCTGTGGGCAGAAGGCTCGATCTTCATCATCGGCCTGACCTGCGGACTGAAGGAATTTCGCAAATACCTCAAGCGGGGCGGCTACCTGGCCTTCACCGAAATGTGCTGGTTCGAGGCCGATCCGCCTGCCGAGATTCGCGCCTATCTCAACCGCGTGTATCCGGACATTCGGTCAATGACCGAGATTTGCGAACTCGCTGCAGAGAGTGGCTATGCGCTGATCGACAGCTTTGAACTACCGACCAGTGCGTGGTGGGACGATTACTACACGCCCATGCTGGAGCGAATTCAAGCACTGAAGAAAAAGAACGCTGGCATCAGCGAGGCCGAAGCCGTGTATGCGGCCTGAGAAGAAGAGGCCGATATGCACCGTCGCCATTGGGCAAGTTACGGCTATGGATTTTTCGTGATGCAGAGACCATGAACAGCCAAGATAGTCAGTTCACGCGCTCGGTTGAGACGAGCAGCAGCCGCCCCGTCGTGCGACCGAGACCGATAACCTCCGACCCACAGAGATCCTAAACGGCATCCCGGCTTCTACGGCTGATGACCGAGTAGACCGACCATTCATGGCGACTGCTCGCCGGCAAGTCGTCGGACTGACCGACCATCGGGTTTTTCCGCCGCCAACAGCAACATCCGGCCGGTCAGCGGTCGCAGCCCCAAAGTATGGTCGAGCGACGGCTTGCAAGCCCGCCTCGATCGGCGCTCGGTCAAGCTCAGCCTGTGATCGTCCGGCAACGTCGACCGGCGCCATCGTGGCGCAAACCGAAACTGCGACGAAGCAGTTGCCCCAAAGCGCCGCCATTATTTCGGCAGTACCTCGGTCACGGCATCCCGACGGGTGAACATCGCCTCCCGATTGAGCCCCACCACCACAATCGCAAGCGCCACGAACAGCCAGTTATCGTATGGTTGCGCGTCTGGCCACAGCGGATTGATCAATTGCAGGTGAAGAAACGCGGGGAGCAAAATGCTGCCGCGCGTGCTGTTGAACAGCGGTGTCACGATGACGCTGACGGCAATCGTACCGGCAAAGAACGGGGTAAACGACCAAGCGCTTTGCGGCATGCCGCTGAGTACGAAGGCCGGAAGATGCCACAGCCCCCAGATCGTGCCCAGCACCAACGCCGCCCAGATCGGCGCCATGCGACGTTGCAGTAGCGGTAGCGCCACTCCGCGCCAGCCGATCTCCTCGACCGGCCCTTTGATGGCCATCAGCAGCAGTGCCAGCAGATAGGGTTGTACTCCTGGAAACGGGAGCAGTGTATCCAAGGCGCCGTCCTTCATGAGCGCGGCCACGTAGAACACCAGCGGCACGCCCGCAATCACCAGAACATACCAAGATAGAGACGCCCGCCATAGCAGAAGTCTCGATAGAAAGCGCTTCGTTCCCGCAAAGCCGTGCCGGTGCAGGACCAGGGTCAACGCTGCGATGGCCGGTGCGTAAACCGCGAGATAAAACAGCGGATGCTCGCCCGAAAGACTGCCGAACGCTTGGGTCATCGGCTCTGACGCGAAGACGTAAAGCGCGAGGATGCCCCAAGCGATCAGAAAGGTGATGGCAAAGAACGGAATCAGATCACTCTGGCGCATAGCCATCACTCAATACGAACTCGCAAGGTTTATAGAATGTGGAACGTGCCACTCTGCCACAGCGCGATCAAGTCGAGCGCAGAACACACACTCTTCGCCCTGGCAATCCAGGTGTAGTGGCTTGCAATCCTAGCGGCCTCGGCTCGCAATCCAGCGCTGCCGGCTCACGCTTTCTGCAATTGACCAGAGTTGCTCTGTCTGAACAGAAAATAGGGCAGACCCAACACTCGGGTCATCCGCCGCCATTCCTATCTCTGCTCAGCGGTCGCCACAGGCCGGACGGCTGATCGGACTCCAACCCGATCGCGAACGGCAGGTGATGGGAAAGAAGCTCAGGGGCATGACCCGGCCATCAGCGGCCGTAAGGCTTTCCCGTCTGAACGTCAGGAGCAGACTGAATCGGGTCGTTCCAAACTACACCAAAACCGGGGGCGATGAATCGACGAACGTGCAGGCACGTTCGCATTCCTTC
>NZ_WTVM01000073.1 GCF_012910885.1 Azoarcus taiwanensis | reverse complement strand
CGCGCCGCGTATGCCTCGTCCGATGCGCAAGACCATCTTTTCGATCGGCACGACCAGATCGCCGGCTGGAATCGACAGAGGTTTCAGTCTCGGGGCGGCGAGCACGGCCAGAATCAAGCCGACTATCACCGGCCAGACCAGATCCGGCAGCTTGTCGGCGCTGGGCAGTGCTCCAGTGACCAGCGGCACCGCGAGCGCTCCGAGGACGCTTGCCGCGGTGACCAGACCCCAGCCGATCCAGGCTTCGCGTGTGGTGCCGGGCGCGCGGTCGTGATCGCGCAGCAGGTGGAGCCAGCGCGCCATCAGCAGCGTGGTGCCGATGGCGGCCACACCCAGCAGCATGGGCAGCACGGTCCACCATGCGGCCACCGGCCCGGCAGCATCGATGACGCTCTTGAGAGCGTTCTTCGCGGCGGCCCCGCTGAACATCAGACCAGCGAGCGAGAGCGCAGGCAGCGCGAGGACCAGCCACAGCAGGCGGTTGGCGAGCGGGTGAGCCATCGGGCCGGCCAGGCCGGTGCCAAGGAAAAGCGAACCCTTGGCGAGTCCGTGGTGAAGTGCGTACAGCGCGATCGCGCTCGCCATCAGCGGCCAGATTTCGGGCGCGCCGAATCCGACGCCGATGCCGACCGTCATCAGACCCATCTGGCTGACGCTCGAGTAGGCGAGCACGGTCTTGGGCCTGGTCTGGTTGATGCCGATCAGTGCGGCGCCGATCGCGGCCACCAGTCCGGCAACGATCAGTATCGTGCTCCAGCCGCCGAGCGCCACCAGACCCAGCGGCAGTGTGTGCATCCAGCCGAGCAGGCCGGCCTTGATCATCGCGCCGGACAGTACCGCGCTGGCCGGGATCGGTGCCACCGGGTGTGCCAGGGGCAACCACATGTGCAGCAGCGGCAACCCGGCCTTGATACCGAAGCCGGCGAGCAGCAGTCCGATGGTGAGGTCCCGGTGCGGTGAGCTTGCGATCACCGCCGGCAATTCGGCCAGCAGCGGCATCAGCGGTGAGGCGAGGCGGCTCGCGGCAAGCAGCAGGCCGGCGATGATCAGCCCCTCGCCGATCACCGCCATGACAAGATAGATCCGGCCCGCGCGCAGGGCCTCCGGTGACCGCGTATGGATGACCAATCCGTAGCCGGCAAAGGTCATCAGCGCGAACGCGGCATAGAAGCTCGCGACATCGGCGGAGAGGATGAGGCCGTAGTTGCCGGACATCGTCGCCAGCCACAGCAACCGGAACTGGTTGGCACGCTCGTCGCCACGCAGGGTGTCGCGTGCATAGATTCCGGCGCCCAGCCAAAGCAGCGACGACAGGCCGAGAAACACCCGCGAGGTGTCGTCCAGCACCAGCACGCTGCCGAAGATGATCCAGTCGAGGTGCACCGAGGTATCGCCGCCACCCAGCGCGAGCATCAGCGGCGGGATTGCGACCCAAGGGGTCCAGCAAACGATTCGGCAGCGCCACGGCGGCACGCACCAGGCGAGCATCATCACGATCGGCAGCGCCGGCACGAGAATCAGGCCGAAGGCGTCGATCGCCTCGCTCATGGCAGGTATTCCCTGAGAATGACGACCTCCGCCCAGTAGAGCGGCGAGAAGGGCATGCCGGCAAGCAGCCCGGCGCCGACGCTGAACCCGGCGGTGACCAGCGCCGGCGCGAGCAACAGCGGGTGGGTGTCGCGGTGCTGTTTGTACTGTTCGTCCGGCCACTCGCCGCGCTGCGGCCGGAACCAGATGCGGTGCAGGATGGGCAGGAAATAGGCAGCGTTGAGCAGGCTGCTCGCGATCAGTACCGCCACAACCCAGGCCATGCCGGCATCGAGTGCGCCGATGCCGAGATACCACTTGGTGACGAAGCCGGCCAGCGGCGGGACGCCGATCATGCCGAAGGCGCCGACGGTGAAGGCGACGCTGGTCGCCGGCATGCGCCGGCCGGCGCCGTCGAGTTCGTCGATGCGATGCACGCCAAGCGTTTCGGCATAGTTGCCGGCGCAGAAGAACAGCGTGATCTTCATCAGGCCCTGGTGCAGCAGATGCACCAGGCCGCCCGCGGTGCCGACCGGCCCGAACAGTGCGATGCCGAGGATCACGTAGGACACCTGGCTGACCGTGGAGAAGGCCAGCCGGCGCTTGAGATCGGTTTGTGCCAGCGCGCGTATCGAGCCGAAGAGGATGGTCGCGCATGCCAGCCAGGCCAGTGGTTCGAGCAGGCCAAGCTGCCACGCGAACTCGATGCCGTAGACGTCATAGACGACCCGCGCGATGCCGAAGGCGCCGGCCTTGACCACCGCCACTGCGTGCAGCAACGCGCTGACCGGCGCTGGTGCGACCATCGCTGTCGGCAGCCAGCCGTGCAAGGGTATCAGCGCTGCCTTCACGCCGAGGCCGGCAACCAGCAGCACGAAGATGGTTGTCAGCAGCGTGGGGTCGACATCCTCCAGCGCCTGCACCGTCGCGCCCGCGTCGAAGGCCGGCTCGCCCACCAGGCTGGCGAGCAACGCCAGGCCGAGCAGCAGCACTGCGCCCCCGCCGAGCGTGTAGATCAGGTAGATGCGACCGGCGCGCAAGGCCTTCTCGGTGCCACGATGCACCACCAGCGGATAGGTCGACAGCGTCAGCAGCTCGTAGAACAGGAAGAAGGTGAACAGATTTCCGGCCAGCGCGATGCCGACGGTGCTCGCGACGCACAGGCTGAAGAAGCCGAAGAAACGGCTTCGGTTGGGCGCGTTTTCCAGATAACCGATCGCGTAGATCGTCGTGAACAACCACAGCAGCGACGACAGCCCGGCGAACATCATGCCGAGCATGTCGGCACGCAGCACGAAATCGATGCCTTCGAACAGGCTGTGGCGAAGTTCATAGTGCATGCCATCGAGCACACCGAGTGCCATCCACACCACCAGCGCCAGCTTCAGCAGCGCGGCGGTGAGGTTGAAGACCGTGCGCAGGCCGTGCCGGTGTTCGCGCAGCAGAAATATGCCGACTGCGGCGACCAGCGAGGTCGCGAGTACCGCGAGCGGCAGCCAGGCGTTCGTCCCGCTCATTCGCTTACCCCGAATGGCGTGCCAAGCCGCAGCCAGGTCAGCGGGCCGTGGGCGGCGAGGCCGATCATAAGACTGACCAATGCCAGCACCAGAGCGGTGATCTCGAGTGCCGCGGGCGGATCCTCGAAGCGGTCGCGTTTCGGCCCCTCGATGAAGGCATGGCGAAAGACCTTGAACACATAGGCCGCGCTCAGCAGGCCGCCGCCGATCAGCACCGCCACCCACAGCCAGCCGCCGCCGGCGAGCGCGGACTGCATCAGCAACCACTTGGCGCCGAAACCGCCACTAGGCGGCAGGCCCATGATGCCAACTCCGGCGATACCGAAGGACAGCAGGGAGAACTGCCGGTAGCGGCCGATACCGGCGAGATCGGCGATGCGCGGGCTGCCGATCGCCAGGATCAGATTACCGGCGGCCAGAAACATCGCGGCCTTGGCCAGCGCGTGAGAGATCAGCATCAGCATCGTGCCGTCCCAGGCCAGTCGCGCCGCCGCCTCGCCGGTGCCGATGGCGAGCGGGAAGAACAGGAACAGGTAGCCGATCTGCGCGACCGTCGAATAGGCCACCAGATGCTTGAGCCGGCTCTGGCGCAAAGCCTTCCAGCCGCCCCAGAACACCGCGAAGGCGCCGAGCAGGCCGAGCAGGGTTGCCGCGGTCGACAGCCCGGGCGGCGCCAGGGCGAACCACAGCCGCAGCATGATGAAGAACGAAGCCTTGATGACCAGCGCCGAAAGCAGCGCACTGACCGGTGTCAGCGCCCCGCCGTGGGCTGGTGGCAACCAGGCGTGCAGGGGGAACAGCGCGGTCTTGAGTGCGAGGCCCAGGCTCATTGCCGCCAGCGCTACCGCGGTGGTCGCCTGTGCGTGATCGGTTTGCGCGAGATGCGCGAGTGACAGACTGCCGTGGCCGCCGTAGAGCAACGCGACCCCGATCAGATAGGCGAGCGAGCCCAGCAGCGCAGCAAGCAGATAACGCATCGCCGCCGCGAGCGCCTCGGCGTCGCCGCGCAGTGCGACCAGCCCCACCGCAGCCAGCCCGAGCAGCTCGATGCCGACGTAGAGGTTGAAGATGTCGGTCGACATCCAGATCGTGTTCAGCGAGGCCCACAGAAACCAGAAGAGCGCCCAGAAGTACTCCGCCTCGGCATGACCACGCAGGTAGGCGGCGGCGTGAATCGCACAGGGCACGCTGATCGCCACCGTCAGCAGGGTCATGCCGACCGCCGGCCCGTCGGCCTGCAGCGCGATGCCCAGCGGTGTCGCCCAACCACCGAGTGCGAGCACGAACGGCCCATGGGTTGCGAGTGCCGCACCGAGCATCAGCGCGAGCAGCGTCATTGGTGCCAGCAACACCAGGCTGGCCGCGGCGCGCAGGCGCAGCGGCAGCAGCATCGTGAGCACCGCCGCGGCGAGCGGCAGCATCACCAGCCAGGCCAGCAGGTTGGCGGTCGCCGGCTGAACCGTCATACGTCCTCCGGCAACTGGCCCTCGCCGCTGACGCGATACCAGCGACGGAAGATCACCAGCGCCAGCGCGGTCGAGGCCACTGCGACCACGATGCCGGTCAGCACCAGCGCCTGCGGCACCGGGTCTGGTCCGCGCCCGTCCTGCGCGAGACCGACCAGCAACAGAAAGCAGCCGCTGCCCATCACGTTGAAGGCCAGCAGCCTGCGCAGCAGATGACGATGCACGATGAAGGCGAACAAACCCATGGTGCACAACAGGATGCCGATACAGGCGTGAAACAGGGCGGTACTCATGCGCCCCCCCGCGGCTTGCTGCGGCGGTCCTCGAACACCGGGCCGTCGACCTGCGGTGGGGCCAGGCGGAACAGGGCCAACAGGCCGAGCGCGATCGACACCGTCAGCGCGATCTCGACCACGATGACGATCGTCTTGGCCAAGGTCGCCGGGTGGTCGAGCATCGCGTGGCCGGCAAGCGCGGGCAGAACTGCAGCGGCGACGAACACCGCCAGGCCGAGCGCCAGCAGAGCATGAACCCGCCAGGCCCTGTCCAGTCCGCCCACGCGCAGCCCGGCGAGCCGCAGCGCCAGACCACTGGCTGCCAGAATCGCGCCCGCCTGGAAGGCGCCACCCGGGCGAGTCGCACCGGCCCACAACACGTAGGCGCCGACGAGCAGCATCAGCGGCAGCAAAAGGCTGATCACAGCGCGCAGCAGCGGGGTATCCAGCCCCATGCGGTCCGGCCCATCAGGCTGGGCTTCACGCAGGGCGTAGGCGACGATGACCGCGAGCAACAGCACACCCACCTCGAGCAGAGTGTCGAAGCTGCGAAAATCCAGCAGCACCGCGGTGATCGGATGCAGCGCGCCCGCTCCTGCGATCTCTGCCTCGACCAGTGCCGGCAGGTTGAGCACCGCCGCCGGACGCTCGATTACCGCCAGCGCCAACGCCAGCGCAAAGCCCAGCGCGGCGGTGGCTGCGGCGGCGAGGCGAAGCCGGCTCATCGTGCGCCCTCCCCGCCCTGGCCGTTGGCCGGTTTGCGATAGCGCCGACGCAAATAGCCCAGCGTGTCCAGCAACAACACCCCGGTGATGCCGGCCCCGATTGCCGCTTCGGCCAGCGCGATGTCGGGTGCCTCAAGACGCACCCACACCAGGGCCATGCACAAGCCGAAGACGATGAACATCACGATCGCACGGAATAACTCACGCGACAGCAATGCGAGCGCCGCCGTGGCGCACACCGCGAATCCGAGCAACAGGTCGAAGGGGCTCATCGCGCCTCCCGCCCACGGGACCGCGACCAGGGCAGGACGCCTTGCCGCCTGGCCGCTCGGGCGACCAGATAGCCAGCGCAAGCGCTGCCGATGAGTGCCAGCAGCCAAATCAGCAGCAGCTTGAGTGCGGTCGCGACCGAGTCGACGCCGACCAGCAGCCCCAGCATGACGAGTCCGAGTCCGAGATTGTCCGCCTTGGTCAGTGCGTGGATGCGGGTGTAGACATCCGGAAAGCGAAGCACGCCGACCGAGCCGACGACGAAGAAGGCCACGCCCGCAGTGATCAGCGCGATCCGAAGCAGCTCAATGGCGCTCATGATCGTCCTCCGCGGCGTCTTCCGGATCCCACAGCCGGGCGACGAAGGCCAGCACCGCGAGCAGGGCCAGCAATGCGAACACCAGCGCGACATCGCGCAAGGCCGGCATCGCCAGCCGTTCGGCGAACACGACCAGCAGGCCGATGCCGGTGGTGCCCATCAGCTGTGCGGCGAGCATGCGATCGGCGAACCCGGGACCGCGCCAGATCCTCAGCAGGCCTGCAAGCAATGACGCCAGCAGAATCAGGGTGAGCACATCCAGAGCGAGCGTCATTCAGGCGACTCCGATTTCACGCAATCGACCTGCAGACCGAAAAGTCGTGCGAGCTCACTTTCGGCCTGCGCCACATCGCCGGCGACATCGCCTCCGGTATCGAGGCAGTGGAGTTCGAGCGTGCCCGCGGCCATGCGCACGCTCAGAGTGCCCGGTAGCAGGCTGATCACCAGCATCAACCACCAGGTGGGCGCGCCCACCGGCAGCGCGGGTCGCAGGCGGACCATGCCGGGGTCCAGGGGCAGCGCGGGGTGCAGCGTGCGCCGTGCCACGTCCCAGCCGGCACGCAATGACTGCCAAAGAAACCAGCCCGCAAAGCGGGGCAAGGCCAGCAGCCTGATGCGATGCGCCGATGGTGGCGCAAGGCGCAGACTCAGCCATGCGGCACCCAGTGCCACCGGTACGCCAAACCCCCAGCCCTCGCCGTCTGCCAGCACTGCCCAGAGTCCACACAAGAGCAGACCGCGCAGTGCGAGCGGACCGAGCGTGCCCCATATGCGCGACCGGTCTGTGAGTTCGTGGGTCGAGCGTGTGCTCATGCTCCTCCGGGCGATTGGGTAAAGGCCATTGTCAGTGTGCGACGAGCGGCACACGACCAAAGGTAGCGGAATTCCACGCGACGTGCCACGAGACCGGTCGGCTCGAGGACTGTTGCGTCGCAGCGACCGACGATACTGCCTCGACCTTGCCATGAAGAAAATGTCAATAACTTTCTTGACATTTGATTCAGGACACCTACAATGAGAAACGTATTGTGCACTGCAACAAAATTTTCAACCGGAGGAATACCATGACTGTTAAGCCCGATTTCCAGAAGCCCGTCGAAATGATGCAAACCCTGATGTCCATGCAAGCCAACGCCATCGGCAAGACCATCGAACTGCAGAAGAAGAACAGCGAAGAGCTGATGGCCTTCTTCCAGGCCGAAGTCGAGAAAGCCAAGACCCTCAAGACCCCGGAAGACGTGGTCAAGTTCAACGTCGACGCCAACACCAAGCTGTTCAACCTGATCAAGGCCCAGGGTGAAGCCTTCACCCAGTTCGCCACCCAGGCCAGCCAGACCGCCATGGCCGAGCTGCAAAAGCTCGCCAAGTAATTGGCTTTCGCGCCGGTTTGTCCGGCGCGACGAGAAACCCCGCCGGTTCGCCCGCGGGGTTTTTTTGCGTGCATCGTAGAAAGAGGGCGTATGCCGTATCGCGAGAGCGGTGGCACACTGGCCCCCGACAGCCGCTGTCGTGGCGCTGTCGCCCTGCTGTCGTCTGAGTGTCGTGGTAGTGTCGGGCGGGGTGGTCCTAAAGTGAGGGCGTGATTTCAAGGAGTCGACATGCAAGTGCAAAAGCTCAGGCTGCAACACGGATGGTCGCAACAACAACTCGCCGAGCTGAGCGGTCTGAGCGTCCGCACCATTCAGCGCATCGAGAATGGTCAGACCCCGAGCGTGGAGTCCCTGAAGTCGCTTGCGTCGGTCTTCGAGATCGACTTTTCAGCCCTTTCCAGCGAGACGACCATGACCGCCAGCCAGACAATCGACCACGACGAACAGCTTGCCCTCAAACGGGTGCGCAAGCTCAAAGGCTTCTACATCCATCTGTTCAACTACGCCATCGTGATGGTGGCCCTGGTGGTCATCAATCTGATGACCAACCCGCAGACCCTGTGGGTCGTATGGCCGGCGCTCGGCTGGGGGCTGGGCGTGCTGCTGCACGGTGCGCGGGTGTTCGAATGGATGCCGTTTTTTGGCGCGCAGTGGGAGCGCAAGCAAGTCGAGAAACGCCTTGGCCGGCCGCTTTGACTCGAACGCGGCACGCGGTCAGCGCCGCCCGCTGCGCATTGCCGCCACGGTTTCCTGCAAGCTCTGAGGCGTCACCTCGGCCGCGGCCACCGCGTCAGCAGCGACCAGTTCAATGCGATTGAACACACCTCGCCGGAAAGGCCGGGTCATCGCCGGGCCGTTCTTGCGGCTGAAGAAGCT
Source organism: Azoarcus taiwanensis (assembly GCF_012910885.1). GTDB lineage: Bacteria > Pseudomonadota > Gammaproteobacteria > Burkholderiales > Rhodocyclaceae > Azoarcus_F > Azoarcus_F taiwanensis. The sequence goes on along the minus strand of NZ_WTVM01000073.1, from coordinate 12,102 downwards.
GCCCCAAAGCCCGCGTAAGGCCATCGGCACCACCGGTACCGGTGTGCGCTCGACGATGCGCGCGATGCCGGGGCGGAAGGGGTAGAGTTCGCCGTGTCGGTGATCCGCCCTTCCGGGAAGAGGCCCATCAGTCAGCCCGCTTCGAGTGCGCGGGCGACCTCGTCGACACGCGAAAGCGGCATGTCGCATCCGCGCGTGAACATCCGCTTGACCGAGGACTCGGCCAGCCCGAATCACTCGGCTTGCCTGATGGGCCTATATCGGATCCAGCGTCCATCCGATCCCTCACGCCGCTCGAAGCGGTAGGGAACAGCATCCCAACAGCGCAACGCATCGTCCAGGTTGTCGAGCAGGAAGGTGCCCGCGGTGGTTTCCGCCAACAGCAGCGTGTGCGCAAAGAACTTTTCCGTGTGGTGCACGATAGCCAGCGTCAAGGCTCCACGGGGCAATCCGAGCGCGACCAGGCGTTGGCGCTTTTCCAGCGCGAAGTCTTCGCAGTCGCCCACGCCGTCGGCCGGATAGCACCAGAAGTCTTCGACGCCACGCGAATCCCAATCCGGCTGAAACTCAATCTCGGCATTGACTTCCCGGTTGACGCGCGTGAGCGTCATTTCCGCATCTTCAGTCCACTCGAGTATGGCTTCTCCACCCGACGCGCAGTGCCCCGGGTTGGCGTTGCAGAAATCCTGATATTGCATTGGAGGTGGTTCCATCCGGAGCACCTCTATCTCAAGCGCCCTGCATGCGCTGCGTTCGCTTGCCACGCCTGTCGGCGCCACGCCGAGGACAAGTGCGCTCAACGTCAAGCGCTGCAACAATCGGGGTGTGCAACCGAGTACGCGTTTCAATGATTCTTCCACCCAGCCAAGTCCCTGTTCAAACAAGCCGTTTGCCCGAAAAACTGATGTGCGAAAACCCCCTTCTTGTCTTGAGGCCAAGCTACTGGATAGCGACGATCCGATCGTCCGACCAGATCGTACCTCCTTAGAATCCTGCGGGCATTAATGCACCGTCGGGCACCATTGGAGCGCCCCCGGCAGTGTTGCGCCTGATCGCGATAGCACCGATGTTCCGCGAGTTGTCTGTCTATCGCCCGGGAACAGCGGCGGGCTAGAATCTACCTGCCCTTCCTCACGGTCTCACTTCCCCCATGTCCGACTCCATCCGCATCCGCGGAGCCCGCCAGAACAATCTCCGCAACCTGTCGCTCGACCTGCCGCTGAATGCGCTGACGGTGGTCACCGGGGTGTCCGGTTCGGGCAAGTCGTCGCTGGTGTTCGACACCTTGTACGCCGAGGGCCAGCGGCGCTACGTCGAGACCTTCTCGCCCTATGCGCGGCAGTTTCTCGACCGCCAGGACCGGCCGCAGGTCGACCGCATCGAGGGCGTGCCGCCGGCGATCGCGATCGACCAGACCAACCCGGTGCGCACGTCGCGCTCGACGGTCGGGACGATGACCGAGCTGGCGGACCACTTCAAGTTGCTCTATGCGCGCGGTGCCAAGCTCCACTGCCGTGGCTGCGGCGCGCCGGTGAAGCGCGACGACACCGCCAGCATCACCCGGGCGCTGCATGCGCGCTGCGGCGAGGACGACCCGCGGCTGGTGGTGAGCTTTCCGGTGAAGGTGCCGGCCAACTTCACCGAGGACGAGATCACCGGCCTGCTCGACCGCCAGGGCTATACCCGCATCCATGCGCGCGACAGCGGCGCGGACGGGGTGACGCTGCATGTGGTGCAGGACCGCTTCCGTCTCTCGAACGCGGAGCCGGCCCGGGTCGCCGAGGCCATCGAGGCCGCGCTCGGCCACGGCAAGGGGCGGCTCGCCGTGTATGCGGTGCGCGACGACGGCGAGACGGTGTGGCGTTTCTCCAGCGACCTGCACTGCGCGGACTGCGACATCCATTATTCCGACCTGACGCCGGGGTTGTTCTCGTTCAACTCGGCGATCGGCGCCTGTGACACCTGCCGGGGTTTCGGCCGGGTGATCGGCGTCGATTTTTCGCTTGTCGTGCCGGACGAGTCGAAGACGCTGGCCGAGGGCGCGGTCAAGCCGTGGCAGACGCCGAGCTTCAAGGAGTGTCAGGACGACCTCGAGAAGATGGCGAAGAAATACGGCGTGGCGATGGACGTACCGGTGCGCGATCTGTCGCCGGAGCACCGCCACTGGCTGTTCGAGGGCGACGACACCTGGAAGAGCTGGGAGTCGTCCTGGCCGCGCAAGTGGTATGGGGTGCGGCGCTTTTTCGAGTGGCTGGAGACCAAGGCCTACAAGATGCATATTCGGGTGTTGCTGTCGCGTTATCGCAGTTACACCGAGTGTCCGGCATGCCATGGGGCGAGATTGAAGCCTGAGGCTTTGCTGTGGCGTTTGGGTGTTCTCGGGCCTTCGGTTGACGGCGGCCGTGCGGTCCCGGGTACGGGGTCGAACGCGGCTCCTTCGCTGCGAGGCAGAGGCGTCGCCACGATCGACCCCGCACCCGGGGCGGAGTCGCGGTGCGAGGTCGACGCACCGGAAAACCGCGCGCAAACCAACGTATCGGCACCGACAGCCTCCGAACCGACCGAAGGTGCACATGCCCACACGCATGAAACCCAAACCCCGGTAGCGACGGACGCGGGGGGCGCCGGGCTGAGGCCTCTGCCCCGCAGCGAACGAAGCCCGGCGCCCCCCGTGGCCGTCGCGGACATGAGCGCCCACGGTTCCAGTGCAACACCGCACCCACACGCCATCACGGATTTGGCCGCAGTCGCTCAACACAGGGGTCTGGCCATCAACGAACTCATGGCCCTGCCCATCAGCAAGGTCCGGGCCTTCGTCGACCACCTCGACCTCCCCGCCCCGCTAGACGAAGCTACCGAGCTGCTGCTCGGCGAGATTCGCAGCCGGCTCGACTATCTGGGCAACGTCGGCCTGTCCTACCTCACGCTGGACCGCCAGTCGCGCACCCTGTCCGGCGGCGAGGTGCAGCGCATCAACCTCACCACCGCGCTCGGCACCTCGCTGGTGAATACCTTGTTCGTGCTCGACGAACCCTCCATCGGCCTGCACCCGCGCGACATCGACCGCATTCTCGCGGTGATGACCCGGCTGCGCGACGCCGGCAACACCCTCGTCGTGGTCGAGCACGACCCGCAGATGATGCTCGCCGCCGACCGCCTGCTCGACATCGGCCCCGGCCCGGGTGAGCGCGGCGGCAACATCGTCGCCTTCGACACCCCGGCTGTCATCGCCGCCGACCCCGCTTCACTCACTGGCGCCTATCTTGCCGGACGCAAGCGGGTCGACGCCGGCCGGTGGGCGCGACCGATCACCGCTACGACGTCTGCCCTGGTCCTGCGCGGCGCCAGCCAGCACAACCTGCGCGGCATCGACGTGCGCCTGCCGTTGGAGGGGCTGGTGTGTGTGTCCGGCGTGTCCGGCTCGGGCAAGTCCACGTTGATTCAGGACGTGCTCCACCCGGCGCTGGCACGGCACTTCGGCCAGGCGACCGAAAGCCTCGGTGCGTTCGAAGCGCTCGATGGCCTCGAGCATCTCGCTGGCGTGGTCATGGTCGACCAGTCGCCGATCGGCAAGAGCGCGCGCTCCAACCCGGTCAGCCATGTCGGCGCCTGGGACGCGATCCGCAAGCAGTTCGCGGCGCTGCCGGAGGCCAAACAACGCGGCTATACGCCCGGCACCTTCAGCTTCAACGCCGGCACTGGCCGCTGCCCGACGTGCACCGGCTCCGGGTTCGAGCATGTCGAGATGCAGTTCCTCTCCGATGTCTATCTGCGCTGCCCGGACTGCGACGGCAAACGCTACCGCCCCGAGGTGCTCGAACTCGAGGTGCGCGGCCAATCGGTGGCCGACGTGCTCGAGATGACGGTGTCCGAGGCGCTGGCCTTTTTCGCCGATGACGCCGAAATCCAGCGGGTGCTCGCACCGTTGGCCGACGTCGGCCTGGACTACCTGCGGCTCGGCCAGCCGGTGCCGACCCTGTCCGGCGGCGAGGCCCAGCGCCTGAAGCTCGCCGGCCATCTCGCCGAGGCCGGCAAGACACGCGGCAGGGGCAAGAAGACCGACAAGGGCGCCGACCGGCTGCTGTTCCTGTTCGATGAGCCGACCACCGGCCTGCACTTCGAGGACGTGGCAGTTCTGCTGCGCGCCTTCGACAAGCTGCTCGACGCCGGCCATGCGCTGGTCGTCATCGAGCACAACCTGGACGTGCTCGCGGCAGCCGACTGGATCGTCGACCTCGGTCCGGAAGGCGGCGACGCCGGCGGCGCGATCGTCGTCGAGGGTACGCCGGACACGGTGATGGCCTGCGAGGCCTCGCACACCGGGCGCGCGCTGCGCGATTGGCAGGCGGCACTCGCGGCGCCGACCACCGCGCTGGTCGCAGCCGAAGCGCGTGCCGGCTGGCCGGTCACCCGCGCGCAGGCCATCGAAATCCGTCATGCGCGCGAACACAACCTCAAGGACGTCAGTCTCGACATCCCGCGCGACCGCTTCACCGTGATCACCGGCCTGTCCGGCTCGGGCAAGTCCACGCTGGCCTTCGACATCGTCTTCGGCGAGGGCCAGCGGCGGTACCTGGAATCGCTCAACGCCTACGCGCGCCAGTTCGTGCAACCGTCCAGCCGGCCGGACGTGGACGCGTTGTTCGGCATTCCACCCACGGTGGCCATCGAGCAGCGCGTCAGCCGCGGCGGGCGCAAGAGCACGGTCGGCACGCTGACCGAGATCCAGCCCTTTCTGCGGCTGCTCTACGTCAAGCTCGGCACCCAGTACTGCCCGGATTGCGAGGTGCCGGTGGTGCCGCAAAGCTTCGACGCGATCGCGGCGCAAGTCATGCGCGACTACGCCGGCAAGTCGGTCGAAGTGCTCGCGCCGCTCATCGTCAACCGCAAGGGCTTGTACACCGACCTCGCCAAATGGGCGCGCGGTAAGGGCTACGAGCAACTGCGGGTGGATGGCGATTACCTGCCGACGCGCAAGTGGCCGCGGCTGGACCGCTACAAGGAGCATGTGATCGACCTGCCTGTGGGCATGGTCGTGGTGCGCGCCGCCAACGAGGCCAGTCTGCGCACCCAGCTCGCTGAGGCACTTGAGCACGGCAAGGGCGTGGTCAAGGTGCTGGAGCTGGGCGCGGTCGGTGCCGCGCCGCAGAGCTTCTCGACCAAGCGCGCCTGCCCGTGCTGTGGCACCAGCTTTCCGGAGCCGGACCCGCGCCTGTTCTCCTACAACGCCAAGCATGGATGGTGCCCCAGCTGCTACGGCACCGGGCTGGCGGTGTCCGGCCGCATCGAGGATCCGAACACCCTCGATCTCGACGACAACGACGCCGTGGCCGCAGACCAGACCTGCCCGAGCTGCGACGGTGCCCGCCTGAACCCGGTCGCGCGGGCGGTGCGTTACCGCGCCCTCGGCATTCACGAACTGTCGGCGCTGCCGGTGGAGCGGGTCGCCGGCTTCTTCGACACCCTCGAGCTGGAAGGCCGCGAGGCCGACATCGGGCGCGATCTGGTCACCGAGATCCGCAGCCGCCTTGCCTTTCTCGAGAAGGTCGGGCTCGGCTATCTCGCGCTCGACCGGGGCGCGCCGACCCTGTCCGGCGGCGAGGCCCAGCGCATCCGGCTCGCCGCCCAGCTCGGCTCCAACCTGCGCGGCGTGTGCTACATCCTCGACGAACCGACCATCGGCCTGCACCCGCGTGACAACCGCCTGCTGCTCGACACCCTCGAAGCCCTGCGCGACCGCGGCAACACCTTGCTGGTCGTCGAGCACGACGAAGACACCATCCGCCGCGCCGACCATGTCATCGATCTCGGCCCGGGGGCCGGGGTGCGCGGCGGCCGGGTGGTCGCCGAGGGTCGGCTGGAAGACCTGGTCGCCGCGTCGGAATCGGCCACCGGTGCATGTCTGCGCACCCCCCTGCCGCACCCGCTGCAGCCGCGCCGGGCGATGCCGGAGGATCATCCGGCGCTGGTGGTCGAGGGCGCCGATCTGCACAACCTCAAGTTGGTCAGCGCGCGGGTGCCGCTCGGCCGGCTGACGGTGGTCACCGGCGTGTCCGGCTCGGGCAAGTCTTCGCTCGCACGCGACGTGCTGCTGGCCTCGCTGGCGAGTTGCCTGCCCGGTGCGGCCAGTTCGGCGACCGTGGCGCGCGGGCGGGGCAAGAAGGCCGCGACCGGCGGCAAGCCGGCCCACACCGAACCGCAGCTCGTCGGCTGTCGCGCGATCCACGGCTGGCAGGCGGTCGGCCGGGTGCTTGAGGTGGACCAGACGCCGATCGGCAAGACACCGCGCTCCTGCCCGGCGACCTACGTCGGCTTCTGGGACCCGATCCGCAAGCTCTTCGCCGACACCTTCGACGCCCGCACCGCCGGCTGGACCGCGTCGCGCTTCTCGTTCAACACCGGCGCCGGGCGCTGCCCGGTGTGCGAGGGCCAGGGCCAGATCACGGTGGAGATGAACTTCCTGCCCGACGTGAAGCTGCCCTGCGAAGCCTGCGGCGGCGCCCGCTTCAACCCCGAGACCCTGTCGGTGCGCTGGCGCGGCAAGACCGTGGCCGAGGTGCTGGCGATGCCGATCGACGACGCGGTCGAGTTCTTCGAGGCGCACCCCGCCATCGCCCACCCGCTGCGCCTGCTGCAGGACGTCGGCCTCGGCTACCTGACGCTCGGCCAGCCCAGCCCGACCCTTTCCGGTGGCGAGGCCCAGCGCATCAAGCTGGTCACCGAGCTGGCCAAGGTGCGCGGGCGTGCCGGCGAGGGCGCGGCCACCGGTGGCCGCCCGCTGCCGCCGGAGAAGCACACCCTCTATGTCCTCGACGAACCCACGGTCGGCCTGCACATGGCCGACGTCGAGAAGCTGATCCGGGTGCTCCATCGTCTCGCCGACGCCGGCCACACGGTGCTGGTCATCGAGCACGACCTGGACGTGATGGCCGAGGCTGACTGGCGCATCGACCTCGGGCCGGAGGGGGGCGAGCGGGGTGGCGAGATCGTTGCCGAGGGGCCGGTCGAGCAGGTGTGCGACCGGTCTCGCTCCCATACCGCCGGTATACTGGGTGAATTTCTTGCGTCACGGCGGGTCGCAAGCGGGTGCTCGGCCGCATCTGAAGTATCAACCCGGCAATCGGGTTCGTGAGCTGAGGCCATGCACAGCTCCTCCCCCTTCAAGGGGGAGGTCAGGAGGGGGATGGGTTGGAGACCGCCACCCATCAACCCATCCCCACCCCAGCCCTCCCCTTGAAGGGGAGGGAGCGACGATTGCAGACAAAACGAGAGGAAGGGTAAATGGAATTTCGCAAGATCCGGGTGTGGGATTTGCCCACCCGCCTGTTTCACTGGCTGCTGGTCGTGCTGGTCGCTGCTGCGATGATCTCGATCAACCTCAAGACCAACGAGTCGATGATATGGCACGGCCGTTTCGGCCACATGATCTTCGGCCTCATCGTCTTCCGCATCGTGTGGGGCATCGTCGGGTCGACTCACGCCCGGTTCTGGAACTTCTTCCCCACGCCGGGGCGCTTGATGGCTTGTCTGCGAGGCAGCTGGCAGGGTCTGGGCCACAATCCGCTCGGTGCCCTGTCCGTTTTCGCACTGCTCGGTCTGATCGGTTTCCAGGCTGTCACCGGCCTGTTCTCCAACGACGATATCGTGTTCCGCGGGCCGCTGGCGGCGGCGGTGTCGTCGTCGACCAGCAATGACTTGAGCACCTTGCACCGGCAGATGGAGAACTACATCTACGCGCTGATCGCGCTGCATGTCGCGGCGGTGCTCTTTTACGCGATCTTCAAGAAGAACGACCTGATCGGACCGATGATCACCGGCAACAAGAAGGTTGCCGACGACAAGGCTGAACCCGCGCGTGGAGGTGGCTGGATCGCACTCGTCATAGTCCTGGCGATCACTGGCTTCGCGATGTGGTTCTCGAACGGCAGCTGGATTCCGGCGCCCCCGCCACCGCCGGATCTCGGCTGGTAGATCCGGAACCAACAAAAAAAGCCGCCATCAGGCGGCTTTTTCACTCGCTGACGTGATCGGACGATCAGTCCCCGCGGAAGTTCTGGTGACAGCCACGGCAGGATTCCACCAGCTGGTTGAACTGGGCAGCCACCGCTTGCTGGTCGCCATTGACCGCGACCTCCTGCATCTTGTTGGCTTGCTGGATGAAGTTCACCGCGACTTCGCGAACCTTTTCGGGTTCTTCGAAGAAGTTGGCCTTGAGGCGGGTCGGCTTCCAGCCGGTGGCGTTCAGTGTGTCGGGTGAGTAGAGCGCGCCCATGCCGGAGTTGGCGATGGCGGCAATGACGTTAGCCGCTGCGACGATCTGCTCCTGGTTGTAGGGCTGGGCGCCATCGACGGCCATGGCTTTGATCTTGCCCATGTTCCAGTTCATGAAGGTGTAGCCGGACTGGCGGAACTTGACCATGTCTTCGGCGGTGACCTGAGCTTGAGCACCGGCGGTGACTGCGAGGGCGAGAGCGCCAAGGGTGATGCGGAACAGATTCTTCTTCATTGGACGTGCCTCTTGTTGATGAGTGAGCGGGAGCCTTTCGTGGCTGATGATCGACAACGGAGCTTCGGCGAGGTTCATGCAATCGGCAATTCGCTCTGGACCGCTCCGGACAAGCGCGGGCTGGAACTAAAGTTGCTGAAGGAATCGCCGTTAAATGATCAAGCGTGGCGAAACAGTAACTGGATCGAGTGCTGCTCGATGCGAGGACCGGGTCCCTGCATCACGGAGGTCCGCCGACCATCTCGCCCGCAATAATATCAGCATTGACTAAAGTTGTCGGCCGATAGCGCTCGCAGGGTGCCGCGCAATGGAATGCAGGCATGCGCTCCCGGCAATGAACAGCGGGTTTGGGTCGTGAGCGTGCAGTATTACTTTCGATATGTTCACGTCCGCCGTTAAGCTGTACGCGATATCCGAGAATCTGAACGACCTTGAACCGGACCTGGGCCATGAACAAGGAACACGACTTGTCTGTAACAACGCCTCCTCAACGCTCCGCACTTCCAATCTGGGTGAGATTGACGGCCGTAATCTGGCTGATGCTGGTACTGGCCTGGGGTGGCAAGATCGTGTGGGAAACCGGTGTCAACCGCAACATCGCAATCGCACAGGCGACCGATTTTGCGGAAAGCATCAACGAGATGACGATGGCCGGGCTGACCGGCATGATGATCACCGGCACCATCGGCCAGCGTGAAGTTTTCCTGGACCAGATTCAGGAGCTGTCTTCGGTCGGGGAGCTTCGCGTGCTGCGCGGGGACGCGCTGAACCGTCTCTATGGCCCGGGGCTACCAAGTCAGCCGCAACCCGATGCCACCGAGGCGTCTGTGCTCGCGAGTGCGCGGCAATTCGTGAGCGTCGAGAGCGACGCGCGCTTCGGCGAACATCTTCGCGTCATCATCCCGTCGCTCGCTTCGCCCAACTATCTCGGCAAGGATTGCATCGTCTGTCACCAGGCGGCGGAAGGGGAGGTTCTGGGCGCGGTGTCGATGCGCATTTCGCTCGACCGCGCCAACGAGGCGGTCACCTCCTTGCGCAACAAGAGCGTGCTTTTCGCGGTACTCGTCTCATTGCCGCTGATCGGCTTCATCTACTTCTTCATCCGTCGCTTCGTGTCCGTGCCGCTTGCCCAACTGTCGGGCAACCTTGCGGAAATCGCCAAGGGCGAAGGCGACCTGACCCGCCGGATTCCGGCCAAACGGCAGGACGAGATCGGGCTTACCGCGACGACGTTCAACAGCATGCTCGGCACGATAGCCGGACTGGTGCGCAACGTGGATCAGTCGGCCGCTGAGGTCACCCGTAGTGCCGGATCGCTGGCCGATGGTGCGACACGTCTTGCCGCGAGTTCGCACCGTCAGAATCAGCAGTCGCTCAATGCAGCGGGCGCTGTCGAGGGTCTGAACGACAGCATTGCGCATATCGCAGAGAGTACCGAGGAGGTGCGTGCCCGTTCGCGCGAGAGCCAGGCCCGCTCGAATCAGGGGCGTGAAAGCCTGGCACACCTGATCACAGAAGTTGAAGAGGTCGAGCGCGCGGTGCAGCACATGGCCGAATCGGTTCAGGCTTTTGTCGCATCGACTCAGTCAATCACCGGCATGACCAGTGAAGTCCGCGAGATTGCCGAGCAAACCAACCTGCTCGCGCTCAACGCCGCAATCGAGGCGGCGCGAGCCGGCGAACAGGGGCGTGGTTTTGCAGTGGTTGCCGATGAAGTGCGCAAGCTGGCCGAGAAGTCAGCCCGCTCGGCGGGTGAGATCGATGCGGTTACGGCCGAGATCATCAATCGTTCGAACTCGGTCAAGTCGTCGATCGAGCTCGGACTCGAGCACCTCGTGAGCAGTCGTGAAGCGGCGACGACTGTCTCTGGCGTGCTCGAGGGGGCGAACGAGGCGGTAGCGGAGGTGGGCCAGGGTCTCGACCGTATCGCGGCGGCCACCGACAGCCAGCGGACCGCCAGCGAGAGCGCTACCCAGAGCATCGAGGCGATCGCCAAGATGGCTCGCGACAACGATCTTGCGATTGAGGAAACCGTCAGGGCGGCCCGGGCGCTTGAGGAACTCGCGGCCCGTCTTCAGGAGTCGGTGGGCCGCTTCAAGGTCTGAAATCCGAAACGTGACTGGCGGATGCCGGGGGCATCCGCCAGTCAAGCCATCTCACTCGATCCGAACCGGAACGAAGATTCGCGAGTTGCCACGCTGGATCAGCAGGGCGAAGCGCGCGCCGGCGTTCTCAACCATACGTCTGAACTCGGCCACGCTCGTGACCTGACGGTTGTTGAGTGCGAGGACGACATCGCCGGGTCGCACGCCGGCCGCTTCGGCCGGGCCACTGACCGCCTCGACGATGATGCCTCCGGCGACGCCCAGACGGCTTGCCTCACCGCTACCGAGCGCACGTGCAGTCAAGCCCAGCCGACTGCCGGTGTCTTCGCCACGTCCGGGGGGAGTTGCCGCCTGAGCGACGACGTCGGGCTGCATCTCGTCGAGAGTTGCGGTCACGTTGCGCTTGACGCCCTCACGCCAGAGTTCGAGCTCGATGCGGGTGCCCGGCCGCTTTTCACCGATCATGCGCGGCAGGTCAGCCGAGCTGGCTACCTTGACGCCATTGACCGACAAAACCACGTCACCCGGCTGCAACCCTGCCTTGTCGGCCGCGCTGTCCGGCTCAACGCTGGAGACCAGTGCGCCGGTGGGCTCGGGCAGGCCGAAGGTCTGGGCGAGATCGTCATCCACCGGCTGGATGGTCACGCCTAGCTTGCCGCGTTGCACGCGGCCGAACTCGAGCAACTGGTCTTTCACGCCGAGCGCGACATCGATCGGGATCGAGAAAGAAATTCCCATGAAACCGCCGGACCGGGAGTAGATCTGTGCATTGATGCCGATGACCTCGCCCGCAAGGTTGAACAGCGGGCCGCCGGAGTTGCCGGGGTTGATTGCGACGTCGGTCTGGATGAAGGGCACAAAATTTTCGGTCGGCAGACGGCGCGCCTTGGCCGAGATGATGCCGGCAGTGACCGTGTGCTCGAAGCCGAACGGCGCACCCATCGCGACGACCCATTCGCCAACGCGGGATTGCTCGGGATCGCCCGTCTTGACGATTGGCAGGTCCGTCGCGTCAATTTTGAGCAATGCGATATCGGTACGCTCGTCGGTGCCGATGACCTCGGCCTTGAATTCGCGTCCGTCGATGAGCCGGACATTGACCTCGGTGTCGGCCCCACGCTCAGCCACCACATGGGCGTTGGTCAGTACGTAGCCGTCGCTGCTGACGATAAAGCCCGAACCGATGCCACGCGAACTGCGCGGGCCGCGCTCAGGTCCGGGGATACTCGGCACCGGCACACCGAAGCGGCGCAGCAGGTCGAACATCGGATCCTCCATCATCGGACCGCCTTCGGTTGCAGCGATGCGGCGGACGACGGTGATGTTCACGACAGCGGCACCAACCTCTTCGACCAGATCGGCAAAGTCCGGCAGGCCGAAACGATTGGGTTGGACCAGGGTCTGGCCGGATGCTTGCTCGGCGAACGCCGGCTGGGTCGGAAATCCGATGCCAAGCGTCAGCGCGATTACGCCAGCTGTGAGGAGTTTGTG
>NZ_WTVM01000072.1 GCF_012910885.1 Azoarcus taiwanensis | reverse complement strand
GCCTGAACTGAGTATTCGGGGGTTGCTTCCAATGGCTTCCTCGCGCGTATAACCGGTAATCCGCGAGAAGGCCTCGTTGATCTCCAGTATCTGGCCGCTTGCATCAGCGATGGTGATGCCTTCGCGTGCATTGCCGAACACGCTGGCAGCAAGCTGCAGCTCCTGCTCACGTTGCTTGCTCTTGCTGATATCGATGGACGTACCCGAAACCGAGACCGGTTTCTCCGCCCTGTTTCGTCGCGAAACTTGCCCGCGGTCGAGTACCCACACCCAGTGTCCATGCTTGTGTTTCATGCGGATTTCGCATGAATAGTGTTCGAGTTCGCCGGCGACATGGCGTTCAAGCAGGCCCCGAGCCTGGTGCTCATCGTCCGGGTGCAGGAGCGCCTGGCGAGTTTCCTCGCTGAGTGGTCTGAGTTCGTCGACCGTGTAGCCGAGCATCCCGGCCCAGAAGTCACTGATGTCGTATGTTCTGCTTTGCAGGTCAAACTCCCAGGTGCCTGCCTGCGTCCCCTGCAGGATGTCCTTCAGGCGGCGCTCGTTACTCCATAGCTGGGCCGTTCGCCGTCGCACAATCTGTCGAAGCCGGAGGTTCCATATGCTTGTCCAGATCAGAAGGAAGAGTACGGCCGCGGCGTAGGGCCAATATGCGGACAACTCGGACCGGTGCGTCGGAAGCGGCGTGCCGATCCATTTCGATGTGAGTCGGTCAAGTGTGCCAGTTTCCTGTGCGTGGGCAATGCCCTTGTCGAGGATCGACCGCAGCAGAAGATTGCCGTCTCGGACTGCCATCGCGTTGCGGCCGGTGTACAGCGGTTCGCCCACGATCTTCATTTGTTCGTTGAGCTGATTCCGATACAGGTAATACAGCACGATCTGCTCATCACCAATCATTGCGTCAGCCTCACCGTCGATAACGGCCTGAGCGGCGGTTGCGAAATCGGCGGTGGGAACCGGCGTAAACTCGATGTTCCGCGATTCGAGAAAGGTCTTGGCATAGTCTCCGCGCTGTATCGCGATGCGTCTGCCGTTGAGGTCTTGCAGCGCGCTGATATCAGGGCGGGCTGCGCTGACGAAGATGGACGCAGGTACGAGAAAGACAGTACGCGTGAAATCGAAGAGTTGGTCACGTGCTTCGCTGTAGAAGAAGCTGGTCAGCACATGGGCCTTGCCATCTAGCACGGCTTCCTGCGCTTCCTGAAACGTGGTGTCTGTGAACTCGGCATGGAATCCGAGCTCCGTAGAGATCCAGCGCGCCAGCTCGATCATCATGCCGCGACGGTCACCGACTTCGTCGACGAACTCGAAGGGCGGATAGTTGGTCTGGCTGACAAAAACGATCGGGAAGTTGGCTGCAAGAAAGGCGCGCTCATCCGCTGTGAGGCTGACAGCGGAAGAAGCACTCCCGACGTTGGCCTGGACCGGAGCGTCAAGGACGAGTACAAAAAGAGCGGTGCCCGCAAGGAGCCAGCTGCAGAATCGGGACCGGAGGTGCTTCCAGGACGTTATCGTCCCGGTATCGTTCATACTTTCATCACCATGGCATGAGCTCGAGGCTGCCTGACTTGGACGCCTGATTATCCGTCGCCCAGGCGCTGTTGTTAGAGAAATAATGCGCACTGCGCATAACTGATGGTTGTTGTACGAGAAAAGTGCCTGAGCTCCGAGCTAGTGCTTGACGCTCATACGTCTCGCCCTTAGAATGCCGATCTTTCTACGGGGGCGGTTAGCTCAGCGGTAGAGCACTGCCTTCACACGGCAGGGGTCACTGGTTCGATCCCAGTACCGCCCACCACACACGAAACCCCGCAGCATGCGCTACGGGGTTTTTTGTTTTCTGCGTTCCGGTGATCGCGCCGGTCGCTATCTTCAGAGGCTGCCTCTTCGATGTCCGAGAACGTCCGTACCCGTTTTGCTCCCAGCCCCACTGGTTATCTGCATATTGGTGGAGCCCGTACTGCATTGTTCTGTTGGGCCTACGCTCGGCGCCATGCGGGCAGCTTCATTCTACGTATCGAGGATACCGATGTCGAACGCTCGACTCCCGAGGCTGTACAGGCCATTCTCGATGGAATGGCCTGGCTCGGACTCGATGCGGATGAAGGGCCGTTCTATCAGATGCAACGCATGGAGCGCTACAAGGCGGTGATCGCCGACATGCTGGCAGCAGGCACCGCTTACTACTGTTATGCGACGACCGAGGAACTTGACCGAATGCGCGAGGAGCAGCGCGCGCAGGGCGAGAAGCCTCGCTACGACGGTCGCTGGCGCCCGGAAGAGGGTAAGGTACTACCGACTCCGCCGGAGGGCGCCAAGCCAGTGGTCCGTTTCCGCAATCCGCCAGACGGTGTCGTCGCGTGGGACGACCTGGTCAAAGGCCGCATCGTGATCGCGAACAAGGAGCTCGACGATCTGGTGATCGCCCGTGCCGATGGCACCCCGACGTACAACTTCTGCGTGGTCGTGGATGATCTCGACATGGCCATTACGCACGTCATTCGCGGCGACGATCATGTGAACAATACCCCGCGACAGATCAACATCATGAAGGCGCTAGGGGCGCAGGTGCCGCTGTTTGCCCACCTGTCCATGATTCTGGGGGATGACGGTACCAAGCTCTCAAAGCGTCATGGCGCGGTCAGTGTGATGCAGTATCACGAAGACGGCTATCTGCCGGATGCGGTCATCAACTACCTCGCACGCCTGGGCTGGAGCCATGGTGACGACGAGATCTTTTCACGCGAGCAGTTCGTGCAGTGGTTCGATCTCGATCACATCACACCATCGGCAGCCCAGTTCAATACCGAGAAACTCAACTGGCTCAACGGTCAGTACATTCGACAGTCCAGCGATGCCGCACTTGCCGCCGACGTCGCCAACCGTCTCGCGCGCAGAGGCATCGACCCGGAGGGTGGGCCGGCGCTGGAGTCAGTGATCGCACTCTACAAGGACAGGGTGGACAACCTGAACGAACTCGCGGACTCTGCCGAGTTGTTCCTGCTCGATGTACATGTCCCAGCCGAACTGCTGGAGCAGCATCTGACCGAACGCGCACGCGCTGCGCTGCTCGACCTGAAGAGTCGACTGGAGAGCGTGGAGTGGACCAGGGGCGCGCTGAGTGAGGCGATCAAGCAGACGATGACCGAACTCGGCATGAAGATGCCGCAGGTCGCGATTCCGCTACGGGTCGCAGTCCTGGGCGTGCCGCAGACGCCTTCGATCGATGCGGTGCTCGAGGTACTTGGTCGCGAACGTGTCCTCGCGCGCCTGGCGCGCTATATTTGATGCGGAATCGAACTACGAGGTGGGCGAGCGCCTTACGCTACCACCTCGTCAGCGCTGATGCTTGAACTTCGCCGGGCGCAGCACGCCCACGTCCGCGACATAGGCGACCATGGCGTAGTGGCGGAAATAGGTCTTCTCGGCGTGCTGCAGGATCGCAAGCGAGGTCTCCTCGTCGCAGAGAATCTCCATGCGGATACTGCGGTCTGCGCCCCACAGCGCGCTGCGCGCGCCGTGCCGGCCCTGGCCGCGAACATCCGAAACGGTGTAACCGTGTGCGCCGAGCTGCATTACCTCGTCTGCGAGGGACTGCTCGATGGCCGCCTCGGAGATGATCACCACGAGTTTGCACGGCTGGGGGGTATGGGTTTCAGCTTCCATGAGCAAATCTCACGATCATGTCGTACAGAGGGATACCGAGAAGGATGTTGAATGGAAAGGTCACCACGAGTGCCGCCGTGATCGAGATCCCGGGGTTCGCTTCCGGAATCGCGATACGCATTGCGGCGGGTGCGGCAATGTAGGAGGCGCTGGCTGCCAAGGTGGCGAGTAACAGCGTTCCACCCGGCGACAGACCGATCAACAGACCGGCCACTGTACCGATAAGCGCCGAGACGATTGGCATGACCACAGCGAACACGACCAGGAACACTCCGCTCGTGCGCAGGGCCGACGCCTGACTTGCGGCAACCAGCCCCATCTCCAGCAGGAACAGGCACAGGACCCCTTTGAACAGATCGAAGAACAGGGGTTCAAGCGGCTCGAGGCCGGCCGGACCTGCGATCCAGCCGATGATCAGACCACCGGCGAGCAGGACCATGCTCTTGCCGAGAAAGATTTCGTGGCTCAACACACCCCAGCGCACCTTGCGCAGATCGCTGCCCATCTTGGCGAGCAGGATACCCACGGCAATGCCCGGCATCTCCAGGAGCACGAGGAATAGCGGCATGTAGGCCTCGTAGGCGATGCCACGTGCAATGAGGTAATCCACGGCCACCGCGAAGGTGACTACACTGACCGAGCCGTAGTGGCCTGCGATGGCGGCTGCGTTGAAGCGGTCGAGCTTGCCGAGCTTGTGCAGTACCGGAAAGGCAATCAATGGAATGATCGCACCAAGAACAAGCACTGACATGGCCTGAGGGAGAAGCGCGAGTGCATCCTGTTTCGCGAGCTCCATGCCTCCCTTGAGGCCGATGGCGAGAAGCAGATAGATCGACAGCGCTTCGTAGAGTTGCCCGGGAATCTTCAGGTCCGAGCGCGCGAGGCGGGCAACGAATCCGAGCACGAAGAAGAGCGGGATAGCGTCCATGAATGCCTTGATGGAGGTTGGCGATCAACGCCGGGGGCGGGCGAATTATAGCTGCCTCGGCGCATGCCGCGCGAACACCGTATCAGGCTTCGCCACGAAGCCTTTGTTTGCGAACTGGTCGTAGAACGTAGCGGCCGGGGTCGATTGCGGCGACCAGATCACGCTCGATCGGCAGCGGATCGCCATCGAGTTGGCTCGCGAGCGTCTCGGCCACGATGCCCGCCCAGACCAGACCCCGGGCACCGAAGCCGGAGACCACAAAGAGCCCCGGTTGCCGGGGCAGGTCCGAGAGAGAGGTCGGCAAATCGCCGGACGAGGCGGTGGGCAGGGCGCCGACGATTGGAAGGCGGTCGGGCGAGGCCGGGCGAAACCCCACGCGGCCCCCGACGGCGCTTTCTCGATGCGCATCTGCGAATCCGGGCAGGATGAAGTCGAGTTTGGCGAGGTTCTCCGCGTGATCCGTCTCTCGCCAGGCGGCATCTGGGTCATCGACCGAGAAGGTAGCCCCGGCGCACAGCGTGCCATCCACGGAGGGGCTGACATAGCCGAGGCGACAGACGACCACTTTCGGAGCAGCGTCACCGGGAACGGAAAAGTGGGAGACCTGACCGCGTGCGCTGCGCACTGGGAGGATTGCCGCGTCCGGAAAGCCCAGAATTTCGGTGCCGTTTGCGAGAATGGCAAGCGGGGCCGACGCAATCGTCACCCCCTGCGCGTCCCGTGCATGCCATTGGTCCTGTACCCGTTCGACTGTTGCAACCGGCTTCCCGAACAGACAGCGTATGGCCCCGGGTTGCGACGCGATGTTTGCGGCACACAGGCTGTGCGGTTGCACCCATCCACCGCCCGGAAACCACCAGCCACCGAGTTCGACCGGCCAGCCGGCGATGCCCGAGGCTTCGCTGCGGTCGACGAAGCGCAGAAAGGATGGCGGATAGCCATGACGCGTGACAATGGCTTGCTGCTTTTGCTCGTGCCGCGGGTCACGAGCCAAGTGAAGCACGCCGCAGGGATCCCAGCGAATCGGCAGATCTTTTCGCTCCATCTGCCGCAACAGGTGGGCAGCAAAAAGGCTGCCGGCGCGGGTCAGCCGGGCTAGTGGATTGTCGTCCAGGCTTGGCAAGGGGCGCAGCACGCCGGCATGGTTACCTGACGCCCCGCGCCCCGGGCCCGCCTCACCATCGATGAGATCGATCCTCCAGCCTCTCGCTGCAAGCCGCTCGGCGATACTGGTGCCGGCAAGTCCGGCACCGATGACCAGGGCGTGTCGTGTGGTGTTTTCGACTGTGTCAGCTTGAACACCGGCGTGGCGATGTCCGCGCAGGAGCTCGCGCTTGCTGCCTCTGCCCGGATGCTTTGTGCACTCGAAACCGACCGCCGCCAAACCACGGCGCACTTCGCCGCTGACCGACCAGGTGGCGAGAGTGGCGTCGGCTGAGCTCAAACGCGCCAGTTCGGCGAACACCGAAGACGACCACATCTCAGGGTTCTTGCCTGGGGCGAATCCGTCCAGAAAGATCGCGTCGGCCCGACATTCGAGTTGCTGCAACTGCTCGAGGGCATCGCCGAAGAGCAGGGTCAGGATGACGCGGCCGCCCGCGAGGTTGAGACGGTGGAATCCCGGGGTCAGCTCAGGCCATTCGGCCTGAAGCTCGGATGCTTCAGCAGCGAGTTCGGGCCATGCCCTGTGCGCACGAGCCAGGTCTCGAAGCGTAAAGGGGTGCTTTTCGACCGAGACGAAATGCAGCCGATCGCAGCGATTCGGATCCTGGCGCCAGGCGGCCCAGGTGGCAAGAAAATTGAGCCCGAGACCGAATCCGGTCTCGAGCACGACGAAACGCCTGCGGTCGCACCAGCGTTCGGGCAAGCGGTTGCCGGTGAGGAAAACCTCACGGGCCTGCTGAAGCCCCCCGGCAGCCGTGTGATAGACATCGCCATAGATTGCGGAGAAGGGAGTCCCATCCTCACGCAGGTGAAGCGATGCCGGCTGCAACGACGTGTCAGCCATCAAGAAAGCCTGGACGGTCGGTTGACGGCCGCGAGGGGGATCACTCCGGCCGCATGTGTGGGAAGAGGATTACGTCGCGAATCGACGCGCAATCGGTCAGCAGCATGACCAGCCGGTCGATGCCGATCCCGCAACCGCCGGTTGGAGGCAGACCGTACTCGAGGGCGCGGATGTAGTCGGCGTCGAAGTACATCGCCTCTTCGTCGCCGGCTTCCTTTGCCTGCACCTGTTCGAGGAAGCGCGCAGCCTGGTCCTCGGGGTCGTTGAGCTCGGAGAAACCGTTGGCGATCTCGCGACCGACGATGAAAAGCTCGAAGCGCTCGGTGATATCCGGATCGTTGTCGTTGCGGCGCGCGAGCGGCGACACCTCGGCCGGGTAGTCAATAATGAAGGTCGGCTCCCACAGGTCCGCCTCGGTGGTCTCTTCGAAGAGCACCAGCTGCAGCGTACCGAGACCGGCGGGGGGGGAAACCTCGACCTTCATCTCATCAAGTTTGGCGCGAATCCAGCCAGCGTCCTTGAGTTGCTCTTCGGAGAAACCGGGATGATGTTTGCGGATTGCCTCGACCATGGTCAATCGGGCAAAGGGGCGAGACAGGTCGAGCTCACGACCCTGATAGACAAAGACTTCCGAGCCGAGTGCTTCGCGCGCCGAGTGGCGGATGAGGCCTTCGGTGAAGTCCATGAGGGTGCGGTAGTTCGCGTACGCCTCGTAGAACTCCATCATCGTGAACTCGGGGTTGTGCCGTGGGCTGAGCCCTTCGTTACGGAAGTTGCGATTGACCTCGAAGACTTTTTCGAAGCCGCCGACCACCAGCCGCTTGAGATAAAGCTCAGGGGCGATGCGCAGGAAAAGCTCCATGTCGAGCGCGTTGTGGTGCGTCGTGAAGGGCTTGGCGGCGGCGCCGCCCGGAATAGGGTGCATCATCGGCGTTTCCACTTCGAGAAACCCATGTTGCATCATGTAATTGCGGATCGACTGCACCATGCGGCTGCGCGCGACGAAGGTGAAGCGCGTCTGCTCATTCATGATCAGGTCGACGTAGCGCTGTCGGTACTTGAGTTCGACGTCGGTCAGACCATGGAACTTGTCGGGGAGCGGGCGCAGACTCTTGGTCAGCAGGCGGATCTCGCTGGTCTTGATCGTCAGTTCGCCGGTTTTGGTCTTGAAGAGGGTGCCAACCGCACCGACGATGTCGCCGATGTCCCAGTGCTTGAACTCTGCGTAGGTCTCTTCGCCGACTGCGTCACGGGTCACGTAGAGCTGGATGCGACCTGACAGATCCTGAATGGTGATGAAACTCGCCTTGCCCATGACACGCTTGAGCATGACCCGACCCGCCACCCGAACTTCGACCGGCATCGCCTCGAAGGCTTCGCCGTCCTTGTCGCCGTAGAGCTCGTCGAGCTTTCCGGCGGTGTTCTCGCGTAGAAAGTCGTTGGGGAAAGCCTTGCCGCTCGCGCGCCAGGCGGCGAGTTTCTCGCGTCGCTCGGCGATGATGTGGTTTTCATCCTGCTGCGGCGTCGAGCTGGTTTCGTCGGTCATGGTGTCCTGAACTGCTGATCGTATATGGGATTGGCGCAGGTGAGCGCAAGCTCGGATTTTCGCATGTCCCCGCAATGCGGGCAAACGAAAGGCTTACGACCGTGACTTAGTACTGATTCGTCCTATAAGGGCTCAAGTTCTGCCCGCAATGTCCGTTAAACTGCCATAACTTATGTAATAGGCGGGGGGGACCGATGAGTAGCTTCTGGGCATTCTACGAATGGATGGAGAAGACGTTCTGGAATACCTTGACGAAAAAGGTGGCCAGCATTCTTCTTCTGCTTGTCATCAACTTCGCCTACGTCGTCGCCTACTATCTGCGTACGACCGAGATCAACGCCGTGCTTGCCGCCTCGGATGCATCGGCCACCTTGCGCGAACAGGTCGCTCAGTCGCTCAGCGGCGGCTTGTACCTCATGGTGGTGCTTTCGATTATCGGTCTTATAGGGTCGGTTGCCCTGGTCTTCTATCTGCGCCACCTCATCGTCAGCCCTGTTCGCCAGATCATCTCGGTGTTCAACGAGCTGGCCGATGGTGACGGAGACTTCTCGCGCGACCTGCCGATGAAGACCCATGACGAACTGCGCGAGCTTGCCGCAAGCTACAACCATTTTGCGACGAAGATGCGGCAGATCATCGGCGACGTGCGGAGCATGAGTGTTCGCGTGGCGACCGAAGCGGCGCATGTGAAGGTCAGGATCGAAGGTGCGGCTCAGGATGCCAGTAACCAGGGTACGTTGACCGATACCGTCTTCAACGCCAGCAGCGAATCCACGGCGGCGATCGAGAATGTCTCGAACAGCACGCAGATGATCTCAGGTTCGACGAGTGCAAATCTCGACATCGCAAGGAACTCGCTGAGCGAGATGCGCGATATCGCGAGCAAGATCAACGCGGTCAGCGAGCAATTGCTGCGCTTCAACAACACCGTGGATGAGCTGTCGACCCGTTCGGAAAGCGTCAGGGCGATCGCAGCCCTGATCCGTGACGTTGCCGACCAGACCAATCTGCTTGCGCTCAACGCCGCGATCGAAGCGGCGCGCGCGGGAGAGGCCGGCCGTGGTTTCGCAGTGGTGGCAGACGAAGTCCGCAAGCTCGCTGAACGCGTCAACAAGGCAACCGAAGAGATCAACGGCAACATCAACGGCATGATCGACCTCGTCACGCATACCCGTTCCGAGAACGAAGTGATCAACGTCAACGTCAAGCAGACGAAGGACGTGGTCGAGCGCTCCGCGCAGCAGTTCGGCGAGATGGTGTCCGATTTCGAGCACAACGGCGAGCAATTGCTGCAGATCGCATCGGCCATGGAGGAGTTGTCGGCGACCAACGGCCAGGTTCACGACAACGTGAGCAGAATTCATGAGCTGTCGAGCAAGGTTTCCAAGGACATGCGCGATTCCGAACATCGGGCTGCCGATCTGTCCAAAGCGACCGAGGCCATTCAGGAGCTGGTGTCGCGGTTCAGAATCGGTCAAAGCGCTTTCGACCTTGCGGTCGCCCAGACGCGAGTCTTTCGCGATCGTATCCAGGAGGAGTTGGAGGGCATTGCGCGGGGCGGTATCGATATCTTCGATCGCAACTATCAGCCCATCCCCGGCACCAACCCGCCCAAGTTCAAAGTCGCGTGGGGTGACGCTTTCGGGCGCCAATGCCAACAGCTTCTCGAGGATAGTCTTCGCACGATTCCGAACAGCGTATTCGCTGTGGCAGTGAATACCGACAGCTATCTGTCGACGCACAACCTGAAGTTCTCCCAGCCGCTCACGGGTGATCCCGAGAAGGATCTGGTGGGGAACCGAACCTGCCGCAAGTTCGAACGCCCGTCCGAGTTGCGTGCGGCGCGCAACACTCAGCCGATGCTGCTTCAAACCTACGTGCGGGATACCGGCGAGATCCTGTGCGACCTGGCAATGCCGATTTCGGTTCGTGGGCGGCATTGGGGCAACGTGCGCGTCGGCTTGCCAGCCGAGGCTCTGGTCGAAAAGACGGCATCCTGAGCGCCCGGGACGGAGGGCCGGGGTTCTCCCCGGCCTTCCGTTTGACGCTGCACACGAGTGCATCGACGCCTGCGGGCGCACCACGACGGCGCACGCTCACGCGCAGACGATCCGGCCACACAACCGGTGACCCAGGCGCAGCTGCAAAGCCTGCGCATTGGCGCCAGTTGCGCCGCTTCCGGATTTGCCCAACAAAAACAAATCACTGCATACGCGACCTTCGCTTCTTGAGCGCCTCTGAACTGGCGGTCCATATCTGGGTCGCTTGCCTGGCATGCATCGTGCACTGGACAGATGCGGGCAGTGGAGATAGGCGTGGCTCCGGCCAGAGAACCTGAACGCCCGGTGGCGTGGGTAAACCCGAATATGGGCTATCCCTAAGTGTCGCTCACCGAAGTTCGGCGTTATCGTCCGGTCGCAACTTGTTTCGACGGCCAGTCGTTTCCGGCCAAAGCCCTGAAGTGTGTCCTCGATTTCCGCGGTGCTCTTGCTGCGCGCGGAAAGGCGGCGGTGAGCCGTCGCTGTCGAAGGATAGTCATCTCACCCATCGAAGGAGTTTCGACACATGAGCAACAAAGTGAAGGTGGTGGTTGCAGGCATTACCGCGGTAGCCGCAATGGTCGCGACCGGTGTTGCGAGCGCGAGCACGCTCGAGACCGTCAAGCAGCGCGGCAGCGTCATCTGTGGAGTTTCCGATGGTCTGCCGGGTTTCTCGATGCCTGACGAGCGCGCCAACTGGACCGGTATCGACGTCGATACTTGCCGGGCAATCGCTGCTGCGGTGTTCGGCGATCCCACCAAGATCCAGTTTCGTTCGCTGAACGCGCGTGAGCGTTTCACCGCGCTGCAGTCCGGCGAGGTTGATGTTCTTTCTCGCAACACGACCTGGACGTTGACCCGCGACGCTTCGCTGGGCCTGAACTTCACCGGCGTGAACTATTACGACGGCCAAGGCTTCATGGTGCGTGCCAGCCTTGGTGTGAAGAGCCCCAAGGAGCTTGATGGTGCCACCGTCTGTATCCAGGCCGGCACCACGACCGAACTCAATCTGGCTGACTATTTCCGTGCCAACGGCATGAGCTACGATGCACTGGTGTTCGACACTTCAGATCAGACCATCCAAGGTTTCGCAGCGAATCGTTGCGATGTGCTGACTTCCGATATCTCCCAACTCGCCGCGCTGCGCAGCAAGCTGGACGACCCGTCCTCTGCAGTGCTCCTCGAGGAGCTGATCTCGAAGGAACCGCTCGGCCCGGTCGTGCGTCAGGGTGACGATCAGTGGTTCAATGTCGTCAAATGGACGTTGAAGGCACAGATCAACGCCGAAGAGCTCGGCGTCACTTCGGCCAACGTTGATGAGATGAAGAGTTCCGAGAACCCAGAGGTCCAGCGTCTGCTGGGTACCTCCGGAGATTTCGGACAGCACATTGGTCTGTCTGCCGATTGGGCTTACAACATCGTCAAAGGTGTCGGAAACTACGGCGAGATGTTCGAGCGGAACGTCGGTCCTGACACACCGCTGGGCTTGCCGCGTGGCATGAACAACCTCTGGAACAACGGCGGCATCCTTTACGCACCGCCGATCCGCTGATCGGGCGGAATCAACCGGGGCCGGCGTCAGCCGGCCCCTCGCAGTGCCCGCACGGGTGCTGTCGTCATCGGGATTGAAGCTCATGGCCGATAAACGCACAACGCGCTCGGGTGGTTTCGCGCGTCTGTGGAACGACCCCACAGTGCGCGCTCGCACCTTCCAGATTCTGACCGCGCTGGTCGTGGTCTATTTCTTCTGGACGATTTTCCAGAACACTGTCGCCAACATGGAGCGACGGGGCATCAGCACCGGACTCGGTTTCCTCAGCCAGCCCTCGGGTTTTGGCATCGTGATGAGCCTGATCCCCTACAACGAGACCATGTCGTATGGGCGAACCTTCTGGGTCGGATTGCTCAACACGCTACTCGTATCCGGGCTGGGTATCGTGCTTGCCACCATTGTCGGCTTCATCGTCGGTATCGGGCGGTTGTCGAAGAACTGGCTGGTGTCGACGCTGTCGGCGGTATTCGTCGACACGTTCCGCAACATTCCCTTGTTGTTGCAGATCTTCTTCTGGTATTTCGCGGTGCTGCGGAACTTGCCAGGTCCGCGCCAGAGCATGGAAATCGGGGAAATGTTCTTCCTCAACAACCGTGGCCTCTATCTTCCCGCGCCGTTGCCGGAGGAGGGCATGGGCGTGGTCTGGGGTGTTCTCGTTCTCGCCCTTATCGGCGCCGTGCTTCTCTATCGCTGGGCACGCAAGCGGCAGGAAGCAACCGGTCAGCAGTTTCCCGCGATTCGCGTCGGCATCGCGATGGTCATCGGCCTGCCGCTGGTGGTATTCCTTGCCATGGGTTCTCCCATGGATTGGGATGTTCCTGAGCTCCGTGGTTTCAACTTCCGTGGTGGCATCGTCATGATCCCGGAACTCGGTGCTCTGTTGCTCGCGCTGACGGTCTATACCGCGGCCTTCATCGCAGAGATCGTCCGTTCCGGCATTCAGGCCGTCAGTCATGGCCAGACCGAAGCGTCGGCCGCGCTTGGCCTCAAGCGCGGGACTACCCTGCGTCTGGTGATCATTCCGCAGGCAATGCGAGTCATCATTCCGCCCTTGACCAGCCAGTACCTCAACCTCACCAAGAATTCGTCCCTCGCAGTGGCTATCGGTTATCCGGATCTGGTGTCGGTTTTCATGGGCACTACGCTGAATCAGACCGGCCAGGCGGTCGAGATCGTCGCGATCACGATGCTGGTCTATCTGACGATCAGTCTGACGATCTCCTTCCTGATGAATATCTACAACAAGGCCGCGGCCTTGAAGGAGCGCTGATATGTCAGACGGCAAGGTCAATCCAGTGCTGCCGCCGCCCAGCTTGAGTGTCGGAGTGATCGGTTGGATCAAGAAGAACCTGTTCCCTTCCTGGTTCAGCGGCGTTCTCACCGTGGTCCTGGGCTATTTCATCATCTCAAGTCTGATTCCGTTCATTGACTGGGCCATCCTCAAAGCCGACTTCATAGGCGAATCGCCCGCCGACTGCACCAGCGAGGGCGCCTGCTGGGTGTTCATCGGTACGCGACTGGATTTCTTCATCTACGGCTTCTACCCGGAGAGCGAGCACTGGCGTGTCAATGTCATCTATCTGATCTTCGGCCTCATCATCGTGCCGCAGTTCTTCAGTGCGGTGTCGGCCCGGATCAAGATGATTCTCGGCGTGTTCGGGGTGACGGTGTTCCCGGCGCTGTCGTTCGTCATGATCTACGGCAGCGAGACCTTCGGGCTGCCGATTGTCGGCACCAGCGTCTGGGGCGGGCTCACGCTCACGCTGATTCTCGCCTACGTCGGTATCGTGGCAGCGATTCCGATCGGCATCCTGCTTGCGCTCGGTCGGCGCTCGGACATGCCCCTGGTCAGAGCCTTGTGCGTCGTGTTCATCGAGTTCTGGCGTGGCGTGCCGTTGATCACGATCCTGTTCATGGCCTCGGTGATGCTGCCGCTGTTCCTGCCGGATGGAGTGACCTTCGACCGTTTGCTCCGTGCGCTGATCGGCATAACCTTGTTCCAGTCCGCCTACATGGCCGAGGTGATTCGGGGCGGTTTGCAGGCGATCCCCAAAGGTCAGTACGAAGCCGCCGAGGCGCTGGGCCTGGGCTACTGGCAAGGCATGGGACTGATCATCCTGCCGCAGGCGCTGAAGATCGTCATTCCCGGCATCGTCAATACGCTCATCTCGCTTTTCAAGGACACCACGCTTGTGCTCGTGATCGGCCTGTTCGACCTGTTGCGCGCGGTGCAGGCGACCATCATCGATCCAGCGTGGCGCAATGTCGCCACCGAGGGCTACATCTTCGCGGCCTTTGTGTTCTGGGTCTTCTGCTACAGCATGTCGCGCTATAGCCAGATGCTCGAGCGCAAGCTGCACACCGGGCACAAGCGCTGACAGGCGCGAGCACTGAATCACCGCAAGGAGTCTTTGCCACAATGAATCAGGAAACCGAATTGATCCAGCCACCTGCACAGGTGGCATCGAAGGCAGTGAAGGGCGAGGCCATCATCAAGGTTATCGACATGCACAAATGGTACGAACAGTTCCATGTGCTGCGTGGCCTCAATCTCGAGGTGAGCAAGGGTGAGCGCATCGTGATCTGCGGGCCGTCCGGCTCCGGCAAATCCACTTTCATCCGTTGCATCAACCGGCTCGAGGAGCACCAGAGAGGCCAGATCATCGTAGACGGCATCGAGTTGACCGACGACCTGCGCAACATCGACACCATTCGCCGCGAGGTTGGCATGGTGTTCCAGCACTTCAACCTGTTTCCGCACCTCACTGTGCTGGAGAACTGCTGCCTGGCGCCGATCTGGGTGCGCAAGACGCCGCGCAAGGAAGCCGAGCAGATTGCGATGAAGTATCTGGAGCGGGTGAAGATTCCCGATCAGGCGAAGAA
Organism: Azoarcus taiwanensis; assembly: GCF_012910885.1. GTDB lineage: Bacteria > Pseudomonadota > Gammaproteobacteria > Burkholderiales > Rhodocyclaceae > Azoarcus_F > Azoarcus_F taiwanensis. The sequence continues at coordinate 6,377 of NZ_WTVM01000072.1, read as the reverse complement.
GTATCCCGGTCAGCTTTCGGGCGGACAGCAACAGCGGGTGGCAATCGCCAGGTCGCTATGCATGAATCCCAAGATCATGCTCTTCGATGAACCGACCTCGGCACTCGACCCGGAGATGATCAAGGAAGTCCTCGACGTGATGATCGAGCTCGCCGAAAGCGGCATGACCATGCTTTGCGTAACCCACGAGATGGGTTTTGCAAAAACGGTTGCCGACCGCGTGATCTTCATGGATCAGGGGGAGATCGTGGAGCAGGGGATACCGAAAGAGTTCTTCGGCAACCCGCGCGAGGCGCGGACACGCCAGTTCTTGCAACAGATTCTGAATCACTGAGTCGGCGACCGAGTGCTGCTCCCACAAGCAATGGATACGAGGCCGCCCCCGGTGCGCGTCCATCAGTGTAGGAGCGGCGTGAGCCGCGAACCGGACGCCGAAGCAGGCAAAAAGGCGGCCTCAATCGACCACCGCATTCGCGCGTTACGGCGCTCCCATCAGCAGTGGGTGCGGCGCTACCCGGTGCGCGTCCATCGCCTGTAGGAGCGGCGTGAGCCGCGAACCGGGCGCTAAAGTGGCTGATGCCCGGGCGGGGTTGGCCCCCTCAGTCCCGATTGTCCGGCAGGACGATATTGACTTCGAGCACCTCGTAGTTGTCCTGCTTCTCGAGCTGGACCTTGATGTCGTCCGGATTGACCGGGACGTATTTCGAGATGACTTCGATCAGTTCGCGCTGCAGTGCCGGCAGAAAATCCGGACCATGCGAAGCACTGCCGTGTTCGCGGGCAATGATGAGCTGCAGGCGTTCCTTGGCGATCGAGGCGGTCTTCTTCTTCTCGCCGAAGAGCAGGGAGAGCAGGGACATTTCACTTGCCTCCGAACAGGCGCTTGATGAGGCCCGGCTTTTCGTAGTCCACGAAGCGTAGCGGGCGGTCTTCACCGAGGAAGCGCGCCACGACATCGGAATAAGCTTCGGACACGTCGGTGCCCTTGAGGTGAATGGCCGGCGTGCCCTGGTTGGAGGCATGGAGCACCGACTCGGACTCGGGAATGACCCCGATCAGTTGTACGCGCAGCAGTTCCTGGACGTCCTTGTACGAGAGCATCTCGCCTTCGTCCACCCGCTTGGGAGAATAGCGGGTGATCAGCAAATGCTCCTTGACCGGCTCGCGTCCCTCAGCGGCTCGCCGCGACTTGGACTGGAGAATGCCCAGAATGCGGTCGGAGTCACGTACGGAAGAAACCTCCGGATTGGTGGTGACGATTGCCTCGTCGGCAAAGGTGAGCGCAAGCACGGCGCCCCGCTCGATGCCCGCGGGTGAGTCGCATACGACATAATCGAAGCCCATGTGCTCGAGCTCCTTGATGACGATTTCGACGCCTTCCTCGGTCAGCGCGTCCTTGTCGCGCGTTTGCGAGGCGGGGAGGACGAAGAGGTTCTCGCAGTTCTTGTCCTTGATCAGCGCCTGGTTGAGCTTGGCCTCGCCGTTGATGACGTTGACGAAGTCATAGACCACACGGCGCTCGCAACCCATGATGAGGTCGAGATTGCGCAGACCAACGTCGAAGTCGATGACCGCGGTCTTGTAGCCGCGCAGCGCGAGGCCAGAAGCGAAGGCCGCGCTGGTGGTGGTCTTGCCAACACCCCCTTTCCCGGAAGTAACGACGACGACTCGAGTCACAGTGGTTCCCTTTTTAACGTTTTAAGCGATTCAGTCAAGCTGCAGTGCTTCGATGTCGAGCTTCTGCTCACGCCCGGCCCCACTCAGCCGTACGACGGCGGGGCGCCCGGCGACGTTTTGCGCGATGCCTTGCTCGAAGGTCTTGTAAATGCCGGCAATCGACACGATCTCCGGACCGAAGTTAGACGTGATGATACGCGCAGCAGTGTTGCCTTGTGCCCCCGCGAGCGCTCTTCCACGCAACGGACCATAACAGTGGATGCTGCCGTCGGCGATGACTTCCGCACCATTGCTCATGCCCGCCAAGAGCACGAGGTCACCGCCTTTGGCATAGACCTGCTGGCCGGAGCGAACCGGTCTGTCCACGAACATGGTGCCTGCCTGAACTGCGACAGGAGCGGGTGGCGGTGGCGGCGGTGCGTCGACGCGCGCAGGAGCTGTGCGGGTCGGACTGGCCGTCGGAGCCGCGAGTTCGGCGCCATCGAGTTGAGCGAGACCTGCCTGACGAGCGGCTGCGACGAGTTCAGCAGACAGGTTACGGACACCGATCGGTTGCAGGCGAAAGCGGCGAAACATGCTGATCAAACCGGACCAGTCGATGCGGTCGGGTTCGGCCGAGAGGCCGGAAAAGTCGAGAATGGCCGGTTCGCCGTTGAAAAAATCGGCCATGCCGCCAAGCATTTTGTGTAGTTCGTCGGCCAGGGGTGCGGGGCGCGCGTCGCGAAGCACAGCGACAGTGGCTCCGATACTGGCATTGCGGAATTCGATCATCCGGGACGGGGAGCCTGCGGTCATGGTGTGTGGTGATCTCTAAAACGCTGAAGTCTACTGACGGGTCGGCTTGACGGCAAGGCCAGGCGCATAAGGGTCACGATCTAGCAGCCTGTCGGGCTTGAGGCCGATCTGCTGCTAGTGAAGCGTTGGGGGCTGAGGTGGGACGCCATCGCCTTGCTCTTCGGAGAAAAGCGCATCGATGTCGGTCGCGTCGAAGTGATAGGCATGGTTAGACAAATCGTCGCGCACCACCACTTCACCTTGCTCGGCCAGCATCTGGCGCACTTCGGCTTCGCCGAGCGAGCGGAGCATGGCCGCAATCTTGCCCGGTTCGCGAGGCCAGTCGTGATCGACCACTCTGGCGTCGAACAGGCGAACGCTCTCTTCGGCAAAAAGCCTTGAGAGCAGGGTGTCGGCCTGCAGACCCAGGAGCTCCTCGGCTTTGACCGTGGCGGCCAGGGTGTGAACACGGTCCCAGCCATCGGCATCGAGCGCATCGGCGCCAGGAAGCTTCTGCAGAAAGAGGGCTGCGGCCCGGTCTGGCGAGCAGGCGAGCCACAGGCCCGCCGGCTGTTGTTCGGATTGCTGCAGATAGTGTTCGAATACGTCGGCGATGCTTTCGCCTTCGAGCGGCACCATGCTGATGTAAGGTTCGCGCATGCTGGGCGAATCGAGTGTCAGCTGCAGTCGGCCGTCGCCGATGAGTTCCGCCAGGCCGGAGCGGCCAGCGGTGTCGGCATCGGCACGCGCCATTGCGCGCATGTTGAGGGTATCGCTGCAATCGACGACGAGCAGACCGACCGGGCCATGTCCCTGGACTTGAAAGGTCAGCCGGCCCGGCTGCTTGAGGTTGCCAGCTATTACCGCCGCCACTGCGCACATCTGCCCGAGGAGTTGGGCGACTTCCTCAGGGTAGTGTCGGTTGCGTTGCAGGGCCTGCCATACGTCGTCCAGCCTGACGACCGCGCCACGAATGTCGAGTGCCTCGAGCATGAAGCGTTGCACGTAGCTGGAGGTCTGCTTGCTCATGTAGTCGCTCCTGAAGGGACGCGACCGGCAAGAACCTCGGGATCGAATCCGACCAGCACTGCGCCGCCGCCAGTCTCCAGCACTGGACGCTTGATCAGGCTGGGGTGCGCAACCATCAGTGCGATCGCGTCATCCCGCCCGTCGATTTGCTGGCTCTCGGGCGTGAGCTTGCGCCAGGTCGTGCCGCGTTTGTTAACCAGCGTCTCCCAGCCAACCGCGTCGCACCAGCGTGCGAGGGTGTGCTGATCGATGCCGGCTTTCTTGTAGTCGTGAAAGTCGAAATCCACACCTCGGTCGTTCAGCCAGTCAAAGGCCTTCTTCATGGTGCTGCAGTTCTTGATACCGTAAATCGTGGTTTTCATGGTGCGATTGCGCTCCTCAACCTTTCTTCATCGCGCGTGCAAGGGCATCGGCCATGGCGCCGGCTGCCTGCGGACGCGCATCGCGTCGCCCGGTAGCGCGGTTCGGTTTGCCACGTCGCTCATGCCGATCATCCTGCCGGGACCGGGGGGGCGGCGCATTCTTCACCTCGTCGCCGAGTCTCATGCTCAGCGCGATACGCTTGCGGTCACGGTCGACCTCCAGCACCTTGACCTTGACGATATCGCCGGCCTTGACGATCGAGTGTGGATCCTTGACGAAGCGGTCCGAGAGCGCCGATACGTGCACCAGACCGTCCTGATGGACGCCAATATCGACGAACGCCCCAAAATTGGTCACGTTGGTGACGACGCCCTCCAGCTGCATACCCGGTTCGAGGTCGCCGAGCCCTTCGATGCCGTCACGGAAGGACGCGGTGCGAAACTCCGGGCGCGGGTCGCGCCCTGGCTTCTCGAGCTCGTCGAGAATGTCCTGCACCGTTGGCAGGCCGAAACGTTCGTCGGTCAGCGCCGCCGGGTCGATCGCACGGATCTGTTCGCGCCGCCCCATGATCTCGCGCACCGACTTGCCGATACGTGCGAGCAGCCGCTCGACCACCGGATAGGCTTCCGGGTGCACCGCGGTAATATCGAGCGGGTTATCGCCGCCGGGAACCCGAAGAAAGCCTGCTGCCTGCTCGAAGGTCTTGGGGCCCATGCGGGGTACTTTGAGCAGCGCGTCCCGGGTGGCAAACGGGCCGTTGGCATTGCGATGCTCGACCAGCTTGGCCGCAATCGTCGCATTCAGGCCCGATATGCGAGCCAGCAGAGGCGCCGAAGCGGTATTCACGTCTACGCCTACCGCATTGACGCAATCCTCAACCACCGCGTCCAGCCCCCGTGCGAGCCTGCTTTGGTTTACGTCGTGCTGGTATTGGCCGACCCCGATCGACTTGGGGTCGATCTTGACCAGTTCGGCCAGCGGGTCTTGCAGGCGGCGGGCGATCGAAACCGCCCCGCGCAGCGACACGTCGAGGTCGGGGAACTCGCGCGCCGCGAGCTCCGACGCTGAATACACCGAGGCGCCTGCCTCGGAAACCATGACCTTGGTCAGCCCGAGTTCCGGATGGCGACGCATCAGGTCGGCGACCAGTTTGTCGGTTTCGCGCGAGGCAGTGCCGTTGCCGATCGCAACCAGTTCAACCGCATGCTTGCGCGCAAGCGCAGCGATTGCGGCTATCGCGGGTTCGTAGTGACGGCGCGGCTCGAACGGGTAAACGGTATCCGTATCGACCACCTTGCCGGTGGCGTCGACCACCGCCACCTTGACTCCGGTGCGGATGCCAGGATCCAGACCGATCGTCGGCCTGCCGCCGGCAGGCGCGGCAAGCAGCAAATCCTTGAGGTTGCGCGCGAACACGCGGATGGCCTCTTCCTCGGAGCGTTCGCGCAGCTCGTTCATCAACTCGAGTTCGAGATGCAGAGAGATCTTCACGTTCCACGCCCAGCGCGCGCAGTCGAGCAACCAGCGGTCCGCCGCGCGGCCACGGTCGCTCAACCCGAAGCGGGCGCGAATACGCATTTCGCAGGGGTGGGGTGACTCCGGGTCGAGACCCGGCAGGTCGATCGCGAGCTTGAGGATTCCTTCATTGCGACCGCGCAACAGTGCGAGCGCGCGGTGCGACGGAATGCTCGCGAATGGCTCTTGGAAATCGAACCAGTCGCGAAACTTGGCGCCTTCGTTCTCCTTGCCCTCGATGACGGTCGAGCGGACTTCGCTGTCCTCCGTGAGCTTGATGCGCAATTCGCCAAGCACTTGTGCATCCTCGGCAAACTCTTCAACCAGAATCTGGCGGGCGCCGTCCAGTACGCTCTTCACGTCGGCGAATCCGCCTTCGGGGTTGAGATAGTCCGCGGCCGCTTGCTCCGGGTCCAGTGTCGGATCGGACAACAAGGCTTGCGCGAGGGGTGCGATACCTGCCTCGCGGGCGATCTGGGCCTTGGTCCGGCGCTTGGGTTTGTAGGGGAGGTAGAGGTCTTCCAGCCGTTGCTTGGTCTCGGCACTCTCGATCTCGGCACGCAGCGCGTCGGTGAGTTTTCCCTGTTCATCGATGCTGGAGAGCACCGTCGCCCGGCGGGATTCAAGATCGCGAAGATAGTCGAGGCGTTCTTCCAGATTGCGCAATTGCGTGTCGTCGAGTCCGCCAGTCGCTTCCTTGCGGTAGCGTGCGACGAAAGGCACGGTCGCGCCCTCGTCCAGCAACTGGATGGCGGCGAACACCTGGCCGGCACGTACGCCGAGCTCGTCGGCAATGCGTTGTTCGATGGATGGCAACATGTCGATACGGAGTTGGGTTTGAGTCTATCTCATTGAACGATGAGGGTCTGGCGGCCAAACCAGGTCGTACCTGCGTCTAGCGCCACCTTGTGACGGGCAGCGGCGGCTTCGATGCAGAGCATGCGGCGGAAATCGAGCGGCGCCATGTCGGGCAGGGCGGCGCAATCCGCCTCCCAGGGATTCCAGACCACGACATCCGG
>NZ_WTVM01000071.1 GCF_012910885.1 Azoarcus taiwanensis | reverse complement strand
GCTTTGAGCAGCGTCAGGAGTCCTGCTCACCGTTCGGCCCCCGCGTGCAACCCCGAGCGACGCGTCGCCATTGTCGCCAACCGGCGCGGAACGCATGCAGGAGATCGCCCGAATGGCCCCGTCAACTTCGCAAGCGACCGTCGCATGCGATTCGTTTCACCGCCCGAGGTCCGCCTTGTTCGTTCGCACTTCTAGCCTCTTGTCCATTGCGGCGTTGGCCTGCACCGTGCTCGCCGGCTGTGCGCAGAATGCGCGTTGCCCGATCATTCCCGGTGGCCCTATGTACTGTCTTCAAGATACCAATTCTGTTCCGCCGTTCAATGCGCTGCAGGATATCCGAATCCGTCGCGGCGACCTTGACGAACGCATGATCGCCCAGTTGGAAGTGGACGCGACAGGTATGCGCCTGGCCGGGCTGACTCCGATGGGGCAGCGTGTCTTTGATGTCGTTTTCGACAACAAGCACGCGACGGCAAACAGCATCGCGGACAACCGCCTGGACTTTCGCGTACTGCTCGCACTCGTTCAGCTTGCTGTATGGCCGCGCGATCGCGTCGAGGCAGCGCTCCCTTCCGGCTTCCGGCTCGAAGAGATCGGGCACGAACGGCGCCTGCTGCATGAAGACAGGGCCATCGCAGCCATTGCACGAAGCGGCGAACCACCCGCCTACACGACGCTGGATATCTCCATTTCAGCGGCTGGCCTGAACGTCATGATCGAGACTATTGATGAAGCGTACTGATCGACAGATCGCTCCGCCCGCTTACATTGCCGCCCTCGGCCTCGTCAACGCCCTCGGCAACTCATGCAGCGAGGTACGCGCGCGCATGCTGTCCGGCGATACGCGCGGCATGACGCGCGAAGGCGGCTGGCTTGCGACCGGCGGTGATGCACTCGTCGGCCGCGTGCGGACACCGCTGCCCGAACTGCCGGCCCGGCTGAGCCGCTACGAATGCCGCAACAACCGCCTCCTGCTCGCGGCGCTTGAGCAGATCGGCCGCGAGGTCGCCGCTACCATCGCCGAGTTCGGACATCGCCGTGTCGGCATCGTACTCGGCACCAGCACCTCCGGCATCGCCGAGGGCGAGCTCGCGTTCGAAGCGCTCCGCGACACCGGCGCACTGCCAGCGGACTTCGACTATGTGTGTCAGGAGATCGGGACACCGGCCGTCTTCCTGGCACGTCATCTCGGCCTGCTCGGGCCCGCATACACGGTATCGACTGCCTGCACGTCGAGCGCCAAGGCCCTCGTTTCTGCTCGCATGCTGCTCGCTTCGGGTACCTGTGATGCGGTTATCGCCGGCGGTGTCGATACGCTGTGCCGTCTGACCGTCAGCGGCTTCACATCACTTGAATCGGTCAGCCCCGGGCACAGCAATCCGATGAGTGCCAACCGGCGCGGAATCAACATCGGGGAGGCCGCCGCTCTGTTCTTGCTGACCCGCAGCCCCACATCGCACGCCGTGCTGGGTTGCGGTGAATCGAGCGACGCCTATCACGTCTCGGCGCCTCATCCGGAAGGTCGTGGCGCGGAGACCGCGATGCGCGCCGCGCTTGCCGACGCGGGCGTCCGGCCGGAAGCCATCGGCTACATCAACCTTCATGGCACGGCCACACCCAAGAACGACGAGATGGAGAGTCTGGCCATGCAACGCGTGTTCCCGCATGCGCCACCGGCAAGTTCGACCAAGCCGCTCACCGGGCATACGCTTGGCGCCGCAGGCGCCACCGAAGCGGCGTTCTGCTATCTCACACTGACTGACGAGGAAGGAAGGCTGCCACCACATGTGTGGGACGGTGTCGCCGATCCGGCACTACCGCTGCTAAACCTCGTGCGACCCGGCGACCGCTTCGGCGACGGCTCGCGGCGAGTGTCGATGAGCAACGGGTTCGCTTTCGGTGGCAGCAATGTCAGTCTGATCCTCGGGGAGCTCTGAATGTATCCGCCCATTGACGACCTCCTTATCCACCGTGACAACATGCTGATGCTCGACTGCGTGACCGATGACGGAGAAGACATTCTGCGAGCCGCCGCGAAGGTCGATCCGCAGGCCTGGTATGCCGACGAGCACGGTGCGATGCCCGCATGGATCGGGATCGAGCTGATGGCTCAGGCAATTGCAGCCCACGTCGGCCTGTCTGCCCATGCGCGCAATGAAAAGCCCCGGCCGGGACTGCTGCTCGGAACGCGTAGCTATGTCGCGCACGTCCCCGCTTTCGCACCAGGCGAAGCATTACAGGTGTGCGCACAACAGGTTTTCCGCGAAGACAACGGTCTCGCCGCTTTCGTTTGCACGATCGAACGCGGCGGCCACAGGCTTGCCGATGCCACGCTCAAGGTCTTCGAACCTTCGGACTTTGCAACATTCATGGAACAACAGAAGTGATGGAACGCAGACGTGTACTTGTAACCGGCTCCAGCCGGGGCATCGGCCGTGAAATTGCGCGTCAGCTCGCGCGCGACGGCTTCTCGGTAACCGTCCATTGCCGCCGCAGCGTAGCCGAGGGCGAGGCGCTCATGCGGGAGATCATAGCCACCGGTGGACAGGCGGACCTGCTCGTCTTCGACGTCACCGATCGCGACGGTGCACGGCGCGTACTCGAAGAGGCAGTGGCAACTGCCGGCGCCTACTGGGGAATCGTCGTCAATGCCGGCGTCGCACGCGACAACGCTTTCCCGGCGCTGAGCGCGGACGACTGGGACGAGGTTCTGAATACCGGTCTCAACGGATTCTTCAACATCACCCATCCGCTGGTGATGCCGCTGGTGCGACTGCGCAAGGGGGGCCGCATCGTCGTGATGACATCTGTTTCGGGTGTCATCGGCAACCGGGGGCAGGTCAACTATAGCGCCGCGAAAGCGGGCCTCATCGGCGCCGCCAAGGCGCTCGCGGCCGAACTGGCGAGCCGTGGCATCACGGTGAACTGTGTAGCCCCAGGCCTGATCGACACCGAAATGATCGCGGAACTCGAGAAAACGGTTCCGCTCGCAGAAGCGCTCAAGGTAGTGCCTATGAACCGTCTCGGCAAACCCGAAGAGGTCGCCGCCGTAGTGGCCTTCCTGATGTCGCCGGGTGCCACGTACGTCACGCGGCAAGTCATCGGCGTCAATGGAGGCATTGTCTGATGCGCCGCGTTGTCGTCACCGGAATGGCCGGCATCACCGCACTGGGTGAAACATGGGCGGAAATCGCGCCGAGGCTTCGCGCGCAGCGAAGCGGCGTGCGTACGATGCCCGAATGGGACCGTTTTACCGATCTCCACACCCGTCTGGGCGCCCCCGTCGACCGCTTCACGGTACCCGAACACTACCCTCGCCGCGCCGTGCGTTCGATGGGACGGGTTGCCCTGATGTCGGTACGTGCCACCGAGCTCGCGCTCAGCAATGCAGGGTTGATCGATACACCGGAGATCCGGGACGGGAGCATGGGCATCGCCTACGGCTCGTCGGCAGGCAGCGTGGAGCCGGTCCGCGCATTCGGACAGATGCTGGAAACAGGCAGCATGCTCGGCGTAACCTCTTCGTCATATATCCAGATGATGAGTCACACCGGGGCCGTCAATATCGGACTTCACTTCGGACTGACCGGTCGGATCATCCCCACCAGTAGCGCGTGCACCTCCGGCAGCCAGGCTATCGGCTACGCATACGAAGCCATCCGTTTTGGCCGTCAGGACATGATGATCGCGGGGGGATCGGAGGAACTCACCGCGTTGAGCGCGGCGGTATTCGACACGCTGTTCGCGACCAGCACGCGAAACGATACGCCTGGTCTCACCCCGCGTCCCTTCGATGTCGCCCGCGACGGCCTGGTCGTCGGCGAAGGCGCCGCCGCCCTCGTCCTCGAGGAACTCGAGCACGCCCGCGCCCGCGGCGCGACGATCTACGCAGAGATCGTCGGTTTCGGCTGCAATTCCGACGGCAAGCACATCACCCAGCCGGAATCGGCCACGATGGCAACTGCAATGCGCCTCGCGCTGGATGACGCCAGTCTGCCGCCACAGGAGATCGCCTACGTGAACGCACATGGAACCGCAACCGACCGCGGCGACGTTGCCGAGAGTCACGCCACGGCTGAAATCCTCGGCGAAGGTGTCCCGTTCTCGTCACTCAAAGGCCACTTCGGCCACACGCTCGGCGCGTGCGGCGCGATCGAAGCCTGGCTCAGTATCGGGATGCTGCGAAGCGGCTGGTTTGCTCCTACCGCAAATCTCGAATCCGTCGATCCGGCATGTGCGAGCCTCGACTACATCACCGGTCAAGGGCGCTCCATCGCAGCCGAATGCATCATGACCAACAATTTCGCCTTCGGCGGGATCAATACCTCCCTCATATTCAAACGCATTTGATCTCACGATTTCCATCGCCTGAAACAACAGAAGCTAGAGAACCCATGATTACAACTTCCAGATCCCTCCTGACGGTCACATTGCTCTCCATGGCAGCCCTCAGCGGCTGCGCCATTCACCAGAAAGTGTCACCGGTCGCGACACTAAACGGGGAGGAAATCTGCGTACGCGACAACGATAAGGTCCGAGACGGCTTTCTCAGTTCGTACCGGAGTGCGCTCGAAGCGAAGGGCTACGTTGTCCGTGTCATCTCGCCGACGGCTGCACATGACGCTTGTGCGCTGACATCGACCTACAACGCCCATTGGAGCTGGGATCTGGCCACCTACATGGCTTTCGCGGAAATTCGCGTCTACCGAAATGGAAAGCCAGCCGGCGAGGCGACTTACGACGCGCGCAGGGGAAGTGGGAGTTTTGGCAAATTCATCAGCGCCGACACAAAGATTCGTGAACTCGTCGAAGAACTCTTTCCGGATCCGCGCAATGCATCTTGATGACAACACGCTCCACTCGATGGAGATTCCAGGCGGCGCCGAAACATGCACCAACTCGATCTGTGCTGCAAAGGACTCGACAACCACCGTGCCGACTCAATCCCGCTCCTGCGCCGGCGGCACGATCGAGTTTTCGACCGCAAAGCTCCGTGGCCTGCCAGCACGCTTCGAGGCTCAGAAGATCGCCTTCGGCCCCGTCGTCTTCCAGTGCGTGCGCATCGCCTGGAAGTCAGGTCTTCTGGCGCACCTCGACAAGGCTGGCAAGGTCGGTGCGAGCCTCGATGAGATCGTCGCAACCGGCCTGCTCAAGTCCTACGCGGCGACTGTCCTCCTCGAAACGGCCCTGACGGCGGGCGTCGTGCGACGTCAGGACAACCGCTACCTTCTCACGCGGATCGGCGAAAACGTCCTCCACGACGAACTCACACAGATCAATATCGATTACGTTCACGATGTCTGCTACCAAGGCCTGTTCGCGCTCGAAGAGTCGCTACGCGAGGAGAAGCCCCTGGGGCTGCAGGCGCTCGGTGATTGGCCTACTCTCTACGAAGGACTTGCCACCCTGTCCGAACCGGCACGCACCAGTTGGTTCAAGTTTGACCACTACTATTCGGATTCCGCCTTCGCCCAAGCCCTTCCACACGTATTTGCGCGCCGCCCGGGGCGTGTGATGGACATCGGCGCAAACACCGGCAAGTGGACACTGCATTGCCTTCAACATGAGGCCACCGTTCGCCTGACTCTGCTTGACCTCCCCGGACAGCTCGAACAAGCTCGCCTCAACCTCCAGCAGGCCGGCCTTCTCGAGCGAGCCGACCTCCATCCAATCGACATTCTTGATTACGATGCGCCGTTTCCCGGCGACATGGATGCGATCTGGATGAGCCAGTTCCTGACCTGCTTCGGGCTCGAAGCGATTGGGCACATCTTCCGCCGCGCCGCGGCAAGCCTCGCCGACGGCGGCAGCGTGTGGGTGCTCGACACCTTCTGGGATCGCCAGGCACACGAGATTGCGAGCTACTGCGTCATCAACACTTCTCCATACTTCAGCGCCATCGCAAGTGGCAACAGCAAGATGTACGAGTCCGATGTCATCATCGGTTGCGCTGCAGCCAGTGGCTTGAAGCTAGCAGACGCAATCGACGGCCTCGGCATCAGCCATTCGCTGCTGCGCTTCGAAAGGACAAAGTGATGCACGGACTTCGTCGCGTTGTCGTGACTGGGATGGGGATCGTAAGCTGTCTGGGCAAAGAGCTCGACGGAGTCTCGAGCGCACTGCGCGAAGGGCGCTGTGGCATCCGTCGCATTCCCGAGTTCATTGAGCACGGCCTTCGCTCGCAAGTCGGTGGTCAGCCAGTTGCCGTCGAGTCCGAAGCGATTCCGCGGCGGTATCGTCGTTTCATGACCGATGCTGCCCTTCAGGCACACGCCGCACTCGCATCGGCGGTTGCCGATGCAGGCCTTGAAGCGGCCCACGTCGTGAGTCCGCGAACCGGCTTGATTGCGGGATCGGGTACGGGCTCGCTGGCACAGCACCACGGCGCAATGGAGCTTGCCCGCGACGAAATGGCCCACAAGATATCCCCGTTCGCAGTTCCCCAAGTGATGGGCAGCACTGTCTCCGCGAATCTTGCGACGACCTTCGGGATCACCGGAACCAGCTACTCCATCACCTCGGCCTGTGCGACATCTGCGCACTGCATCGGCCACGCAATGGAGCAAATCCAGTTCGGCAAGCACGACATCGTGTTCGCCGGCGGAGCCGAAGAGCTGAACTGGACGTCGGCGCTCCTGTTCGATGCAATGGGGGCGCTCTCGACCGCATTCAACGCCACTCCGGAGTGCGCCTCGCGCCCCTACGATACCGCACGGGACGGCTTCGTCATCGCCGGCGGCGCCGGCATGCTCGTCCTGGAAGAGCTCGAGCACGCCCGCAGGCGCGGCGCGCGCATCTACGCCGAGCTCGCCGGCTACGGAGCCACCTCCGACGGCCACGACATGCTCAACCCCTCGATCGACGGCGCCGCTCGCGCGATGCGCCTTGCCACGCAGTCACTGGACATTCCAATCGACTACGTGAATACTCACGCGACATCGACGCGAGCGGGTGACTTGGTCGAAGTGGAGGCCATGCAGCGCGCGTTCGGACCAACCCTGCCGGCATTCTCTTCAACCAAGGGCCTCACCGGGCATCCAATCGGTGCAGCCGGTGTCCACGAAGCCATTTACACGCTGCTCATGATGCGGGACGGATTCGTCGCCGGATGCGCGAACCTCGACACGCCGGACCCGTCTCTCGACTCGTTGCCAATCATTCAGAACAGCTTTCCTGAACACATCGATGCCGCCCTGTCGAACAGCTTTGGCTTCGGCGGCACCAACGCCTGTCTCGCCTTCCGCCGAGTCTGTTAACAATCCTTCCAACACGGAGAATCAACAATGAAGAAGAAATCCCTCGTAGTCCTGGCGGTGCTGCTTGCCGTTTCGTTCAATGCATCGGCACGCGACGACCGTAAGATGCTGTCGGTTCAGGACGCACTCGCCTCAGCAGCCGCCGAAGGGAAGATCGGCAGCGACGTGAGACTGTTCTGGGGCAACCAGAATCATCCGACAGTATCCAACCGCATCGGCGAGTGGGGAACCAACAAGAAGACCAACGCCTTGAACAAATCGGACCAGGAGGCCTGCAACTGGGTTTTCCTGAGTGCCGTCATAGCCCTTCAGGAGCGCGCGCGCCGAGAGGGTGGCAACGCCATCGTGAACATTCGTAGCAACTACAAGAACAACGAAACCAGCAGCGAAACCGAATTCATGTGCGGTGTCGGCAACATAATTGCAGGCGTCGCCTTGAAAGGCACAGTCGTAAAGCTCGCAAACTGACCTCCATTGGCGACCTCTCGACACGGACCAGCGGCATCATGCTCATCCAGCTTCGAAGGGCCAAGCTGAGTCCGTCGCGCGCTCTTGTGTTCAATACGCTCTGAACGAGGTCGTAAAACAGGGCGCCGTGTTCAGTGATCAGCCTCCCTGATCACTGAACAACATTGGCGAGCCTACTCAAACCGACCACCATCAAGCATCACCGGCAAGGTCTCGGTCACCTCGTCGAAGCGCAGGATGCGCACGCCACCATGGTCGGCCATGAACTCCTCGGCCTCCTCCAGCGTGGCATGAGGAATGAACTCATGCCCCATCGGCCCGTAGACACTCGAACCGATGACGTAGTACGCGGTCTTCGCGTCGATGGACTCGACGTAGTAGTAGTCGGTGACTTCGATCCGTGCCATGTTCTCGCGGCTGTGTCCCGGGGCGTACCTGGGGGGGTCGAACCAGAACTTGAACATGTCCTTCGCACCATCGAAGAAGTGCGCGTGTCCGTCTTCATACACGATGGTCGCAACCCAATCGGGGTACTTGGAAACCACCATGCCACACACCGGGCACAGGTCACGCGGACCGGGGGTGGGCAGATCGCCCGCCTGGGCGCTGCCCAGGCCGAGCGCTGCCGCCACCATCAGGCTTGCAAGCAGTTTCATTTCTGTTGTGCCTCCATCTGTCTGCGGCGGCGCTCGGCGCGGCGCTGGCGGATGCGCGCGACGTCGGCGGACATATCCACGTAGGCCGACAGCAGCGCGCCGTCGAAGTCCTTGAACTCGCCACCGTGTTCCGCCTGCGCCTGAAGGGCGACTGCCTCATCGCTGTAAGCGACCTTGCTGTTGGCGGTCATCACGCCCTGGATCGCGCTGCCGACCAGGAAGGTCGCGTTCTCGACCTCGACCAGCGGCTTAACCGCCTCGGGCGACGCGTTGTCACCCACCCAGATCGCCTGCGGGTTGCGGTCGACGTTCAGCGACAGACTGATCGCCGCGCAATGCAGCGAGCACACGCCGTCGGCCAGGTTGTCGCTGTAATGGACCAACATGCGCGAGTGGTGATACTCGTGACGGTCCATGCCACAGTACGGGCACTTGGGATACTTTTCGATGTCGTTGATGTGCGCCAGCGGGTCCGGGGCGGTCTTTGGGATGAACTGGTTGGGTGTGCCATCGAACGGGCACTCGCCGCTGCGCGGCTGGGCATACACCTTGCCCGCAAGCAGGCCGGCAGCGCCGACGGCGGACCACTTGAAGAGTTCTCTGCGTTTCATGGTAGGTCTCCTTTTTTTCAGGGTGAGCACCTCTCCTGCCGGGCAGACGTGTCTGGTCAATCCAGCAGGATGAGATTCGATTTCAGGACCATCAGCGTGCAAACGGCCACGACCAGCGCGTAGCCGACTGCCGCTTGTCCCGCCAGCCTGCGTGACGCCGTCGGGGCAAGCGTCGCGAGACTGGAAAAACGGTTGAATGGTGCGAGCAGGCCCGAGGCCATGCCGAACGCTGCCGCGGCGAAAAGCGGGATGTAGATTAGATAGCCCTGGTAGCCGAACTCCGGCTGCAGAATGCAGAACGGGCAGTGGTGGTTGGGGTGCTCGTAGATGTAGAGCGAGACGAAGGCCACCACGGCCGCGATCGATACCAGGAAGGCCAGCGCCGAAGCCAATCCGACCGCGCCCGCGCGCAAGCGGCTGAAACCTGTGCTGCGCCAGTGCCAGGCCGACACAAAAATGGTCGGCAGCAGCACCGAATAGAACAACACCATCGCGGGGCCGGGCTCGATCGCCGCAAGCGTCGCGGCGACCGACTCGGACTCCTCGGAGAACATGCTGCCGCAGCACGAAGTGATCACGTCGGCCTCGAGGTTGCCGAAATACAGCAGCTGCACCACGAGCGAGGCGAAGGCCACTGGCGCGAGCACCAGAAGCGCGCCGTACTTGACCCGCACCAGCGGGTAATCGCGCGCGCGGTTGTCCAGGGCGTTCAGCGCAAGCCACAGTGCCGCCATGAAGAACAGCGCGAGCTGCAGATACAGCGCGGGGAAACCCCACTGGTTGACGTTGAGCGTGCCGATTGCGCACATCGCGCCGACGAACATGGTGTGCATGTGGTCCGCGTTGAACACAAACAGCAGCGTCGAGGCGATCTGCAGCAGGCAGACGAATACCAGCAGGGTCGAGAAGAAATAGGTCAGCCGCTCCAGCCGCAGTTGCCGATCGCTCCCGCTGCCGATGTCCCACTGCCTGATCAGCTGCCAGGCGTAGGGCGACGCCACCGCGAGCATGGCTGCGTTGAGCATGGCCACCAGCAGCAAGGCGATGATCGTCGGCTGGAAGAACATGGCGTGCTCCCTAGCCGAACGCCTGCGCGAACACCTGCGCGAGGTCGGGCACGATTCGACCGTCCCGCAACGAAATCACCCGGTCGACCACCTCGGAGTCGGCAACCACCGGATCGTGACTGGTCATCACCACGGTGCGCCCCTCGTCGGCGAGCAGTTTGAGTATCGTCAGAAACTCCCTCGCGAGCCGGGTATCAAGGTTGGCCGTCGGTTCGTCCGCAATCAGGATCTGTGGTGAGTTGATCAACGCGCGGCAGATGGCCACGCGCTGCTGCTCTCCGCCGGAAAGCCACTCCACCGCGTTGTCGCGGCGATGAGAAAGACGCAATTTCTCCAGCAGCGCCTCGCCACGCTCGAGCAGGACGCTGCGCCGCTCACCGGTTGGATAGGACGGCAGGATGATGTTCTCGATCGCAGACAGCCCGCGAATCAGGTTGAACTGCTGGAACACGAAACCAAAGGTCTTGCGGCGGATTTCGGTCAGGAAGCGTTCCGGCAGCCCCGATATCAGCTCGCCGTGCAATCGCACCCTGCCTTCCGTGGGGCGGGCGAGACAGCCAAGAATCGTGAGCAAGGTCGTCTTGCCCGAACCGGACGGACCTCTCAGCACGGTCACGCCTTTCTGCGGGATCTCGAGGTCGATACCGTCGAGCGCCCAGAACTCGTTGGGTTTGCCCTGGTTGAAGGCTTTGCGGATGGCGATCAGCTCGAGCATGGCTCAGCTCCTCATCACGGTGTCGGGGTCGGTCGTGGCCGCGCGCCAGATCGGTACCAGCACCGCCGCCACGTAGGGCACGACGGTGAAGATGAACAGAGTGATCAACTGCATCGCATCGATCTGCGGAGTCAGCGCAAAGCGCGGGTACAGCACTGCCCACCCCTTGAGTACCGGCTCGAACAGAAAAAAGCGCAGGTAGAACACGTGCACGTAGGCGAGCACGTAGCCGAACAGGAAGGCCGAGAAGGCAATGACGAAACCCTCCCAGAACTTCATACGGATGACGTCTCCGGTTTCCCACCCGATGGCCTTGAGAATTCCGATCTCGCGGCGTTCATCCGCCGACAGACCGGTTGATTTCTCCCAGGCAAGTATGCCGAAGGCGAGAATCGACGCCGACAGCAGCGCCAGCAACAAGCCCTCACGCCAGGCGTAGATCGAGTTGTAGGTGCGCAGCACTTCCTCGCGGAGGATCGGGCGCGCGTCCGGCAGCATCTCCATGAGCTTCAGGCCGATGTTGCGGACCTCGCGCGGGTTGGCCACCGACAGAACGATGTCGGTGTAATGCCCGTCCGGAAAGTTGAAGAAACGACGGAAGTCGCCCTCGTTCATCAACACGAGATCCGCGCTCATCAGCTCGGTCTCGTGGGGCAACACATCGGTGACGAGAAAGGTGTGCAACTCGCCGGAGTAGGCACGCAGCGAGATGCCGGTGTTGGTACCCAGACCACGTGTGTGCTCGAGCGCGGGGCCGACGACGATTTCGCCCTGCTCAATGGTCCGGGTCCGCGGCACCATCAGGGTGTAGTTGGCCTTAAGCACCGGGTCGTAGTAATAGCCCCACAATCGGGTTTCGATGCTTCGAACGCCGCGCAGACGCCCGATACCCTCGAGATAGTCCGGCGGAATCAGGTCATGCCGGCCAGCCACCAGACGTTGCACGACGATCTCGGGTGACTGCTCGAGCACCCTCACCGCCTCGCTGCGCAGCGCCTGCGTGTAGAGCGACACCGAAGCAAGAACGAACACAAGCAAAGCAAACACCACCAGCAGGCCGATGTTCTTGGTCTTGCGCCGGGCAAGTGAGGTCAGCGTGAAGTCCAGCAGGTGGCGTTGGCGTTCAATCCAGTCGTTCATATGCGCCTCTGATGGTGGGCGGAATCAGGGTGCCGGACGGGAAGTGTTCCAGCGCCAGCGGGTGACTCTGAAAGGCCGAGTGAAGATCGGCCTGAGTCGGGTGGCGGGTATAACGTGCCTCGGTGAACAGCACCGGATCGGTGAGCCGCAGCTGCTCGACCAGCTCGGCGGTGCGCTCGATGGCGGCGTCGTTGGTCCGCGCGAGTCGCCACGCATCGACAAAGCTCGCCGTCATCGCCACCAGCGCGATGATCCAGATCGTGAACAAACGGCTGGAGGGGCGCCTGAGCATGATCACCGCCCGGCAGCGAGCACGCGCTCGCTAACCTGCGCAAAATCCAGCGAACGCGCATCGGTCGCCGCGACTGCACCGAAGTTGTAGCCCATCGGCGAGCGCGTCGGCACATAACGCGACGTGCGCGGGTCGAGCCACACGATCTGGTTTCGCCCGCTACTGGCGGCATGGTCCGGCACCCACATGCGGGTGGCCGGATCCAGCATCCACGGAAAGCGCTCATGCGAGCGGTCGAGCCATATGATCAGGCAACCAACCTCGCAAAACTTGAACACAGTGTTGCGCTCGCCCCCGGTCATCTGTCCAGCAAACCGATGGTCGTCGAGCACCATGTTGCAGCGAACGCAGGTGTCGCGCTCCCAGTTGATCGGGGTCATACCCTCGGGCCAGGCCGGTTTGGTGCAACCGGCCAGCAGACCGGACAACGGCAAGCCGAGGACGACCCCGCCGGCAAGCCCACCGAGAAAACGCCGCCGCCCGTCCCTGACCGACTCGAGCCATGCATCGCGGTTGTCAATGGGAAACGGCTTGCCGCACATCCGGAAAACTCCTCGATCAGTTTCGCTCGATGCCTTTCGCAAACGGGAACTTTGCGGATCAGGCCATCGGCACAGGATCAAGGGTATCGGGACCGGGCAGTGCCGACAGTCGGCCAAGGATGAAGCCGGCTGTCGGAATGTCCCGATAGCGCGGGTAGGAAACGTCCTACCCTTTCGAGCTCAGCAAAAATCGCGGCTCGGCAGCAACCAGTCTGCACTCGGCAAGTGCCCCTTCTTCTCGGCATCCTCGTAATGGCGGATGAATTCGCCGAGGATGCGCTCGACTGCGGTCTCGGGATCCGGATGTCGCTCGTGCTCGTTGAACGCCGGCTCGGACTGGATCGGAGTCTGGATGAAATGGCTTTGCTCCACCGTGATGCGGTCGTCGGCAAGCGATTGATACAGCCGCAGGCTGATCGCGGTGGGAATCTCACCAAGGCTGAAATCGTACTCGGCAAGCAGTCTGCGAGCATCGTGCACCAGCGGCTGCCTGAATTGGGCTTTCACGTTTTCCGACATATCCGACTCCTAAACAAACAGTTCCGGCGGCCGCCGGTCGCGACCTGTCCGTGTTACGGCAAACCCCGGCGCTCGAGCCAAAGCCATGGAAGCGCTCAATCCCAGTCGAACCCCTGCTTCACCAGCTCGTTGAGGGTTTCCCAGTCCACCTCCGAGTAGGCCAGAGTACGACCGCCATGCTCCTGCATGAAGGTCTCCGCCGCCTCGCGACTTCCAAAGGACACCAGCGCCGGACCCATCGCGCCCTGAAGCGGCGTATCCGTGACGAACACCGCGATGTCAGCCTCGATGAAGGCGTCGTCGCTCGGGCGCTCCCAGTCGGTCAGCGCCATGTCATGCACGTAGGCACGAAGCAGCTGAGGCACGGAATCCGGCTGCAGCGCCCAGACGAACAAATCGTTGGTGGAGCAGAACTTCAGCACTCGCCCATCGCGCAGACAGACCTGCGCCTTCGGTCCCGGATACTCGGTGATGTACATGCCGCACACCGCGCACTCGTCACCGTCGTGGATCGGCTGAGGCTCACAATGCGCCACCACGGTTTCCTCCTTGCCGCAACCGGTGAGGCTGGCGAGCGACAGCCCGCAGATCACCAGTACGAATTCACGCCGGGTCAGCATAGCCGCATCCTCCCCGTCAGGCCTCGCGCCGGCGGAAGAGCACCATCGCCGCCACCAAGGGAACGATCACCCAGGCGAGCAAGGCGCCGAGCAACACCAGCGGGTGGAACGCTGCATCCGCTCCGATCGATGCCAGACCCGCATGGGTCCTGGCCGCTTCGAAGAAGGTCAGATTGACGATGCGGAAGATGTCGGTCGGGTTGAGCAACAGCAGGTAGTGGAATACCGACTCGCTCACCGTCCCCGAAGTCCCGACGAGCAGCCCGAGCAGGGCGAGGTCGAACACCAGCACGAAGAAGAACCAGACCACCAATGCAATGCCTGCCGCACGCGATTTCTCGGCGACGCTGACACTGATGAGGTATGCAAAGGCGACGAATGCCCAACCGAGCAGCATCGCCGAGACGATGAACAGCCCAAGCGCGAGCAGGAACTCGGAAAACTCGCCGATATCACCGAACGCAGCGATCACCGCGCCAGCAACGCCGAAGCCGATCAGCGTGGACACACCGAGAATGGCGGCATGGCCGAGGAACTTGCCGACGAGCAACTGCAGCCGGCTCATCGGATAAGTCAGTAGCAGAAGCAGCGTGCCCTGCTGCGCTTCACCGACGACGCTGTCGTAGGCGAGCATCAACGCGATCAGCGGAAGCAGGAACACCGCCAGGCTCGACAGGCTGACGATCGTGGTGGCCACGCCCGTGAAGCCGACCTGGCCGGATGCCGCAGCACCAAAATACGCCAACCCCACCGCGAGCAGCGCGAACACCACGGTAATCGCAAATGCCCAGCGGTTGCGCAGGCCATCGCGAAACTCCTTGCCGGCAACGATGAGAATGCTCTTCATTGTAGGGTCTCCTGCTTGCGGCTCTGGCCGTCGAAATGCGCGTAAAGCGTCTCGAGATTGGGCGGGTCGAGCTCGATATCGGTCAGATCTGGCGACTGCAGCAGATTACGCAGCACATCGAGCTTGCCTCCTGCAGGGGCCGCGAGTTCGAAGGCGTTGCCGTTAAGTCGCGTCAGGGCCACGCCACTTTGCGAGAGCCGCTGCTCGAGTGCGTCACGCGTACCATCAATACGTCCGCGCACCATCAACGGCAGGCCCGCCATGTCGCGCAATTCATCGATGGAGCCGGAGGCGAGCAACTGGCCCTGGCCGAGGATGGCTGCGCGGTCGATGTGACGCTCGACCCCCGGCAGCACGTGCGAGCACAGGACCACGCTGACGCCCTTGGCACGCAGCTCGTCGATCATGCCGTAGAAATCACGGGTCGCCATCGGGTCGAGACCGACCGTCGGCTCGTCGAGCAGCAGCAGACGCGGCTCACCGATGAGCGCCTGGGCAAGCCCGAGACGCTGGCGCATACCCTTGGAATAGGTTCCCACCCGGCGCTTCACGGCATGGGCAAGACCGACCCGCTCGAGCAGCAATGCTACCTGACGGCGCTCGATACCCTTCAACCTGGCGAAGTAGGTCAACACCTCCTCGCCACTGAGCTGATCGTAGAAGCTCACGTTCTCGGGCAGATAGCCCAGCTTCAGCCGCAGATGGCTTGATTCGACCGCGGACGGGTCATGGTCGAAGACCTTCAACTCGCCGCTGCTTGGCCGGATCAGGCCAAGAATCAGTTTCATCGTGGTCGACTTGCCGGCGCCGTTGTGGCCAAGCAGTCCAAGCACCTGGCCCTTGCGCAACTCGAGACTGACATCGCGCAAGGCATGGACCTGGCCCCAGGTCTTGCTCACGCGCTGCATGGAAAACACGGTGTCACTCACTTGAGCATCTCCAGGAAATGTTCTGGTGGCCTCATCATCGGATAGCTGTCACGCACACCGGCCGGCCGCAGGATCGGGAATTCGCGTTGCACCCAGCGCAGCACCTGCACCGCCGGGCTGTTCATCAGCACCTTGGCGAGCGGATACTGCCAGACCAGTTTGTCGACCGAGTCGTTGGGCTCGTACGGGATGTCGCCGATGCCGTCACCGGACAGATCCCAGCCCAGGTAGTCGCTCCAGTAATTGCCGCGCCCCTCGTGCGACCACTCCTGCTGACGGTTGGCCACGTACTTGACCTGAGTCTGATTGCCGATGAAGGCGTTGCCGTGAAACGTGTTGTTCTCGGAGCCGGCGGTCAGGTGGATGCCAATCTCGGTGTTGGCGAAGAGGTTGTCGCGAATATCGTTGAACAACGCGTTATAGACGAACAAAGCCTTGCCCTCGGCGCCGGTGATGCCATGACCGTCCGCCACGCCGGGCGTGCCGCCACGCTGGGCGTTGATCGACACGTTCTCGGCCAGAACCGAGTCGACGATGAAGTTGAGCAGGATGCCGTAGTTCTGGTCGCCATCGGACACGTTACCGATGACCGTAAGATAGCGTGATTGCATCAGCGCGAAACCCAGCCGATTGTCGCGCGAGAAGTTGTTCAGCACCTCGTTGTACTGCGAGAACATGTAGTGGATGCCGTAGCGCTGGCTATGCAGGTAATTTCCGACCAGGCGGTTGTGGTTGCTCAGGTCGATATAGATGCCATCGCGGGTATCCCAGACTTCGTTTTCGATGACCTCCGATTCACGGACGTCGTAGAGGTGAATCCCATTGCCCCGGTCGACCGAGCGAATGCTGGTGTCGCCGCTGACACGATTACGGATGACCAGTGCCTCGCGCACACTATCCAGCCACATGCCGAAGCCGCGTGCTTCGATCCTGTTATCCTCGATCACAATGCCGACCGAGGCCCGATCGACGAATAATGCGGCATCCATGTCGGTCAGGTCGGCACCCCCATTGCGCAGGTGCAAGCCCTGTATCCGGGTACCGGGTGCAGCCACGTGCAGCACATACCCTGTACCGTTTCCGTCCAGGATCGCGCCGGGCTCGCCGATCAGCTCGACGGTTCTCGTGACGCGGAAATTACCGGTATAGAGGCCGGGGGAAACGATGATGCGTGCGCCCTCGGGTGCCGCGTCAAGCACCGCTTGCAGCGGCTCGCCGTCCGGCGTCACGCGCCACTCGGCGGCGACCGACAACGAGGCCGACACGGCCAGCGCGAACATCAGAAACAGCTTGAGAACCATGGGAACCACCGTGCTATGTTGCGGAGCCCGCCCCGGGCGGGGCGGGCTGAGCCGGACGGATCAGGCCGGTTCGACCAGCATGCGGCCGGCCATCTCCATATGGAGTGCATGGCAGAACCAGGTGCAGAAGTACCAGTACACACCCGGTTTGTCGGCCACGAAGGTTACCGACGAGGTCTGCTGCGGATTGACCTCCATCGACACGCCATAGTTGATGATCGCGAAGCCGTGGCTCAAATCCTCGATACGGTCGAGGTTGGTCACAATCACGGTCACCTCGTCGCCCTGCTTGACGGTGAACTTGTCCATACCGTACTCCGGTGCGATCGCCGTGAGATACACACGCACCTTGTTGCCGTTGCGCACCACGCGGTTGTGGCGCTCAAGGATCACACCGTCTTCCTCGGCCCAGGCACGGCACTGCGCAAAGTAGGGATCGTCTCGCTTGTAGATGGCCATGGGCTTCACCTGGTCTGCGCGGACGATGATGCAGTCATGCGGCTCGGCAAAGGCCGGACCGTCATGCACCAGACGCATTTCGTCGCCCGAAATGTCGATGAGCTGGTCGCACTCGGGATGCAGCGGGCCGACCGGCAGGAAGCGGTCCTTGGAGAACTTGCTCAGTACCATCAACCACTGGCCGTCGGCCTCGGAGCTCTCGGCCAGGCTGGCGTTGAGGTGGCCCGGCTGGTAGTGCACGTCGATCTTCTGGCGGATGTAGTCGACCTGCTCGCCCTTGTAGTGACGGATCGCATCCTCGACGTTCCACTTGACCACCTGGCTGTCGATGAACAGCGTGGTGTAGGCATTGCCGCGACCGTCGTAGGTGGTGTGCAGCGGGCCGAGACCGAGTTCAGGCTCAGCAACGACGACGTCGCGCAGTTCGACCTTGTCCTCGAACAGGTCGGGCAGCATGCGAGTGTCGATGACCGAGCAGGTCGGCGACAACTTGCCGTTGGCGATCAGATACTTGCCGTCCGGCGTCGCGTTGATGCCGTGCGGGTTCTTGGGGATCGGGATGTAACGGGTGTAGGGGTTCTTGCCCCGCCCATCGACCACAGGAACCTCGCAGCCATCTATCTTGATGAAATCACCATTGGCCACAGCACGCTCGATCGCATGGATGTCGAACACCACGACCCAGTCACGCTCGAAGCGCATCTTGTCGGCCAGGGTCACGCCGCGCTCGGCGTTGAAGCAGGTCGAGGCTGCGAAGCGACCAGAGTAATCCGCGTTGCAGTTGTCGAGGTTACCATCGACCCACACCTGCCACTTGATCTCCATGCTCTCGCCGTCGATGCCGGTGAACACGGACCAGTAATGCTCGGGCTCATCCAGATGACGGCCGTCGTTCGGCAGCGGCACGATGTTCTCGCCGTTCGCGAATACGTAACCGGTCTTGGGCGCCTTCTGCACCCGCAGGCCGTGAATCGCATGCGCGTTCGGAACGGTGACCATCTTGTCGCAGCGCATGATATCCAGGCGGATGCGGGCAACCCGGGTATTGAGCTTGTCATGCACATAGAGGTAGCGACCGTCGTACTTTCCGTCCGTATAGCTCATGTGGACGTGGTGCAGGTCACCGTTCTGAAACTTGGCGCTGTCGCCCAGCACTGCGAGGCTTTCGTTGGTCTGACCCCAGCCAGTGGCACTGCAGCGGTTGAAAACCGGAATGCGCGCAAGCTCGCGCATGGAGGGCACACCCATTATGCGTACCTCGCCACTCTGGCCGCTACTCCAGAACCCGTAATAGGTGTCGAGCTCACCCGGTGCGATGTGATAGTTGAGCCCCCCCTTCGCTGGCGCGGCATGCGCAGGCGTGCTGCGGGTCATCGCCCCCATGCCGGCAGCACCGGCGAGGCCGGCTGCGCCGACTGCCGCGGTGCTGCCCAGGAATCGGCGCCGTGCCGGACTGGTAATATTTTCGCCAGCGGATACAGCCTGCTTGGACTTGTCAGTCTCGTTCATTTCGAGCTCCTTTGACGTGATGAAACGAAAGTTGTAGATGCGTACTGTGCTTGCTTACTTGCCCGGTTGAACCGGCACGATCGGGATCGTCTTCATCTCCGCATCGCTGTCGAGCTGGCGTGCATGGCGCTCCTTGCGCTTGCGCACAACCACCATCGGCGGACACTTGCGGTCGTTGTAGTAGGTGACCTGACAGTCCATGCAGTAATGGCACTCATTGGCGTTGATCTTGCCGTCCGGGTGAATGGCCTGGATCTCGCACTCGTTGGCGCACACCTTGCAGGGCTGCCCGCACTCCTTGTGCCGACGCAGCCAGTCGAACAGGCGGATGCGCGACGGGATCGCCAGACCCGCACCCAGCGGGCAGACGTAGCGGCAGAAGAACTTGTGGTTGACGGCACTGATGAGCAGCAACGCCACGGCGTAGAACACGAAGCCCCACTCGCGCTGGAACTTCAGCGAGATCGCAGTCTTGAACGGCTCGACCTCGGCATACACCTCTGCCTGACCGAGCGATTGCAGGGACACCGCGAAGAGCCCGAGCAGGATGATGTACTTGAGCGCCCAAAGCCGCTCATGCACCACGAAGGGCAGCTCGAGCTGCGGCACCTTGAGCTTGCGCGCTGCAGCACTGATGAGCTCCTGCATCGCACCGAAGGCGCACAACCAGCCGCAATACACGCCCCGGCCCCACAGCAGCATCGACACCGCGACGAAGCTCCACATGATGAACATCATCGGATCCATGAGGAACGTCGACCATCGGAAGTCGGTGAACAGCGAGTTGGTGAAGGCGAGGATATTCACCACCGACAATTGCGCCAGGGCATACCAGCCGATGAACACCACCGTATAGACGAGAAAACCCTTGCGTACCCAGAACAACAGCTTGGGCCGCTTCACCAGCCAGTCCTGGAACAACAGGATGCCGGTCAGCACCAACAGCCCCAGGCTGAGCACGATGATGTGGGTCACACGGTCTTCCCACACCGACACCCACAGCGGCTTGTATTCGTCCTCGAGCGCGCTGGCAACCGGGGTTTCCGGCATGTTCAGGAATCGCTCGGGCACCCGGGTCTCGGATGGAAAACCGATGAACTCGGTATCCAGCGCACCATACTGACGACGAACCAGCAGTTCCGCCTCCCACTCCCGGCCGGGGTCGAAGCCGGCGTCAGCGCGCAGGATGAAGATGTCGCGCTCGGGCAGGCGTGGAGCACCCTCGGCGGCAAGCGACCACAGACGCACCAGGTCAGTATCGCGAAACTGGTTGGCCCGGCCACCTTGATGCACGACGATGCGGTCGAAAATACCGCCACGCACGAAGCCGGTACCCTTGAACGAGTATCGCCCGTCCGCGAGGAACAGAAACGCGTGCTCACCTTCCTCTAGCGAGGCCATCAGGCTCTCATACTGCGAGTCGCCGACAAGATTTCGCCCGATGGTCGGAACGTTCAGGTAGGCAAAATACAAATCGATGAAGCGGTCGCCTTCATCGCCCGGAGATGCCCGGTCGACATTAGCGGCCGGTGTGTTTGCGAAGGCTTGATCTACCTCACCGCGAGTGAGCTTGAGTTGACCGATCGCGCCCTCAGCGAGCAGTTGCTCCCAGCTTGCAGCCTCGAAGAACTCCGTCTTGATCGTCGCCTTCTGGGTTCCGAGGTCCTCGATCAGCCCAAGCTCTCGCGCGACCCGGCGCGCCGAGCGCATGATGCCCTCACCCATGACGACCACTGTCACCGTGGCGCCGGAGACCGCATCGACGTTCTCGTAGCCCTCACGGACCCGGCTCGAAAGACCAACCCGAACCCGGTTATGGATGGATTTGCCGACGTACTGCAGCACGAAGTCGTCAAGCACCGTCTCCGGAATACCGACCAGCATGATCGGCTCGGAGTGATCCAGCACCTGGACGCCGGTAATCACGCCCTCGCGGCTCATCCCCACGCGCATATTGACCGGCTTGCCCGAATAGGCCGGGATGGGCGCGATGTCATTGGTTTCGAACACGTAACCGACGACATCGCCCCCCTTGACCACCTCGGTGGTGCGGGTGTCGGCATCGACGGTACCGAGCGCTTCGGCACCGGGGAAGACGGTCGGCAACCACTCGGCCGCCTGGGCGGCCGGCAGACTCAGGCCCACTGCGATCATCGCGCTCAGGGCCA
>NZ_WTVM01000070.1 GCF_012910885.1 Azoarcus taiwanensis | reverse complement strand
CGCCCTGCGCCCCTTGAGATCCACAGTCACCTCGGTGCCGCACGCAATCCCCAACACTGCAAAGCCCCCATCCTCGGTGGCATGGACATCGCTGCGCGTCGCCTGGCAGGCACTCACGTCGATCCTGCCCACCGTCATCAACGAGCTGCTGTAAAAGCGCGCCTCGCAGGCAAAATCCTGCTTGCCGGCCGGATCAACCGCAATCTGGCCGATGCGCGTATAGCAGTCGATCGCTTGGTCGAGTTTGTCGTTTCCCTCCAGCGAGGCTGTCGATAGCGATATCAGGCTCATGAGCGATTCCTCCCGCACTGCGTGTCGCGGTCCGTGGCCGGTGTCGATGCTTCGCTGTGGTGTCGGTGTTTGGTGGACCAGGCATGTCGGATGATAGCAGCACGTCATACTGGTAGAGTACGAGCGCACCGGCACACGTGGTCTTGCTGCACCCCAGTCAATCGCCATGCCAGCCTTCGAGAAAGTACTGTTTGTCATGTCAAACGATATTCACACGAGTGCCGTGCTCGCCCCAAGTGCTGCAGGGTGGGGACGAAATGAGGCGACTTGCCATCGGCGCAATGCGCTGAATTCACACAATCTGGGATCACACACAATCCAATTTGAGGTCAGGCCTAGCGTTGAAGTATTTGCTACATTGCTAGGCCTGACCCCCTCGTGTAGGAACGAAGATGCTCTACTCAACTCTGAAAGCCCTTCATGTGCTGGCTATCATCGTGTGGATCGGTGGCATGGTGTTTTCGCACTTCTTTCTGCGCCCAGCGGTTGCTGAACTCGAGCCAGCGGTGCGACTACGACTGATGCATGATGTGCTCGGTCGCTTCTTTCAGGCGGTGCTTGCAGCCTCGTTGCTGACATTGGTTACCGGCGTGTGGATGCTGGGTCGAGTGGCCAAGCAGGTGGTGCAAGCCGGTGGTAGCTTCGAGATGCCATTGTTCTGGACGATCATGGTGGTGCTTGGCGTCGCGATGGTCTTGATTTTTGGGCACATTCGATTTGTCCTTTACAAAAGGCTTGGCCGCTTCGTTGCCGCTGCCGAGTGGAGCGCCGGTGGTGCAGTTCAGGCACAGATTCGAAAGTGGGTCTCGATCAACCTCGGTCTTGGCGTGGTCGTACTGGTCGTGACGCTACTGCGGTGGCCGGTCTGACGCCGTCCGCGATTGGATAGGAAGCGGGCGAAGGCGTAGCCACTCAAACTGGTCGCAAGACGAACTGCCTTCGGGGCGACGCGCTACTCTTGGTCTGTGCAGCTTCAATCGCTGGTATGCCCACGGCGGCTGCGTGTGGCTCGGAGACAAAGTGAAAGGGCTCTCCCAGTGGCGGGAAGTCGTCGGCGCCGAGCCACGGGCGTAAGGGCTCGGCTATCACTGGGCCTCGCGTGGCGACCATTTGTGGCTTAGAAAGAGTGTTTCCGGCAGAGAAAAAATAGCATGTGGCGCCATTTTCTTGTGTTGCAGCATTCGCGCTAAACATCGGGTTATTCGTGGTGGTCAAAATGTAATAAACGGGTATAGTGTGGTCTTCCCGGAAGACAGGAGAAACACAAAAGAATCCGGCACGGGAAAAAAGTCATGCGATTTCGATCGCAGGAATTTTTTTGGCGCACTATAAAGGAGGTTTTTTGCATGAGCGGTAATAACGCTGTATTGGCAAGAAATACGGAACGGGCACCAATAGATCCATTCTGCTCACAGACGGTTGCTTTCTCTCATTACAATAATCTTTCGGCTCAATTGCCTATCGATCCAAAATCAGGCGAATTGGTGGCCGGCGGTATAAGGGAGCAAGCCCAACAGTGCTTTGAAAACATCAAGGCAATTGTGGAAAGCATCGATCATGGCATGAGCGATGTCGTCAGAATCACCGTGTTCGTAAAGAACATCAAGGATGTCGAAGCAGTGGACGAGGTCTACAAGACCTTCTTCACCACCTATGTGCCGACACGAACGGTGGTTGCGGTTGCCGCTTTGCCGATGAATGCCCTGGTGCAAGTTGAAGCACTTCTGTCAAACGGCGTAGGAACGATTCCGAATGCTCCGCAGGCGGGCGATCTCATCAAACTTGTGAATAACACGGCGAATGCGCCGATGGACCCCTTGTCCACGCAAACCGTGGCATTTTCCCACTACAACAACCTTTCGGCTCAGTTGCCGGTCGATCCTAAATCGGGTCAATTGGTAGTGGGTGGCGTCAAGGAACAGGCTGCACAGTGTCTGTCTAATATCAAGGCAATTCTGGAAAGCATCGATGTTCCGTTTGACGATATCGTCAAGGTCAATGTATTCCTCAAGAATATTGCGGATATCGATGCAGTCAACGAAGTGTATAAACGGTTCTTTCCCGACTCGGCGATTGCCAGAGCGGTAGCGTATATGCCGGCGCGAACGGTGGTCGAGGTGGCGGCGCTGCCGATGCATGCTCTGGTGCAGATCGAGGCAGTGGTGTCGCATGGAGACGGTACGCCGCCGCAGGCGGTCGAGGACAGGCACGGCATCATCGTGGAGCCGAACAATACCGATCGCGCTCCGAAGTGCCCGCTATCCACACAGACAGTGGCTTTCTCTCACTACAATAATATTTCTGCGCAATTGCCGATCGACACGAGCACAGGAAAACTCGTGGCTGGCGGCGTAGAGGAGCAAGCGAAGCAGTGCTTGACGCACATTAAGGAGATCGTTGAAAGCATTGGTCACGTGATGGAGGATGTGGTCAAGGTGAATATCTTCATCAGGGATATCGCTGACGTTGATGCGGTAAACGATGTGTATCAAGGCTTCTTCCCGGGCGGTATTCCAGCGCGACGGGTAGTGGGCGTGTCGGCCTTGCCTATGGATGCGCGAGTCCAGATTGACGCGATTGTGTCAAACGCTGAAGGTACGCCGCCAATGGCGTAGATCGGCGTTTGTGGGCGGGCGCAATGGCTGGGATAGTCATTTGTGTGCGCCTGCAGCGAATGAAGAATCGCTCAATGCGGTCTATGTCGGGCTATCTCAACTATTGCTTGAGGTAGCCCGAGTTGCTTTGGCGAGCTGCTCGCCGCGCGGCGGCTTTGTCGATGCTGTCGAGCCTATGCGTCCCTGTTGCAGCCGTGTCTAACGCCCCGGCGACGTCGCAGATCGCCTAGAAGGCGTCGGATTGCTCACAGCGACAGCGATTGGCCCTTCGGGTGTGCGGCGCGGTAGCCGCGATTCGCTTGATCGGCCTGGTCGCTCCACGGAGCAGTTGAGCAGGTGAGATAGTTGAAGTGCAGGCTTGGTCGCGCTGGCCCGGCGTGATGTGCGAGCAGCAGGTCGAGCGCGCGCTTGTGCGGATGGCGGAATAACGCTCCGCTGGTCGACACGAGGTAGTGGCGGCAGCGCAGGCGCTCGAGAAGGCCGGCGCTGAGGTTGGCGACGCTGCCGTGGTGGGGCAGTTTGAAGACGTCGATGGAGAGGCGACCCCCTGGGGAGGCAAGAAGTGTGGTCAGCGAGGTTTCTAGCACGGCGGGCCAGGCGTCGCCGGCCAGGAGCAGGCGGACTTCCGGCGATGTAGCGGGATATTCGAGCAGCAGCGCGATGCTGCTGCCGTTGGCGGCGCTGGTGTCGTTGCCAAAGGGGGCGTCGGCACCGGCTTCGCCGTCGCCACGACCGAGCGTGTCCTCCAGATTGGTGCGCAGGTCGCTATCGTCGTCCTCGGGCAGCTCGTGACGGCCTGCCATTGCGTCTTCGTCGTCTTCGACGCCGAGCACGTCGCCGAGTGGGCGCAGGCTTCGGCTGGCGGCGAGTCGGGCGCGCAAGGCGGCAACATCGCCTGAGGCGACGCCGGCTCGGTCGAGTTCCTTCTTCCAGCGATCCTTGAGGAACAGCAGGCGTTCGTGGTCCGGGGAGAGCAGGGTGAGCCGGCAGTCGCCCGGGAGATTGACTGCCGGCAGAGTGGCTTTCGTGCGGTCGATCGCGGCCAGGGCGTCATCGAAGCCAAGATTCCAGACCTCGGTCCCGGTGCGGGACTCGTAGTCTGCGATCAAAACGCCGAGGATCTCGCCCTGCAGCGCACCGAGAGCTTCGCCTGCAGCGTCGGGTACTGCATTGAGCTGGTCTCGGCCATTGAACCAGATGCGGTCGAAGCGGCAATGCAGCGCTTCCGCGTCAAGCAGCAGGCGGATCACGCCTTCGATGTGGTCGGCATCCACATGGGTGATCACCAGTAGATCGAAATGCCGATCATCGGCGGGCAGATGCAGGATACGCTCGCGCAACGCGGGATAGGTGTGTGCCGGACCGCCGTCGATGAGAAGACGATGAACGGCGGTGCCGCTGCCATATTCGATCCACAGGCAGTCGCCGTGCGCGGCAGGAAGCATCTCTATGCGGAGCATGGTGCGCGCCTCCGGAATCAGTGGGGCGGGACTGGTTGACGGCGTGCCGGCAAGTGCCATTCGGCGTCGCCCATGGCGACCAGGGCAAGCACCATCAGGAAGCCATGTGCCAGCATTCGCCGCCGCACACGACGCAGTACGCTGCCAAAATCAGCATCCGGCGTGTCGACGGCCGAGAGTTCGGCGAGCAGTTCGCATGCGAGCGGACCGGCATGGCGGCCGAGCACCTTGGCCATCGTGCCCAGTACGAGGCTGGCGTGGAAATGCTTGAAGTTGTCGGCGAGGCTGCGGTAGCCGGTCTCGGCGACGTCGGTGGCGGTCATGCAGCCGAGCAGGAGCACGATGGGGCCGGGTTCGATGGCCGCTGGATTGATCAGCGACTCGTTGAGTTGTGGGCGGAAGCGCCAGCGCCGGTGTTCGTCGAGCGCCTTGTCGCCGATCTCCAGATAGTCGAGGCCGGCGTCGAGATCGTGATGGGCGAGCAGGATCAGTAGCGGTGGGCTCTTCTCTGCAATCACGCGTTCCCACTCGTCCCAGTCGGCGGCAATGGTGGGCGATGCAATGTGGCCTGTGAGCGCCTCGCTCAGCGCGGCGCGCGCCTCTGCCGGGACGCGGTCGGTGCTCGCGCACAGCGCGGCGTCCAGCGGACGCAGATCGCGCCGGCGCCAGGCAGGTAGCGACAGGTCATGCATGTGCGTGCTGTCGAAGCGCTCGATGACCTTGCGGATGGCCCAGAAGCCAAGCGGGCAGATCGTCTCGCTCCAGCTGGCCTGTGCAGCTCCGCCAGCTGCATCGCAGCTCGGGCAGCGACTGCCGTCGCCGGCCAGGGCCTCATGCCAGCCGCTGCAGAAGCGCGCGCCCATCTTCGGGAAGCCGCGGTCATAGACGAACTCGAGCGGTACGTGCTGGCTCTCGTCCTTGTTGATGAGCTGGATTCGATCGCCCGGGTCGCTGAAACCCTGGCCGCGGAGCTGCTGGTACAGGGCGGCACCGTGCCGGGCCAGGTTGCAGAACAGCTCGATTACGTCCGGATCATCGACGTCGAGCAAGGCCTCTCCTTCCTGCAGGCCTTGCTGGCTGCGGCGTCGCACCAGCGAGGTTTCCTTGAGGAACAGTTGCTCGTTGAGAAAGTTGGTGAGCGGCGTCGTATTGCCGAGGTCGAAGATCTTGCCGCCGCTGCCGTCGAACATCCGCATATATCCGGGCCCGAAGGTGAGCGTGGCGCTGATCGGCGTGCGCTCTTGCAGGCGGATCACTTCGCGCTGGCCGAACTGCACCTCGATCGACGGCGCGGCCAGCCCGTCGTCCGCGGTGCCGGCCGGCAGCACCGGCGCGCTCAGGCGGACGGCCTCGAATACCTTGCCCATGAAGGTGAAGACGATGTCCGCCTCCAGGCGGTCGATGTCGGCCGGAACGTCGAAAGTGAGATCGCAGTCCTCGCTGCGTGCCGTGCGTTTGGCCGGAATATGCAGGCGGTCGGCCGGCCCGTTGCCGTGGCGGTCGGGCTGGCCGTCGCGCTTGCCGATCCAGCACAGTTCCACGACCAGCTCCAGGCCCTCAGGCGGCAGCTTTATCTGTTGAACGGTGGCGTTGGCGGTCGGGATGCCGGGTTGCGGCAGGCCGATCCAGCAGCGCACGGTGTTGGAAGCCCCGGCGACGAAGTAGTGGTGGGAGCGCTCCTCGTGCAGCAGCAGGGCGTTGACGCGGCGCTCGTCCAGGTCGTCGGATGGGCTGGTGTGGGCAGTCTCCATAGAGGCGACATGGCCGGCGGCGACGCTTTGTGAAACGGGCGCTCCGCCATGATCCATGTCAACCATGCAACCCGAATAGTCCAATCCTGATGCGCCTTCTGAGTCCTCACGAGCGGGCTTTTCCTGCAGATCCTCAACAACCCTGAGTCCAAGTCGCTGAGCAGCCTGCACCAGAGCGCCAGGATAGTCGTCAATCAGTGTCAGGCGTTCGCCGGTACTCGTGCTGGGGCCCGCGCCACGATACGGCGAAAAGGCGCGACCGGTCTGGGCGTCCACCGCATGGGCAATCAGCCGCAGCAGGCGAGTGCGTGCGACCGTGGCCAACTCGGGGCGCGCGAGACGAAGCAGGGCCGGGATGAATTTGCGCGCCGACTCACGTGCGATCATCCATCCGATCTGGGCGTCGTCGAAGCGTGGCGCGTCGTCGTGCACCTGACGCGCTGCGAGTTCGGCCGCCTTCTCGGGTGGGTCGAACTCGGGTGGCAGGCTCACAGGGCGGGGCGGATGTGGCGGTTCCACCGCGCTGCCTTCGGCGTTCGCGATGCCGGTCGCCGCCCACGCAGTGATGCGCAGTGCGCGCGCCGCAGCACCGCTGATCCGCCCTGCGGCTTCGTCGGCATCGACCAGCGCCAGGGCTGCAAGCAGATGGTCGCGCATCGGTGCCGGGATCGGGCGGATCGTGGTGATTTCGGCGTGGGCGGCCCACGGCGACCCCCAGAACAGGGGAGGCACATTCTCGTCGCGCGTGAAGATCTCATCCAGCGCGGAGTAGTCGCCCAATCGCGCGAGGCACAAGGCCCGCCAAAAGCGTGTGTCATCCTCATCCCGAGCCACAGGGGAAGGGAGGTCTGCGGGCGCAACGCCGTTGTCCTCCAGCGGCATGGCCGCGAGTGCGCGGAAATGGCCAGTTTGGCCGCTCGCCAGCTCGGTCAGCAGTGGCGCGATGCGGCTTGGGTCGCCGGACTCTGCCAAGCTCTGGGCGACAACGTCGGCGTCGGGTTCGTCGGGGGTGTCTGCGAGCTGGCGCAGTTGCTCGCGCAGGCTGCGCAGCGGCACCCTTGCCGCGAATGCGAGCGCGTCGCGACGGGCGGGCGAGGCCGCGGGTTCGGACTCCACAATCTCCCACACGGCGTCGGCTGTCGCATGCCATTGCCGCGGGTCGAGCGGAAAATGTGTGGCCGCGTCCAGAACGGCGAGGCGGACCCGGGGCTCGGTACAGGCGTGGGCGAACTCGAGCAGTGGGTCGACGAGGGAAGAGTCGAAATCGTCGTCCATCTTGGTCCCTCCTGCGGGCTTGGCCGGATGGTGCGCAGAGTCCGCTTGTGCAGTCGATCGCGCCAGACAGCTCAGGCGCGGAGCAATTCGGGCATGTAGGTCTGCAAGCGGTGGGTGAGCAACGCGCCTGCGTGTCGGGTCAGTACGTCGATCTCAGCGGGGGCGAGCTTCCTCAGATTGGTCCGGATCGACGACGCGAATACCGCATCGCCTGCCTGTACTTCGCCTTCATCGCTGTCGATCGAAAACCATGCCGGTTTGGCGCCGCCGGGTTTGGCCGCATTGAGTTCCAGTCGTTTGAACTGGAGGCCGCGGACCTGCTCCATCAAGATGTCGATGGCGGCAATCAGCACCACCGAGCCGGCCTCGGTGGGTTGCTCGTTGATGCTGAATGGTTTGCCCGCATCGCTGACGATCACATAGTCGAGCCCGTTGCGCCCACGCAGCAGCGGATTGACACCGAGGTTGTCATAGACGCCACCGTCGGAAAGCGTTACGTATTCGACGCCGGCAGCGGGATATTCGCCCTGGTCCACACGTAGCGGTGGGAATACCGGCGGGAATGCCGACGAAGCAGCGACTGCACGACTCAACCTGAAGTCTGGAGCCTTGATGGTACCCAGCTCCCATTCGCCCATCTCCGCAGGCAGATTGCCGCCAGTGACGAAGAAGAACATGTTGCCCGTCGCGAGGTTGGTCGAGTTGATGTACAGGCGCGGCCCAGCGCTCAGCGAGCCGAGCGAGCGCTTGCCGTAGAGGTCGCGTTCGTAGCTTGCCGCGAGCTTGTCGAGACGGCTGTGGAAGGGGTCGAGCACGCCGCCGATGACGGAGGAGACCGCGATCGACGTGCTTGCGAGATAGCGCTCAAGCTTGTCCAGTGCGTCATCCTCGCCCCAGTGGCAGGCCAGAAAAGCGCCGGCGATGCTGCCGCCGCTCACGCAGCTCAGAAGGTCGAGCTTCCACAACAAACCCATTCGATGGAGCTTGCGGAATACGCCGAGATGGAACGCCGAGGCGCGAAACCCGCCGCCCGACAACGCCAACCCGATCCGCTTCGATTGACCGTCAATCTGAATCGTCATTGCATACCCTCCCGGTTGCAGGTGGCGCGCTTGCGCTGAAAGGCTCAGGCTTCCTTGCTTCAGTTGTAGAGTACGCGCCGGGAGGACGCAACGACCGCGTGCATGAGAATGGTATGCCCAGGCTGGAGCCGTTTGGCTTTCGCGGGGAAACCCTAGATGTTTCCGTGTCTTTTTTGATGCTGCCGAGAGGGGCTCTGCGCTGCGAGGGTTGCCGGGCCACGAGTCGGGACGATCAGGGCGTGCAGAGCACGAGAGGGGCGCAGGCATCGCGTTGAGCGATTTCGCGTGCAGTGTTTCGGCTTGTGCAAGCCGTGACTCGTCATCAGATTCGAAAGAGCTTGGTCAAACCGAAACGCTCACGAACCTGAGAGCGGCATAGGTGTCAGTGGTGCCGAGGACGGGACTCGAACCCGTAAGGCTTGCGCCGGCAGATTTTAAGTCCGCTGTGTATACCAATTCCACCACCCCGGCGGGAGCAGGCTGCGAATTGTAGCAGCCTGCCCGGGTGGTGCTCAGCGCTTGGGAGGCTTGCCGGATTTGAAGTCCTTGCGCGGAGGACGGTCGTCGCGGGCGAACTTGCCGGCGGGTTTGCGCGGGGCAAAGTCCGGCTTGGGCGAGCGCTTTTGCGGAGCGGGACGAGCGGCGATATGGCCTTCGAAGGGCTTGATGTCGAGCTTTTGCTGGCGCACGCGAACCTTGCGCAGCACGCCGAGGATCTCGGGCGGCAGGTTGTCGGGCAGTTCGACTACCGAGAAGTCGTCGTAGAGGTTGATCTGGCCGATGTAGCGGCTTTCGATACCGGCTTCGTTGGCGATGGCGCCGACGATGTCCTTGGGGGTGACTGCGTGCTCGCGGCCGACTTCGATTCGATAGCGGGCGAGCCGGCCTTCGGAGTAGTCGCGGCGGCGTTCGAGGATCTCGGGGCGGTTCTCACGCGGCGGGCGCTCACTGCGCTCGAAGCGGTCCGAACGCTCGGGGCGAGCCGGACGCTCATCGCGCTGCGGCCGCTCGCCACGCTCTGGCCGACCGGCGCTGACGGCGATATCCGGGCCATGTGAGGCGGCCATGCGCAGGGGACGCTCGCGCTGGGCGAGAAACGCCAGTGCGGCGGCGACTTCGTGCAACTCGCTACCGCTGTTCTCGAACTCGGCCACGACGTCCATGAAGAAGCTGAGATCCTCGCTGGCGATGACTTCCTCGACCTGCTGGCGGAACTGGGCGACGCGACGGTCGGCCACCGCCTCGCGCGAGGGCAGCGGCTGGGGGGTGATCTTCTGCCGGGTGGCGCGCTCGATGACCTTGAGCATGCGGATTTCACGCGGCGTGATGAAGAGGATGGCGGTGCCGGTACGGCCAGCGCGGCCGGTGCGGCCAATGCGGTGGACGTAGGCTTCGGTGTCGTAGGGCACGTCATAGTTGATGACGTGGGTGATGCGCGGTACATCGAGACCTCGGGCGGCGACGTCGGTGGCGATGACCACGTCGAGGCTGCCGCGCTTGAGCTGTTCGACCACGCGCTCGCGCAGTTGCTGGGTCATGTCGCCGTTGAGCGCTGCAGCGGAGTAGCCGCGGGCTTCGAGCTTGTCGGCGAGTTCGACGGTGGCAGTCTTGGTGCGCACGAAGATGATCGCAGCGTCGAGGTCGTCCTCGACCTCGAGAATGCGGGTGAGTGCCTCGAGTTTGTGTCCGCCATTGACCTGCAGATAGCGCTGGTTGATGGTCGAGACGGTGGTCGTGGCGGCGCGGATCTTGATTTCGCGGGGATCGCGCAGGTAGCGGTGTGCAACGCGCCGGATCGGGTCCGGCATGGTGGCCGAGAACAGCGCGGTCTGCCGTTCGGCCGGGGTGTGTTCGAGAATCCACTCCACGTCGTCGATGAAGCCCATGCGCAGCATCTCGTCGGCCTCGTCCAGCACCAGGGCGGAGAGATCTTCGAGCACCAGGCTCTTGCGCTCGATGTGGTCCATCACGCGGCCAGGGGTGCCGACGATGACATGGGCGCCGCGCTTGAGCTGACGAAGCTGCACGACCATGCTCTGTCCGCCGTACAGCGGCAGCACATGGAAGCCCGGCATGTGGTGCGCGTAGCGCTGGAACGCCTCGGAAACCTGAATCGCGAGTTCGCGAGTGGGCGCGAGCACCAACACCTGCGGGTTGTGACGAGACAGGTCGATGCGGTGCAGCAGCGGCAGCGCGAAGGCGGCGGTCTTGCCAGTGCCGGTCTGAGCCTCACCGAGAATGTCGTGGCCCTCCATCAACGGCGGAATGCAGGCAGCCTGGATGGGGGAGGGGGTTTCGTAACCGACCTCGGCGAGCGCGCGCAGGAGCGGATCGGCGAGACCGAGTTGCTGGAAGGATTCGATGGTCGTAGTCATGTAATGCTGGAAACCGGAAAAGGCGAGGTCACGCGCGACATGCGTTGCAAGCGCTGAAGGGGTGGAGATGAACGCCGGGGAGAAAGGGGCATATGCGGGAATCCGCAGTGCGAAGCGTCAGAGTGACGACTTGACCCCCGAGTGTACCTAAATACCGGATTTGCTGCCGGGTTGTTTTAGGTGAAGTGGTGGCTTCTGATGATTGCTGACCGGATTGTTGCGTTGCAGCAACAGTGTTTGACGTTCTTGCAGCGGTTCGCGCGGATTCGCGGCTTGCGCCGCTCCCACGGTTAGTGGGGGTGGCGTTGCCAAGTGCGTGTCCATTGCTTGTGGGAGTGGCGTGAGCCGCGAAGGGCGAACCCGAAGCGCTTGGGTGTGTCGATTTGATTTTGGCACCTCGGAGACGCTTGATGACAAGCCAAAGTCGGCCCGCACGTTACAATTGCCTTCCAGCGAAGATGAATCCTTGACGACAGTCTCTTGATGCCTGACAGCAAATCTTTCAGCCGCGTTGCACGCCACCCTCGAATTGTCGAACTGGGTGGTGTCGGCATCCGGGCGGGTTTGCTTGCGATGGCGCTGTCGCTTCCCTTGGCTGCGCTGGCTGAAGACGTGTCCCTCGTTATTCGCGGCCTCGATGAAGGTCGCCTGCTCACCAATGTACGCAACACCGTGCCGACCCCCGAGATGGCGTGCGACGCGCCCCGGGCGCGGCTTCAGTCCTATCTGCGCGATGCCGAGCGTCGTGCGCTGTCCGCGTTGCGAGCGCTGGGGCATTTCAATGCGCAGGTTGACACCCGCGTCGATGTGACCGGTGTCTGTCCGAAGCTCGTGATCGCGATCGAGGCTGGACCCGCGGTGCGGCTGGATCGGGTGGATATCCGTATCGTGGGGCCCTTTGATGACGATCCATCTGCCGTGCGTTTTCGCGAGGGTTTGCGACTTCGCGTGGGAGACGAGCTCGACCAGGGCGTGTACGACAGCGCCCGCGACGACCTCATCAGTCGTGCCCGAGCTCGCGGCTATCTCGATGCCCGCTACGTCGAGCGCGAGCTCTGGGTGGATCCTGAACAGAACATTGCCCGGGTGACGTTGGTGCTGGAGTCCGGTGCGCGTTATCACTTCGGTGAGATCCGCGCCGATCAGCGGATTCTCGAGCCGCGCTTCTTCAACCGCCTGATGCCGGTCGCCGAAGGCGACCCCTACAGCAGCGATCGACTGGCGCTGATCTCCAGCAATCTGGCGGCTAGCGGCTATTTTGCCGACGTGCGTGTGCGGCCGGATATCGACGCCCGCAGCGACGAGATAGTGCCAGTGGACGTGTTGCTCACCGAGCGGGCGCGAACTGCGTACGAGTTTCGCGTCGGTTTTGGCACCGACACAGGCGCGCGGGTGCGCGCGGACGTCGATCGCCGTCGGGTTAATCGCCGCGGTCACAAGTGGCGTGCCGGGGTCGGTTTGTCGCAGCGCATCCAGTCCATCGACACGGTCTACTCGATTCCGCAGCGCAATCCGCTGACCGACAGCCTCGATGTCTACGCCCGTTTGCAGCGTGAGGACAACAACGCCATCGTCGCCAATTCGGGTACCGCTGGGGCACAGTATTCACGCCAGCGCGGCGACTGGAGCCAGGCGTTGTTCACCGAATATGTGTATGAGCGAACGACCTTCGGCAACGAGCCGCAGCGCTCGAGCAACTTCCTGCTCGCAGGTGTCCGGCTCGGACATCGTCAACTCGATGATCCGCTGTTCCCGACGCGGGGTCACTCCTTCACCCTGAAACTGCAGGGTGCGGCTGAATCCCTGATGAGTTCGGCCTCGTTGACACAGGCCAATGTGAAAGGCGCTTTCGCGTATCCCTTGGGCAGGTCGATCCTCAAGGCGCGTGGTGAGTTCGGCACCACCTGGACATCCGATTTCACTGAACTGCCCAAGTCGCTGCGCTTTTTTGCTGGCGGCGACAACTCGGTTCGCGGCTATGCCTTCGAGAGCCTTGGCCCGCGCAATGCAGAGGACAAGGTGGTTGGTGGGCGCCATCTGGTCGTGATGAGCGTCGAGGCCATGCATCCGATCGTCGGCAATGATTGGTTCGGTGCCGCCTTCGTCGATGTCGGCAACGCCTTCGACAGCTTCCGTGACATGGCGCTCAAGACCGGAGCGGGCGTTGGCGTGCGCTGGCGCTCGCCGATCGGCATGGTGCGGGTCGATGTGGCGGTGCCGTTCAACGGCACAAGCCGTTCGCCACGTGTGCATCTCGGCATCGGGGCGGAGTTCTGAGCATGGCAGGCAAGGCAGTCCGTATTCTGCGCCGGGTGTTGCTGGGGGGAGTGCTGGTGCTGTTGCTCGTGGCCGGCTTCGTCGGTTGGCTGCTCGGCACCGAGTCCGGCGCGCGCTTCGCGCTCGATCGTGCGCAGGGTGTGGCGCCGCAACTGACCTTGGAGCGGGCGTCGGGTAGCGTCTGGCGCGGGCTCGAGCTCGAGCAGTTGCGCTATGCCGACGAGGGCCTGGAGTTCGAAGCCGAGCGCTTGTGGCTGGAGGTCGCCTGGCCGGCCTTGATGGCTGGCGAACTGCATGTGCCCCGGGTCGGTCTGGCTGGTGGCAGGCTGGTGCTTCCGGCGACCGAAGCCGAGCCGGATGCCCGCGGCGAGTTCGATCTCGAGGCGATGTTGCCGAGGCTGCCGCTTGCGATTCGCGTCGACGAGGTGCTGGTGCAGCGCCTGACCGTGATCACCGGGCCAGATGCTGACCCGCTGGTGCTGGACGAATTGCGACTGGGGGCTAAGGCGGATGCCGACGCGGTCGAGCTTGTCACGCTCGAGCTTGCGCTGGATGCACCGGCTCGGGCGCAGCTTGCTGTCGAGGCGAGGCTCGGGCTCGCGCAGCCCCATTTGTTGAGCCTGTCGGTGCGTGGCAACGCCACGGTGGAGCAAGGGCGGGCCGAACTGGCGCTTTCCTCGTCCGGCCCGCTTGCCGAGCTGACCAGTGCCGGCGAGCTGGTGTGGACCGCTTCTGAACTGCCGTCGGCGAGTGCGCGCTTCGAGGTGACTCACGGCTTCGAGTCGGCCCGGATCGAGCAACTCGTCGTCGAAACGTTGGACGGCAGTCTGACTCTGCAGGGCGACGTGGGCTGGGCGGATGCGCTGAGCTGGGCTCTGCAGGCGAGCGCACGCGGTCTGCAACTCGGCGAGCTGGTCGAGGCGATCGAAGGACCGCTTGCGTTTGATCTGACGTCGCAGGGTCTGCTGGATGGTGAGGGGCGCCTGAGCCACGAAACCCGCTTGTCCGATGCATCGGTGACCGCGGCCGGTGTTGCGCTGAGAGAGGTGCTGCTGGAGGTGGGCGGCGGGCTGGACCATGCCGAAATCAAGGCCTTCTCGGCCCGGCTACTTGGCGGCGAGCTGAGCGCGTCCGGTTCGGCCCAGTGGGGTGAGGGCATCGGGTGGAGGCTCTCGGCCATCGGTTGGGAACTCGATCCGGGGGCGTTCGCCGGGGCGGCTGCCGGGAAGCTGGGTTTCGGGCTCGAAAGCGAAGGCGTGCTGGATGATGCCGGAGCGCTCACACATTCGACCCGTCTTGAAGACCTGGCCGGCGAGGTGGCCGGTGTGAGCTTCGAAGCCATGCGCCTGCTGGTCAGCGGTGATCTCGAGCAGATCCGGATCGACGA
Source organism: Azoarcus taiwanensis (assembly GCF_012910885.1). Lineage (GTDB taxonomy): Bacteria > Pseudomonadota > Gammaproteobacteria > Burkholderiales > Rhodocyclaceae > Azoarcus_F > Azoarcus_F taiwanensis. Next base: position 6,939 of record NZ_WTVM01000070.1, on the reverse strand, counting down.
CTTTTCCGGTCGCGTGCTCGGTGCTCAACTCGCTGGCGAGGGAGAACTGCGCTTGGGTGAGCCGATGGCCTGGAATGTGCGGCTGTCGCTGGATGAGGCCAACCTGGGTTTGCTCTCCGAGCATGTGCAACCTACGCCGAGCGGATCGGTGGGATTCGACCTCACCAGCCGCGGCGAACTGCGCGAAGGAGCGGCTTTCGGTGAGGTGGCCTTGGCACGGCTGCGTGGCAACATCGACGGCCAGGCCATCGCCGGGCAGGCCCAGGCAACGCTCGCGGGCGAGACGGTTCGGGTGTCGCCGGCCGAGATTGCCCTGGGCGCCAATCGGGTCGTGTTCTCCGGTCAGGTGACACCGCCTTTCGATCTCTCGTTCGAGCTGGCGCTGCCCGCGCTTGAAGCATTACCGCTGCTGCCACAGCTCGGCATCGTGCTGGCCGGCGCGGTCGAGGCAGGTGGCGAGATCGGCGGGACGCTATCGGCACCGCGGGTCGATGCAACGCTCGCGGCCCGCAACCTGCAGTTTGACGACATGCTGGCGCTGGCGCGCCTCGATCTGCGGGCTGAGCTGCGTGAAGAACGGGTGGCGGTGAGCGCGCAGCTTGCCGATCTTCAGGTCGCTGGCGAAACCGTGAGCGAGGCCGAGCTGCGAGCATCGGGCACGATGGGGGCGCATGAGGCGCGACTGGACGCGGTCACCGGACATGGACGTGTCAATCTGGCGGTCGATGGGGGTTTGGTCGGTGAAAGCGGCTGGCGCGGTCGCCTCAATGCGCTCTCGCTTGCCGACACCTTGCTGGGAAGCTGGGCGCTGGAGTCGCCGGCAGCGGTGTCGCTGGTGGGCGCGGATTTCTCGCTGGGTTCCCTGTGCCTGGCCGAATCCGCGCAGCTGGGGCGTCTGTGCATGAATGCCGCGCGTAGCGGCGACCGGCCGATACGAGCCGAGGCCGAGGGTTCGTTGGCCCTGGCCCTTGCTCGCGAGTGGTTGCCACCGGAGCTTGAGTTGCCCGGTACGATGCGTTTCAGTGCTGATGCGCGCATCGGGGAGCGTGTCGACGCCGAAGCCCGGGTTGAACTGGCCGACGACGTGATGCTGTTCTCCGGTCTGGTCGATGAATCGATCAGCATCGAGTACCGCGATGTTGCAGTCGATGTGCGTGTGGCGGGTGAGCGCATGCAGGTGCGGCTCGGCGCCAACCTGCCGCGCTATGGCCGGCTGGATGGAGACGTCCAGGCGGTGCTCGCGGAGCAGGGGCCGCTGTCGGGGCGGATCGGTTTCGTCATGGACGATATCGGCTGGGTGCAGGCCTTCGTGCCCGAGATCACCGATCTCACCGGTCGCGCGCAGGCAGAGGTGGCGCTCGCTGGCACGCTCGACGCGGCGATCCCGGTCGGCGAGTTGCGCATTGAGGATGTCGCGGTCACCGTGCCGATGGCGGGCGTGAGTTTCGTCGAAGGTGCGCTGGTCGCCACCATCGACGAGAGCCAGACGATCGCGGCTTCCGGACGGCTCGCCGGGCGGGAGCATGGCGAGTTGCAGATAGCAGGTGAGGGCAGCGCAAGCATGCCGGACTGGAATGTCGCGCTGAGCATCGATGGCGACGCGTTGGGGCTGATGCGCACGCCCGAGATCGACCTCGACGTGAGCCCGGCGCTGAGGGTGCGGGCCGACAGCCGTTCGGCCGTCGTCAGCGGACGGGTCGAGTTGCCGCTGGTCGCGGTAAGGGTGCATACCCTGCCCGAAGGTTCGGTGAGCGAGTCGCCGGACCTGGTGCTGGCCGGCGCGACCGAGCCGGCGGCGCCTGCCTACGCGGTGCGCACCGATCTGGATATCGTGCTCGGTGACCGCGTGAGCATGGAGGGCATGGGATTCTCGACCGGGCTCAGCGGACAGATCCGCGTGCGCGGCGACGAAACCGCGCCGATCGCGGCCTTCGGCGAAGTGGATCTTCGTGACGGGCGCTACAGCGCCTACGGGCAGAATCTCGCGGTGGATCAGGGGCGATTGAGCTTCAATGGTCCGCTCGACGACCCGGGGCTGGACGTGCGGGCTTCGCGTACCGTGGGCGAATATCAGGCCGGACTCGAGATTCGCGGCACGCTGATGAATCCGCGCAGTCAGGTGTTCTCAATCCCCGCGCTGCCCGAGAGCGACGCGCTCAGCCTGTTGCTGACCGGGCGGCTTTTGTCGGCCGGCACAACCGGTGCGGATGCGACGCTGCTCATCAACGCGCTGGCTGGTCTTGGTGTATCGCAGGGTGACGAGATCATGCGTGACATCGGCCAGACCGTTGGCTTCGACGAGTTTGGTCTCGATGCGGGCGATGGCTTCGCCGGCACCCAGCTCACGATCGGCAAACGCCTAAGCTCGCGGCTGCTGGTGCGCTATGCAGTGGGTGTTTTCGATGGTGTCGGCCGCTTCGTCACCGAGTACCGCATCAACCGCTTTCTTGATCTGGAGATCGTCTCCAGCCCGGTCGCACAGGGAGGCGACCTGATCTACCGGATCGAACGATGACGTCGGCGGACGCGCAGCGATGATCGAGCGGTTGCGCGACCAATGGCGTACCTTCATCGCGCTGGGCGTCGAGCGCGAGCGTCTGGTGGTGGCCGTTGCGCTCACCTGGTGCGCGTTCCAGTTCTGGGTGGCATCTCCGCTGCCGCTGATGACAGGATGGCTGGTCTTCGGTGATGGGCGTGTCCGGTCGCTGCACCTGGCCTTCGCGCTCTTGCTCGCCTACGTATGCTTTCCGGGGCGACGGGGGGCGAGCCCTCCCGAGCGTCTGTCGCCGCTCGGGCTTGCGGTTGCATTTCTGGCGGCGTTCGCTGCGGCCCAGTTGTTTCTGTTCAATCGCGCGATCCATGCGATTCCGGGTGACCCGGCGTGGTGGTTCGTGGTCGTCGCGGTTTGCGGTATCGCGATGCTGCTCGAGGCGACACGCCGGGTGCTCGGCCTGCCCATGGTGCTGCTCGCGCTGGCGATGCTGGCATACCTCTTCTTCGGCGCGTTCGCGCCAGATCTGATTGCGCACAAGGGCGCTTCGCTCAACCGGGCGATGGGGCATTTGTGGCTGTCGACCGAAGGCGTGTTCGGAGTCGCGCTCGCAGTGTCGGCCGGCTTCATCTTCTTGTTCGTGGTCTTCGGCAGCCTGCTCGATGCCGCTGGCGCTGGCACCTATTTCGTTCGCAGTGCGCTGTCGCTCGCTGGCCATGCGCGGGGCGGGCCGGCCAAGGCAGCCGTCGGCGTGTCGGCGGCGACTGGTCTGGTGTCGGGTTCGTCGATCACCAACATCGTCACCTCCGGGCCGTTGACGATTCCGCTGATCAAGCGGGTGGGCTATCCGCCGGAAAAGGCCGCCGCGATCGAGGTGGCCTCGTCGGTCAACGGTCAGGTGATGCCGCCGGTCATGGGGGCCGCTGCCTTTCTGATGGTGGAGTACGTCGGGATCCCCTATCTCGATGTGCTCAGACATGCACTGAACTCGGCGTTGATCTCCTACCTTGGCTTGCTCTACATCGTCCATCTGGAAGCGGTGAAGGCGGGCTTTCGCGGCTTGCCGCACGAGCCGGGGCATGGCTGGCATTCCACTGCGAGGCGTCTGGTTGCGGGGGTGCTGGCTGCAGCTCTGGTGGTCGCCCTGCTGGTGGCCTTGTCGTCTGCGGTGGCGGCTTTGTTGCCCGAGCACTCGCCATGGGCGATGACCGGATTTCTCGTAATCGCCTATCTCGTCACGTTGCGGATCGCCTCACGCCATGTGCTGTCGCCCGAAGAGCTGGATGCGCCGGTGCTGCGGGCGCCGCCCATAGGTCCGACGCTCAAGTCCGGACTCCATTTTCTGCTGCCGGTGGGCCTGCTGGTGTGGCTGCTGGTGGTGGAGCGGGTGTCTCCAGGCCGGGCGGCCTTCTGGGCAGTGCTCTTTCTCATCGTCGTCGTGCTGACCCAGCGCCCGTTGCTGGCCTTGTTTGGCAGGCGCGGGTCAGAAATCGGCGCGGCGTTCCGACAGGGTATCGGGGAGTTGCGCGCCGGCCTGATTGTCGGTGCGCGCAACATGGTGGTGGTTGCGGTCGCCACGGCGACGGCCGGCATCATCGTCGGCACGGTCACGCTGAGCGGTGTCGGGCTGGTGATGACCGAGGTGGTCGAGACCCTGTCGCGCGGCAACGTGCTGCTGATGCTGGTAATGGTGGCGATGATCTGCCTGGTGATAGGGGTCGGGCTGCCGACCACGGCGAACTACATCGTAGTGTCGACGCTGATGGCGCCGGTGATTGTCGCGGTTGGCGCCCAGAACGGCCTCGCGGTGCCGCTGATCGCCGCGCATCTATTCGTCTTCTATTTCGGTCTGCTCGCGGACATCCTGCCGCCCGTGGGGCTGGCGTCGTATGCCGCTGCGAGCATCGCCGGGGCCAATCCGATCCGTACCGGCGTGGTGGCGTTCCGCTACATGATGCGCATGGCGCTGGTGCCTTTCATGTTCGTGTTCAATCCGCAACTGTTACTGATCGGCGTGCATGGAATAGGCCACACGCTCATCACCCTGACGAGTGCGACCCTGGCTGGCCTGGTGTTCATCACGGTGAATCAGAACTGGTTCCTGACACGAAATCTCTGGTGGGAGCGCCTGCTGCTCCTGCTGGCGACGATCATGCTGTTCCACCCCGGCCTGTTCATGGACCGCATCAAGGCACCCTATGCGTTGCTGTCGGGTGAGCCGGCGATGCAGGCGATTGTCGAGGCTGCACCCGGCACACCGCTACGCGCTGTCTTCGAGGGCACGCTTCTCGGCGGCCGGGAGGTTGAACGCACGGTGTTGTTCACTCTCGGTGAGGATGCGGCGTCGGCAAAGCTGAGACTGAATGAGCTGGGCCTGAGTATGAGTGAAGGCGACGATGACCGCCTGCATGTCGATCTGGTGCGCCCGCGCAGTCAGGCAGCGCGGCTCGATATCGAGCCCGGTTTTGAACTGGTCGCTGTCAAAGTGCCTTCGGGCCGGGCACCCAAGGAATGGATCTTTGTACCTGCAGTGATGCTGATCGGCTGGATTGCGTGGCGCCAGCGCCAGCGGCGCGGCGAGGGCACCACCGTGGCACAGCCCGGTTGATCAGAGCACGCTTTCTATCGCGCGCTGAAGGTCACGCGAGTTGGGTCCGACGCGGCTCGGAAAGTGGGCAACGACGCGGCCATCGCGATCGACCACATACTTGTGAAAGTTCCAGCGCGGCGCCTCGGACTGGCGGGCGAGTTCGCGGAAGATCGGGTGGGCATCCTCGCCACGAACGCCGACCGGGGCGAACATGTCGAAGCTCACGCCAAAGTTTTCGAAGCACACGCGGGCGGTGACTGCTTCGTCGTCCGACTCCTGATTGAAGTCGTTCGACGGGAAACCGACGACCTTGAGTCCGGCATCGCGATAGCGCTGGTGCAACTCTTCGAGCCCGCCGAACTGGCCGGTATAGCCGCAATGGCTGGCGGTGTTGATGACGAGCAACGGTTGCCCGGCCAAGCGTTCGCGCAGGTTCACGATTTCGGGCGAATGCAGACGCCTGAGCTCGTGGTCGAAGAGGGCGGACGTGTCGGGTTGGTCGGCGCCGGCAGTCGCGACAGGCGCTGCAATCAGCAGCGCCGCGAAAAAGCGGGTAAAGGGGTTCATGGCGTCTCTCCGTTGTTGTGCCGGTGAGACCATCGGATGCCGCCCGAGTTCGGCCAACTCCGTTCGTCCTGAGCCCTTCGGTTGCGCTCAGGAGAGCCTTGCCGAAGGGGGCATTCCTCGAAAAGTGAAGGGCTTCGACAGGCTCAGCCGGAACGGTGGGGAATAGATCAGCGCTTCGTTAGCTTCGTGGTCGTGCGGCCGGGAAGCTGCTGCGGATGGCATCCGCAAGCACTTGCCGTTCCTGCAGGCCGGTCAGGGTGTTGCGCAGGCGGCCGTCGGCGGCGAACAGCAGCACGCTCAAGGAGGGCACTTGGTGACGACTCGCAAAGACCGCGCCGTCGGGCGTGCCAAGGTCGGCGATACGGAACTGCACTGCAGGCTCGAACTCTCGCCGCAGGCTGTCGAAACGGTTGCGGAGCTCTGTGGCGTCCCGGCTGCCGCGGTCGATGACCAGCACCGCAGTGGGGGTGCCGTTGCCGACTACGCGCAGGTCGTAGCGCGCTGCGGCGCGGCGGTTGTACTGTGCAACGCCAATGGCGGCCAGCGGTACTGCGACTGCAAGGGCGATTGCACCGCGTATCAGCATGCGACGGTCACGTCGGCGAACCCGTTCCGCGACAGCATCTCGGGCGGGTGTATGGGATTTCTTTTTTTTCATCGGTTCAGCGTATCAGAGCAGTTCGAGGACACGTTCGGGCGGACGGGCGACGACTGCGCGGTCACCGACGACCACGATGGGACGTTCGATCAGGATCGGGTGGGCGATCATTGCGTCGATCCAGTCATCGTCACTCATCTCGCGGCCGTGGTACTCGTTCTTGAAGATGATTTCGTTGGTACGGACGATATCGCCTGGTGGGAGCCCGAGCTTGGCGATCAGGGCGACGAGTTCTTCGCGGGACGGCGGCGACTTCAGATACTCCACGATCTCGGCATGGATCCCCTTCTCAGCGACGATCGCGCAGGCCGAGCGGCTCTTGGAGCAGCACGGATTGTGATAAATGCGCACCGGGTCGGTCATGAGGCATTCTCGCGTTTGTTGCGGAATCGAAAATGATACCGCATGCGGGTTTAGCGGTGCCGATTCGCAGCCGCGGCGAACTCACGCGCGGGCGCTCCCACAAGCTGTGGCGGCGCTGTAGCCGGGTATGTGTCCATTACCTGTGGGAGATGTAATGGACGCCTCCCTCCCCTCTGGGGTGGTGTGAGGCTGCAGGGGTTCAGCAGAGAGGAGCCCTCACGTTACCTGACGGCATCGATGTGCCAAAGTGATGGTGTTGAAACATTCACA
>NZ_WTVM01000006.1 GCF_012910885.1 Azoarcus taiwanensis | reverse complement strand
AGATTGCCCCGCGCCAGGTTCTGCCATTCTCCACCGGGGTCATCCTCGAGCCGCTGCCGGTCGACCGCCTTGGCGCCGGACTGCCCGCGGCGCGCAAAGCCATGCGTGCTGACGGCTGGTTCGATGCGGCGCACGCCATCATGACCACCGACACCGTTGCCAAGGCTGCCTCGCGCACGGTGGAAATCGGCGGTGTGACGGTCACGTTGACCGGTATGAGCAAAGGGGCCGGCATGATTCGCCCGAACATGGCCACCATGCTTGGTTTCGTCGCGACCGATGCCAACATCGCGCAGAACCTGCTCGACCGCCTGGTTGCCGACGCCGCGGACCTGTCATTCAACAGCATTACGGTCGATGGTGACACCTCGACCAACGACTCCTTCGTGCTGATCGCGACCTGTCAGGCGAATCACTCCGAGATCACCGATGGCGCCTCCGAGAACTACCGCAAGCTCCGCGATGCGGTCATCAGCCTGTCGATCGAGCTGGCACAGGCCATCGTACGCGACGGCGAGGGCGCGACCAAGTTCATGACCATCGTCGTGGAAGGCGGCGGCAACCGTGAGGAGTGCCGCAAGGTCGCGTACGCGATCGGTCATTCGCCCTTGGTCAAGACGGCCTTCTTCGCCTCAGATCCCAACCTCGGCCGTATCCTCGCTGCCATCGGCTACGCAGGTGTCGACGACCTCGATACCTCGAAACTGTCAGTATGGCTCGAGAACGCCGACGAGTCCGTGCTCGTGGCGGAAGAAGGCGGTCGCGCGTCGAGCTACCGCGAAGAAGCCGGTGCCCGAGTGATGGCCGGCCCCGAGATCACCATCCGCGTCAACCTTGCCCGCGGCGAGACCAGCGCAACCGTCTGGACCTGCGACTTCTCCTACGAGTACGTGAAGATCAACGCCGACTATCGTAGTTGAGAGATGTCGGAGGGTGTCAGTGCAACACCCTTGGCATCGCCAGTGTGAACGCCGGTATCACCGCCTCGAAGCGGGTGCCGTCGTCGGCGACCATCTGGTAGCTGCCATGCATGCTGCCGACCGGGGTCTTCAGCACCGAGCCGCTCGTGTAGCGGAATTGCTCGCCCGGCGCGAGGCGCGGCTGCTCTCCCACCACTCCCTCGCCGCGAACCTCCTGTCGCTCTCCGGCGCCGTCGGTGATGATCCAGTGCCGGCTGAGCAGTTGCGCCGGTTCGCTACCCGTGTTGGTGATGGTGATGTGATACGCGAACACATGGCGCTCTTCTTCCGGGCTTGATTGCGCCGCGATGAACTCCGCAACCGCTTCCACTTTGATGCTGTATTTGTCTCTCATCGATGGGTTTTTCGTTGTTGATTTAATGTTCGTCGAGTTTATTGCGTGAAACACCGTATGCCAAACCGACTTTATAGCATCCGGGTGGTGTCGGTCGGCCGTGAAGCGACTTTGCCCGAGCGCATGCCGCTGTTGGCGAGTGAAGTGTCCGCGATCCCTGCTGTCTGAGCGCGAAGCGCGAGTTCAGGGATCGCAGCGAAGCGAGCCTTACAGCGGCAGCGCGAGCGGCATCGGAGCAAACGGCCGATCGGCACCACCCGGATGCGGGCCATCAGCGAGCATTGGGTAACATCCAAAAGGGCCGCATGCCCCGCAATGAATGCCCACACCGGCTAAAATACACGCTTTTGCCCGGAAGCCATTCCCATGTCCGTCTCCAGTCTCACTGCCCTCTCGCCCCTCGACGGCCGATATCAGTCCAAAGTCGGCACGCTTCGTGACCATTTCTCCGAGCACGGACTCATCCGCAACCGCGTACGCGTCGAGGTCGAGTGGCTCAAGGCGCTTGCCGCCGAACCGTCACTCGCCGAGATCGCCCCTTTTTCAGCGGCCACCATCGCCGAACTGGACGCGGTCATCGACACCTTTGGCGAGGCAGACAGCGCTGCGGTCAAGTCCATCGAAGCCACCACCAATCACGATGTCAAGGCGGTCGAATACTGGCTCAAGCAACGCCTCGCACACAACGCCGAGGTGATCAAGGTTTCGGAGTTCATCCATTTTGCCTGCACCTCCGAGGACATCAACAATACCTCACATGCGCTGATGCTGCGCGAAGGGCGCGATGGGGCGCTGCTGCCCGCGCTGGATGCGGTCATCGCGCGCTTCCGCGACCTGGCCCACCAGCATGCCGCGCTACCGATGCTGTCGCGCACCCATGGCCAACCCGCGAGCCCGACGACCCTCGGCAAGGAGATGGCCAACATCGCAGCGCGGCTGATGCGGGCACGTGCGACGATCGCCGGTGTTGCGCTGGCCGCCAAATTCAATGGCGCGGTGGGCAATTACAATGCCCATCTTTCCGCCTGGCCGGATTTCGACTGGGAGGGCTTCAACAAGGGTTTCATCGAGTCGCTTGGGCTCGAGTTCAACCCCTATACCATCCAGATCGAACCGCATGATGCGATGGCCGAGCTCTTCGACGCGGTCGCTCGTGCCAACACCATGCTCTTGGACGCGTGCCGCGACATCTGGATGTACATCTCCTTTGGCTACTTCAAACAAAAGCTCAAGGAGGGCGAAGTCGGCTCGTCCACGATGCCGCACAAGGTCAATCCGATCGACTTCGAGAATGCCGAAGGCAACCTCGGCATCGCCAATGCGGTGCTGCGTCATTTCTCCGACAAACTGCCCGTCTCGCGCATGCAGCGTGACCTCACCGACTCCACTGTGTTGCGCAACATGGGAGTCGGCTTCGGTCACACCGTGCTCGCGCTCGACTCCTGCCTGCGCGGCTTGAACAAGCTCGAGGCCGATCCTGCGCGGCTTGCCGCCGACCTTGACGAGGCCTGGGAGGTATTGGCCGAGCCGGTGCAGACCGTGATGCGCCGCTATGCGATCGAGAATCCCTACGAGCAGCTCAAGGCCATGACCCGCGGCAAGGGCATTACCCGTCAGGCCTTGCATTCGTTCATCCTCACGCTTGCGATTCCGGAGGCCGAACGTCAGCGCCTGCTGGACATGACCCCCGCGAGCTATGTTGGTCTGGCGATCGGCCTCGCAAAGCGTATCTGAGGGAGAACCGAAGCATGGCATTTGCAGAAAACCTCAAGCAGTTGCCCAAGGTGTCGCACCTCGAGGCAATGGAACTGATCGACTCAGCGGGCGAGGTGGTCGCCAGAATCGAAAACAAGCCCGGTCAGGCCGGCTCGCTCGCGGTGTACAACCATCTGGCGCAGATCTTTGGTGCGATCACCCCCGATGCCGGACGCAAGGGGCTGGAGCTCTATGCAGAGCATACCGAGGACGCTCGTGCCAACCCAGGCAAGCATCCCAACATCGACCGCCTGTTCGGCCTCGTCGAGCGTGACGAGACGCTGACGATCAAGCAGGTGTTTGCGCTCTGAGGCTCGGCCGGCGAGTGAATCGCCGGTGTGAAAACGACTACGCCCCTGACCGGCGACTGCCGGCAGGGGCGTAGTGTTTCGGCGGTTGGGACAGCGTCAGACGACCGCTTCTTCCTTTTCCTTCTTCGGCTTGATGAACTGCTCGCGCGACACGCCGAGCCACATCACGACCGGGCTGGAGACCAGCATTGAGGAGTACATGCCGAAAATAATGCTGATCGCGAGGGCCAGCGAGAAGTAGTGCAGGGTCTCGCCACCGAAGATCAGCATCGTGAACACCACCATCAAGGTCGTCGTGTGGGTAATGATGGTGCGTGAGATGACTCGGGTGATCGCATGGTTGATGACTTCGGGGGTGTTCATGCCGCGCTTCTTCTTGAAGGTCTCGCGGATGCGGTCGAAGATGATCACGGTTTCGTTCACCGAATAGCCCAGTGCTGCCAGCACTGCGGCTAGCACCGCGAGCGAGAAATCCCACTGGAACAGTGCGAAGAAGCCCAGGATCACGATCATGTCGTGCAGGATTGCGACGATAGCGGCAAGCGAGAAGCGCCACTCGAAGCGCAACGCGAGGTAGATCATGATGCCGATGAGCACGAAGAGCAGGGCGAGCGCACCGTCCGCCGCTAGCTCGTCACCGATCTGCGGACCGACGAATTCGACACGGCGCAGTTCTGGGTCGGGACCGTCCATCGCCTGCAGGGTCGCCAGCACGTTCTCCGAGATCCGGTCGGAGTCCATGCCCTCGCGGGTCGGCAGGCGCACCAGCACGTCCCGGGCACTCCCGAAGTGCTGCACCTGAGCATCGGTATACCCTTCGCGGGAGAGTGCCTGACGGATCGGTTCCACTTGCACCGCCTCCGGGTAGCTCACCTCCACCAGCGTGCCGCCGGTGAACTCCACGGACAGGTTCAGCCCGCGGGTGACCAGAAAGAAAATCGCGAGCAGTACCAGGGTGACTGAAAAGACATTGAACTTCACGGCATGGCGCATGAAGGGGATGTCGTTATTGACGCGGAAGAATTCCATTTTGAGTGTTTCCTTTGTCTTCCGATGAGGCTCAGCCGATACGGATGCCGGCGAGCTTGCGCTGGCGTCCGTATAGGAAATTCACGAACATGCGTGACACCAGCACAGCGCTGAAAACCGAGGTGATGATGCCGAGACAGAGTACTACCGCGAAACCGCGCACCGGCCCGGAGCCGAATACCAGCAGGGCGATGCCGGCAATGAAGGTGGTGACGTTGGCGTCGAGAATGGTGTCGAAGGCGCGGTCGTAGCCGGCGTTGATCGCAGCCTGCGGGGAGGAGCCGTTGCGCAACTCCTCCCGAATCCTCTCGTTGATCAGCACGTTTGCGTCGATTGCCATGCCCAGCGTCAGCGCGATTGCAGCGATGCCGGGCAGCGTCAGTGTGGCCTGGAGCAGCGACAGCAGCGCGATGAGCAGCATCAGGTTGGCAGTCAGTGCCGCAACCGACATGATGCCGACCGCCGAGTAATAGACCGCGATGAAGATGGCGATTGCAACCATGCCCCACATCACGGAGTTGAAGCCGCGGGCGATGTTTTCGGCGCCGAGGCTTGGGCCGACCGTGCGCTCCTCGATGATCTCCATCGGCGCCGCCAGGCTGCCGGCGCGCAGCAGCAGCGCGACCTGGTTGGCCTCGGTGGTGGTCATGCGGCCAGAGATCTGCACCCGGCCGCCGCCGATTTCGGTACGGATGACCGGGGCGGTGACCACTTCACCGCGCCCGCGCTCGATCAGCAGAATGGCCATGCGCTTGCCGACGTTTTCGCGGGTGACGTCGCGGAAGATGCGTGCACCGGCCGAATCGAGCGTGAGGTGCACCGCCGGCTCATTGGTCTGGCCGTCGAAGCCGGGTTGGGCGTCGACCAGGCGATCGCCGGTCAGCACTACTTCGTTGCGCACCAGCAGCGGCGAACCACCGCGCTCAGTGTAAAGCTCGGTACCAAAGGGCACCTGGCCCTGCAGCGCTGCTTCGAGCGCACCCGGCGAATCGTCGACCATGCGGATCTCGAGCGTCGCAGTGCGGCCGAGAATGTCCTTGGCCTTGGCGACGTCCTGCACACCGGGTAGCTGAACGACGATACGCTCGGCGCCCTGCTGCTGGATGATCGGTTCGGCCACACCAAGCTCGTTGATCCGATTGCGCAGCGTGGTGATGTTCTGCGTAATCGCGAATTCCCGAATGGTTTGCTGCGCCTGTGGCGTCAGCGTGGCGATCAGTCGCAGGTCGTCGTCGGCGTCGTCGCGCTCGACCAATTGCAGATCGTTGGTGTTGTTCAGGATCGCGGTGCGGGCGGCGGCGCGTTGTTCCGCGTCGCGGAAGCGCAGATGGATGCTGTTGCCCTCGCGATTGATCCCGGCGTGGCGAATGCGACGGTCGCGCATCAGGGTGCGCAGATCGCCGGCAGTGGAATCGAGTCGGTTGACCACTGCGCCGGGCATGTCTACCTCGAGGAGGAAGTGTACGCCGCCGCGCAGGTCGAGGCCGAGATACATCGGCAGCGCGCGGATCGAGGTCAGCCAGTTCGGCGTTGCGGGAAGCAGGTTCAGCGCGACGATGTAGGAGGGGTCGGCCGGGTCCGGGTTCAGTCGTCCTTCGATGAGGTCGCGGGCACGGATCTGCTCTTCCGTATCGTCGAAGCGGAAGCGGATGCTGTTCTCGTCGATCAGCACCGCAGTGGGGTTGAGCCCCTCCTCGCGAAGTGCGCGATCGAGTGGCTGAACCAGGGCGCTTTCCAAATTGACGGTCGCCTTGCCACTGGAGATCTGCACGGCGGGAACTTCGCCGTAGAAGTTCGGGATGGTGTACACCAGACCGAAAAGCAGAACCAGGATGATGAGGGTGTTTTTCCAGATCGGGAAGCGATTCATGGCGGGGAGGGTTCTTTCAGTTGGTGAGGCTGCGCCGCAGGGCGGCGGGAGGGCGTCAAGCGACGACCGGAGCGGCGGGCTTGTCGGCCCGCTGCTCCGGGTTTGGTCCTCACAGGGTCTTCAGCGTTCCCTTGGGAAGCACAGTGGCGATGGATGGGCGCTGGACGACGATATTCACCTTGTCCGCGACTTCGAGGTGAACAAAGTTGTCGCCGAGGTCGGTGATGCGCCCGGCAACGCCGCCCTGGGTCACGACTTCATCACCCTTGGCGAGGGCTGCGACCATGTTCTTGTGCTCCTTGGCGCGCTTCATCTGCGGGCGAATCATCAGGAACCACAGGATCACGAACATCAGGATCAGGGGCAGCAGCCCCATGAAGCCGCCGGCGGCATCGCCGCCAGCCTGAGCGTAGGCATTGGAAATGAACACGTGAAACTCCGGTTGGGTTTGACAAACGAGACAGTATAGCAGGTGGTCGATCGGGCAGACTCCACCCGAGAAACGTGCCAATCACGAGTCTCGCCCGCCATCGATGCCGAAGGTGGCGTGCAAAGTTCGGACACCGGAGGTCCGCGGCGCGGGGCCGGTTTGTTCAGAGCATGGCTTCGTAGAGTTCGACAATCTCTTCGGCCATCTCGAGGATGCGCTCACTGGTTGTCGCCACGCTGGTGGCGAGCGTTTGGTCGTCGAGGCGACGTTCGTCCAGCGCGCTTTCGAAAAAGTACCATTGCTGTCGGAGGAGCTCCAGCCGGCTCTTGACGGGCAATGTATTGTCGGGATGCTCGGACAATTCGTTGAGCGCCGCGACGAATGCTGCGCGGACATTGTTCAGTTCGTCTGCGAGCGCCTCATTCTGAACACCCCAGGATATCGCCTGGTAGTTGCGGGCCATCCGTTGTGACAGAAACCGCAGATGTCCGGAGCGGTTCACCAGATAGCCCGAACTCGTATCGGCCAAAGCCTCAAGCTGGTTGGTTCCCTGATGGGCGAGCGCCAGCACGCGGTCAGACAGCTCAAGAACCGCGTGGGCATTATCGAGCTGTGGGGTGGCGCCTACGAGCAAATCCTTGAGTGGGATCCAGGTTTGTTCGAGTTCGAGATAGGTCTCACGGATCTCATTATTTGGCGCGTAGTTCTTGAGCTCCACGAGTTGGCGGTCGAACTGTGCGAGAGACGTGTCGAGTATGCGCTGCGAACGTTGTGTGTCGACATCCTGGCCGAGCTGAAAGTAAACCTTGGCCATGCGCTGGGAAAGCATGCGCGCTCGCCCGGCCTTGTTGATCGCGGTGTTGATGTCGGTAATCTGAGCGGTTGCCGAGCTTGGCAACGCAAGCAATACCAAGAGAAACATCAGCAGCAGGACATGCGGTGTACTGGTCCGTACGACGGTCATTATGGCTCCGATGGGATCGCGTAGATCGCGAAATTATGACGATGTGCATGGCCTGGCCCATGACATCAATCAAAATTACCCAAATCGAGCACCTGTTCCAAACGGGGATTCTCGTGACAGGCTGCACGGAATTGAGGCATGCGTCACACGCCTGAGGCCCCGGTCGCTCTTTCTTCAGCAAACCGCGCGCGAAACCCGGCGAACTGGCCAGCGGCAATTGCGTCGCGAATCTCGCCTGTGAGCCGCTGGTAGTAACGCAGATTGTGGATGGTGTTGAGCATGCTGCCGAGAATCTCGTTGGTCTTGTGCAGATGATGCAGGTAGGCGCGTGTGAAGTTGCGGCAGGTATAGCAATCGCAGGACGGATCCAGCGGCCGGGTGTCCTTCTTGTGGATGGCGTTTTTGATCTTGAGGTCGCCATAGCGCGTGAACAGCCAGCCGTTGCGGGCGTTGCGGGTCGGCATTACGCAGTCGAACATGTCGATACCGGTGGCGACGCCAGCGACGATGTCCTCCGGAGTGCCTACGCCCATGAGGTAGCGCGGTGCCTCGGTGGGTAGCTGTGGTGTGGTGTGCGCGAGAATACGCGCCATGTCGTCCTTGGGTTCACCGACGGAAAGGCCGCCGATCGCATAGCCGGAAAAACCGATCTCGGTCAGCCCGGCGAGCGACTCGTCGCGCAGGTCCTCGTACATTCCGCCCTGGACGATGCCGAACAGGGCATTGCTATTGTCGAGGCGGTCGAATTCGTCGCGTGACCGGCGGGCCCAGCGCAGCGACATTCGCATCGAATCCGCTGCTTCCTGGTGAGTGGCGGGGTAGGGTGTGCACTCGTCGAAAATCATGACCACGTCGGAGTCGAGCACGGTCTGGATGCGCATCGACTCTTCCGGGGTCAGGAACAGGCGTGCGCCATCTATTGGGGAGGCGAACTTCACGCCTTCCTCGCTGATCTTGCGTAGCGCGCCGAGGCTGAACACCTGGAAGCCGCCCGAATCTGTGAGGATGGGCTTGTCCCAGCCCATGAACCGATGCAGGCCGCCGTGGGCTTCGATCACCTCCAGCCCCGGGCGCAGCCAGAGGTGGAAGGTGTTGCCCAGGCAGATTTGCGCGCCGATGTCGCTGAGCGACTGTGGGGTCATCGCCTTGACGGTGCCGTAGGTGCCGACCGGCATGAACACCGGCGTTTCGATGACACCGTGGGCGAGCGTGAGACGAGCGCGGCGGGCGTCGCCGTCGCGGTTGATGAGTTCAAATTTCATGTGAGACTTTGTCGTTGCGGTGGGCGATGAACATCGCGTCACCGTAGCTGAAGAAACGGTAGCGCTGTTCGACTGCGTGATCGTAGGCTCGGCGCATGCGGTCCATGCCGGCCAGGGCGGAAACCAGCATCAGCAGCGTTGACTTTGGCAAATGAAAGTTGGTGATCAAGGCGTCGGCTACCTGGAAGCCGAAGCCGGGCAGGATGAAGAGTTCGGTTTCGTTCGAGCCAGGCTCCAGCGGACCGTCCTGAGCGGCAGCTTCGAGTGCGCGCAGGCTGGTCGTGCCTACCGCGATGACCCGACCGCCGGCGGCACGCGTAGCCTTGATGGCGTCCACGGTTTCTTCAGGAATCACGTAGCGCTCTTTGTGCATGCGGTGTTCGCCGAGGTCGTCGACGCGGACTGGTTGAAATGTGCCAGCGCCCACATGCAGGGTGAGCCAGGCGCGGCCGACGCCTTTGGCTGCGAGCCGTTCGAGCAAGGCATCGTCGAAGTGCAGTCCGGCGGTGGGCGCGGCAACCGAACCGGGTTCCCGTGCGTAGACAGTCTGGTAGCGTGATTCGTCATGGTTGTCCGCGCTTCGCCGGATATACGGCGGTAGCGGCAGTTCGCCATGATTGTCGAGCAGGTCGAGCAGGTTCTCGCTGTCGGGGAAGCGTAGATGGAAGAACTCTCCGACCCGGCCGAGGACGGTGACGTCGAAGGCACCGGCAAGCCGCAGGCTGGAACCTGCACGCGGAGACTTGCTGGCGCGGACCTGCGCGAGCGCCTCATGGCGACCGATTGGCCGCTCGATCAGGACTTCGACCTGTCCGCCGCTGTCCTTGACACCGTAAAGGCGCGCATGGATCACCCGTGTGTCGTTGAAGACCAGCAGGTCGCCCGCATTGAGGTAGTCGGGCAAATCGGAGAAGACCCGGTCTTCGAGCCGGTCATTGTCGATGACCAGCAGTCGGCTGGCGCAACGCTCTGGCAGGGGAGTCTGCGCGATCAGTTCTTCGGGCAGGTGGTAGTCGAAATCGTCAAGTCGGAGAGGCATCTGCTTGCTGACCTTGGGGCTCTTGTGGATAATACGGCTCCCGCGCCGGGATGGCGGAATCGGTAGACGCAGCGGACTCAAAATCCGCCGGTGGTGACACTGTGAGGGTTCGAGTCCCTCTCCCGGCACCAAGCCTTCGTGCGCATTCGCGTGCGGATGGTTCAAGAAAGCCGCCGCTCGCGAGGAGCGCGCGATGATACCTCAGCCGGGCTTCTGCTCACAGCTGCGGCTTGATTCCAGTTCTCAGCTTCCCTGTCACGCTTCTCGATCGCGCTGTTGTGGCGCGCAGATCGCCAGCGTTGCCGGATGCGTGTTACGGCGGCTCACCGTAATTGCGTAAAAGCTTTCCAGCAGATCGAGCGGCTTGCCGATGCGGCTCACCTCGTATTGCCGGCAGACCTGGTCGGCGATGAGTTCCGGTGCCGGGAATATGCCGATACCGGCCTGGCCGAAGGACTTCATCAGGGCGCTGTCGTCGAATTCGCCGACGATCGACGGTGTGACACGGTTGCGCTCGAACCAGTGCAGCAGGGGTTGGCGAATCGTGGCGTCGGCCCCGGGGAGCAGCAGCGGTACCCGGTCCAGGCATGCCGGAAAATCGTCGCCGAGGGTCTGGGCGAGGCGTTCCGCGGCGAAGAGGCTGATCCGCGATTCGACCAGTTTCTGACTCTGCCCACGCACATCCATATGAGTTGGCATCGGGCTGTCGGCGAGAACGAGGTCGAGCTTGTGAATCGCCAGGTCGCCGAGCAAACGTTCGAGTTTGTCTTCGCGACAGTGGATGCGGACGCGCTCACCGAGTTGCATGCTGGGTGCGAGTAGCTGCCACGCGATGCTCTTCGGCACCACGTCGGCGACCCCGACCCGGAACGGGATCGTGCGGCTGCTGGCCCGATTGGCAACTGCCTCCTCGAGTTCGGCGCCGACGCGGAAGATCTCCTCAGCGTACGCGAGCACTGTGTGGCCGGTTTCGGTGAGAGCCAGCCGCCTTCCTTCGCGGCGAAACAAGGTGGCGCCCATGCTGGCCTCGAGCGCTGCGATCTGACCACTCAGAGTCTGCGGCGCCAGCCCCGAACGCTCGCTGGCGCGGGCGATCCCGCCCGCGCGGGCGACGTTCCAGAAGTGATGAAGTTGCTTGTAGTTGATCATGTGATTGTTCGAAGAAAACGGATAAACATTTCGTTGAACTCGTATATTATCGAACAGTCTTAGCCTTAGCATTCAGGCACCGGGTGGCTTGACCACCATGCCCGGGGGTATGACCGGGTTTTCATTCATCATGTTGTAGCCGTGTCTCGCGTGACTGCGCGGGAGGCGGATCTGGTAGGAGGAAGCGATTCCATGGACAACCGTAGCATGACGATGAACCGCGCCGAGGCGTCGGTTCTGGCGACCAACAAGGTCATCCGCAACACTTACATCCTGCTGTCGATGACGCTGGCGTTTTCCGCCGTCGTCGCCGGCTTCTCGATGGCCTTGGGGCTGCCGCATCCGGGGCTGATCCTGACCCTGGTGGGCTACTTCGGCCTGCTTTTCCTCACTGCGAAGCTGCGTAACAGCACCGGTGGTCTGATCGCGATCTTCGCGCTGACCGGTTTCATGGGTTACACCCTGGGTCCCATCGTGTCTCACTATCTGTCCTTGCCGAATGGTCACGCGATCGTGATGCAGGCGATGGGCGGTACCGCTGCGATCTTCCTCGGCCTGTCGGGCTATGCGCTGACCACCCGGAAGGACTTCTCCTTCATGGGCAGCTTCCTGATGGTCGGCATTCTTGTCGCTTTCCTGGCGGGCCTCGGCGCGATCTTCTTCTCGATGCCGGGACTTTCGCTGGCGGTGTCGGCCATGTTCGTGATGCTGATGGCCGGCCTGATCCTGTATCAGACCAGCGCAATCATCCATGGCGGTGAGACCAATTACATCATGGCGACCGTCACGCTGTATGTGTCGATCTACAACCTCTTCACCAGCCTGCTGCACCTGCTCGGCGTGTTCAACAGCGACTGATTCAGGCTTTCAGCAGGGTCTTGGGGCGCCTCCGGGCGCCCTTTTCGCGTGTGCTCGGGTGCGATGATGATTGCAGTGGGCCGGACCAGCGTCGCGCTGCAGCCTGGCAAGCGGGTACAATGCTTCACTTTACGTTCGGGGCAGGGTAGATGTTGAGAACCGCCTTTCTGGATTTCGAGAAACCGATCGCCGACCTTGTCGAGAAGATCGAGCAGTTGCGCTTTGTGCAAGACGATCCCGCTGTGGATATTTCGGGCGAGATCGCACGTCTGGAGAAGAAGTGCCAGACGCTGACCCGTGACCTCTACGCGAAGCTCTCACCCTGGCAGATCGCGCAGGTCGCCCGTCATCCACAGCGTCCGTATACGCTGGATTATGCGAAGTCGGTCTTTACCGATTTCCAGGAACTCCATGGCGACCGCGCTTTTGCCGACGATCATGCGATCGTGGGTGGCCTGGCCCGATTCAATGGCCAGAGTTGCGTCGTCATCGGCCACCAGAAGGGCCGCGACACCAAGGAGAAGATCCAGCGCAACTTCGGTATGCCGCGCCCCGAGGGCTATCGCAAAGCGCTTCGGCTCATGCGATTGGCTGAGAAGTTCGGTCTGCCCGTATTCACCTTTGTCGATACGCCGGGCGCTTATCCCGGTATCGGCGCCGAGGAGCGGGGGCAGTCCGAAGCCATCGGGCACAACATCTACGTGATGGCCGAACTCAAGGTGCCGATCATCTCCACGATCATCGGTGAGGGTGGATCCGGCGGTGCGCTTGCGATTGCGGTCGCCGATCAGGTGCTGATGCTCCAGTACTCGACGTATTCGGTGATTTCCCCGGAGGGTTGCGCTTCGATTCTGTGGAAGAGCGCGGAGAAGGCCTCGACCGCCGCTGAGGCGATGGGCATCACTGCCGATCGTCTCAAGGAGCTTGATCTGGTTGACAAGATCGTGCCCGAGCCGGTTGGCGGCGCGCACCGGAACCATGAAGAGATGGCGGCCGCACTACGGCGTTCGCTGCAGGAGTCGCTTCGTCTCGTCAGTGGCTTGTCGCCGGAGGAGCTGGTCGAGCGTCGCTTCGAGCGGCTCATGGCCTATGGTCGTTTCAAGGACCGCGACGCTGCCTGAGTTCCGACTGGAGCAGACGGTTTCCGAAGCGCTCGCTCATGCGCGGGTTGGCGCAGGGAGCAGGCTCTGTGTCGCGTTCAGCGGCGGCGTTGATTCGGTCGCCGTGCTCGACGTGCTGACCCGGCTCGCTCCCCGGATGGGTTTCGAACTTCGAGCGGTTCATGTTCATCACGGTCTCAGCGCCCATGCCGATGCATGGGCGCTTTTTTGCACGCGGTTCTGTGAAGTGCGAGGCGTGCCGCTGGAGGTGTTCCGGGTGAGCGTCGCGCGCGACGATCCCGATGGCCTCGAGGGCGCTGCGCGGCGAGCTCGCCACGCAGCGCTGGCTACCATCGAGACCGACTGGTTGGTGTTCGGCCACCACCTTGACGATCAGGCCGAAACCGTGCTGTTCAGGCTGGTGCGCGGTACCGGAGTGCGTGGAGCGGCTGGAATGGCGGCGATTGTGCCGGCCCAGGGTTTGGGGGCGGGGCGCCTGCGTCCGCTGCTCGGGTGCCGTCGGCGAGCGATTCTCGAATACGCCAAGATGCGGGGGCTGGAGTGGGTCGAGGACGACAGCAATGTTGACTTGCGTTTTGCGCGCAATTATCTGAGGGCCGTCGTGCTGCCGGTGTTGGAGCGAGGTTTCCCCGGTGCGGTCGACTCGATCGGGCGAGCTGCAGAGATCTTTCGGGAAGGCGAAGGATTGCTCGAGACCCTGGCGCAGCTCGACCGCGAGCGTTGCGACCCGGACGCAGAGGGCACGCTCGCGCTCAGTGCCGTCCTCGAACTGGCGGATGCGAGGGTCTTCAACCTGCTCCGCCTCGAAGTGCATGCGCGTGGGCTGGCCGCGCCTTCACGCAACCGCCTCATCGAAACGCTTCGGCAGCTCCGGTCCGCGCCAGATCGTGCGCTGCACCTGCCGCTCGGGTCGGCGGCATGTTGTGCCTACCGGGGTCGGATATGGGTCGAGCGCAGCATAGATCAGGCGTTCGAACCGGTGGCCTGGCGTGGCGAGACGGCGCTTGCCTGGGGCAGCGGACAAGTTGTTTTCGAACGGGTCGTTGGATCTGGCGTGGCCCTCGAGTTGTTGAGTGCAGCCCGCTCCATCAGGCTGGCGCCGCGTTGGGAAGGTCTTGCCATGCGAGCCGGGCCGGGGCGTCCGCGCCGCAGTCTGCGCAAGCTTTGTCAGGATGCGGGCCTGCCGTCCTGGATGCGTTCCCGCCTGCCGATTCTGGAGGTTGATGGTGAGGCAGCGTGGATTGGAGGCCTGGGAGTGTCGGGTGATCATCGCTGTGCCCCAGGGGAGCCAGGTGTCCTGCCGGTCTGGCGCCGCTAGTCGCCTGTTCCAATTCTGGCCGACGGATCGCCATGGCGAATGAGAACAGGCGCTGAGACTCAGGTTTCCGCGTCGCGCACCAGCTGAACCAGCTCGACAGCCGAGCGCACCCCCATCTTCTCGAAGATCTTCGAACGATGCGCCTCGACCGTGCGCATCGAGATGTTCAGGGTGTCGGCAATTACCTTGTTGTACTTGCCTTCGACGATGTGCTGCATGACTTCCTGCTCGCGGGCAGTCAGCAAGGCGAGGCGGCGACGAATGTCCTCGCGCACGTCCTCGCTGCGCCGGCGCTCGTTGTCCAGCTCGAGCGCACGCGTCACGATTGCGACCAGTTCGGTGTCGTCGAAGGGTTTTTCGACGAAGTCGAAGGCGCCTTTCTTCAGCGCGGAAACCGCCATTGGCACATCGCCATGGCCGGTGATGAAGATGAGGGGGAGCTTGCAGCCACGGGCCGTGAGCGTATCGAAGCATTCGAGTCCGCTCATCCCGTGCATGCGGATGTCGAGCACGATGCATCCGCGCCATTCCGGCGTCCACTCGGCGAGAAAGGCTTCGGCGCTGTCCCAGGTCGTGCTAGGCAGCTTTCGTGACTTGAAAAGCCATTCGAGCGCGTCGCGAATGGCTTCGTCGTCGTCGATGATGTGAGCGCAAGGGTTCATGGTCGTTCCATTTCGGGCATGTGGCTTCTCTTTCTGGCGGTGACCGCCATGGAGGCCGGATGCAACGCGGCTAGACCGGTAGCGAGAGAACAAAGACGGTACCGCCTGCGGGGCGGCGTTCATAGCTCAATCGGCCATGGTGGAGCTCGGCAATCGTACGACAGATATTGAGCCCCATGCCCATGCCCTCGGGTTTGGTCGTGAAAAAGGGTTCGAACAGCTTGCGTGCGGTCTCATCCGGGATGCCGGCGCCTTCGTCCGCAACGCGTACCGTGACGACGTCGTTCTCCTGCGCAGTCGCGAGCGTTACCCGCCGCTGAGCCCTGGGCGTGTCGACCATGGCATCCATCGCGTTGCGAAGCAGGTTCACCACGACTTGCTCGATCATCAGTGGATCGGCGCAGACTGTGGGCAAGCCGGAGGTGAGTTCCTTGACGACGCGCATGCCCCGTTTGCGCACGTCGGGCTCGAGCAGTGCCAGTGCCTCGAGAATCACGGCGTTGAGGTCAAGCGGTGCCCGTTTGGGTTCGGAACGTCGAACGAAATCGTGCACCCGCCGGATGATCTCGCCGGCGCGCTGCGCCTGGCGCGCGATCTTTCGGTGTATTTCGACCAGTTCCTGCTTGTCGATGTCGCCGTCTTCCAGTCGGTTGAGGCTGCCGCTGCTGTAGCTGCTGATTGCGGTCAGGGGCTGGTTGAGTTCGTGCGCCAGCGTTGAGGCCATTTCACCCATGGTGATGAGGCGTGATGTCGCCTGAAGGCGTTCGTCCTGCTGGCGGGCCAGCTCACGGGCACGGCGCTGCTCGGTGACATCCATCATCGATCCCATCCAGCCGGTGTGCCGGCCTTCTGCGTCGATCAGCGGTGCCTCGAAGATCATCGCGTCGAGCCGTTGTCCATCCTTGCGTCGCAGCTGAAGCTCCACGCCTTCGGCCGGAGGGTTGCCCGACAGGATGAGGTCATGCACCTCGACGGTCCGGTCGATGTGCTCCGGGTCCCAGTAAGGCATCGGTGGCATGCGGTCGATCAATTCGTCGGCGGTGAAACCGGTGATGCGGCAGAAGGCCGGGTTTACGTAGGTGATCCGGCCGTCCAGATCCCGCGCGCGCAGACCAGTCATCAGCGAGTCTTCCATCGCCTTGCGAAACAGTATCTCGCCGCGCAGGGCCTGCTCGGCTGCCTGGCGTCGCCCGAGCTGCAGACGAAGCTGCCAGATACTCCAGACGATGATGCCGCCGAGCAAGAGGATGGAAGCGATCAGCAGTGCCGGTATCCAGCGGATCTCGTCCTTGTAGGCGGTAATTCTCAGGACCAGCCCGTGGCCTGGCGGGTCAAAGGCGATGCTGTAGCTCAACGCGTCGGATAGCGGCGCCACTTTTGACTTGGCTGCAATCTCGCGTCCGCTCGCATCGATGACGCTGACGCGGTAGCGTTCTGAAAACCACCAAGGCAGCTCGCGGATGATCAGGTTGTCGAGCGAATACACGCCGACCATGCCGGCGATTGCGCCGGTATCCGAAGGGATGGGCACATGGGCCTCGAAGTGGTGCTCGGTGCCCGCCACCTCGTAAGCCGGTGCGTAGACGGTGCGCCCGACGCTGAGCGCAAGGCGAAAGGTCGAACGCGAGGGCACCGCGCCGCGTGACTCTCCGATCAGGTGGTCGTCGGTGAGTGGCGGCATGGCGGCAATTGGCTGACCGCTGCGGTCGAGCCAGATCACCCGGACAAGTCCGCTCTCGGCGCGCAGCAGATGTCGCAGCTTGGCCTCGGCCTGTGCGCTCATCCCATCTTGCAGAATGGGCCCGAGCTCTGCGAGTTGTGCTGCGTTGCGATCGAGATGGAACTGCACGTTCTGCTCCATCCACAAGACGTCGCTAATCAACGTGTTGTACTGGGTTTCACCGTCGTGCACGCGCGTCAGCCAGATCAAGGCGGCGAGCGATAGCAGAAACAGGGCCAGCGCGGCATAAGGCAGGCGAAGCTGCCAGGCGGCCGAGGGCGCAGTGATCGGACCGGGTTTTTCCATCGGGCGACTCGGTAGTTCACAATAGCGGGCGAATTCGCACTTGGCGGCCCGTCGGGTCGTGGCTGGAGGTCAGGGGATGGAGTATCGCATGTTGTACGTCTTGCTCGTTGTAATGTGTCTGGCAGCGGGGCCGACCTGGGCGGACGAGATCGTGATTCGCTTCAGCCATGTGGTGGCTCCCGACACGCCAAAGGGCAAGGCGGCCGACTTTTTTGCAGAACGCGCGGCGGCACTGACCAACGGCCGGGTGCGGGTCCAGGTTTATCCGAACAGCACGCTGTATCGTGACCGGGAGGAGATGGAGGCCTTGCAGTTGGGGGCGGTGCAGATGCTGGCACCTTCGCTGGCGAAATTCAGCGTGCTCGGGGTATCGGACTTCGAACTCTTCGATCTGCCGTACATTTTCGCGGATCGCGATGCGCTGGCCCGGGTGACCGAGGGTCCGATCGGCCGGCGCCTGCTCGGCTTGCTGGAGCCACGCGGCATCAAGGGGCTGGCCTTCTGGGACAACGGCTTCAAGTCGTTCTCGGCAAACCGACCGATCCGCAGCCCCGAGGACATGGTTGGCCTGCGTATGCGCATCCAGGCGTCCAAGGTGCTCGAAGCGCAGATGCAGGCGCTCGGCGCAACGCCGGTGATGATGGCTTTTTCAGACGTCTATCCGGCATTGAGTGCTGGCGTCGTCGATGGAACCGAAAACCCTCACTCGAATCTGTACACCCAGCGCATGCACGAGGTCCAGCGCTATCTTACGGTCAGCGATCACGGCTACCTCGGTTACGCGGTGATTACCAGCAAACGCTTCTGGGACAGTCTGCCGCGTGCGGTCAGGCGCCAGCTGGAGCAGGCCATGCGTGAAGCGAGTGAATACGCCAACCGGATCGCGTATGAGGAGAACGTGCGCGCGCTCGAGGCGGTGCGGGCCGCCGGTACGACGACGATCATCGAACTCGATGCCGACCAGCGCGCCGAATTTCGCCGCGCCTTGCTTCCGGTACATGAGCTGATGGCAGGGCGTATCGGGTCAGATCTCATCCGTTCCGTGTACCGCGAGACCGGCTTTGATCCGCTGTTGCGTTAGTGCACGAAGATTCCTGGACGGCATTTCGGCTGGTGTGAGTGAGGCGGTCGAAGTTAACTGATAAACTACAACGTTTTGTTTTACATCAACCCATCACCGACATTCCGGAGAACCATCAGATGGCCATCGAGCGTACCCTTTCCATCATCAAGCCCGACGCAGTCGCAAAGAACGTCATCGGCAAGATCTACCAGCGTTTCGAAGACGCCGGCCTCAAGATCATCGCCTCGCGCATGATGCACTTGTCCGAACTGGAGGCCGGTCAGTTCTATGCAGTGCACAAGGAGCGTCCCTTCTTCAAGGATCTCGTGTCCTTCATGATCTCTGGTCCGGTAATGGTGCAAGTGCTGGAAGGCGAGAACGCAATTGCCAAGAACCGCGAGCTGATGGGCGCCACCGATCCCAAGAAGGCTGACGCCGGCACCATTCGTGCTGACTTTGCCGATTCGATCGACGCCAACGCGGTGCACGGCTCCGATGCACCCGAAACCGCTGCCGTGGAAGTCGCTTTCTTCTTCCCGGGCATGAACATCCACTCGCGCTGATCGGGCGGGTGCGGCTTTTCGAATGAATCAAGCGGTCAATCTCCTCGATTTCGATCTCGACGGCCTCGTCGCGTGGTTTGCCGAGCGCGGCGAGAAGGCCTTTCGCGCGCGTCAGGTCATGCGCTGGATGCACCGCGAAGCTTGTGACGATTTCGAGCGGATGACCGATGTTGCCAAGGCGCTGCGTGCGCGGTTGAAGGCCGAGGCCTGCATCCGTGCGCCGGTGCCGGTGCGCGACAGCATTTCGCAGGACGGCACCCGCAAATGGCTGCTCGATGTCGGCAATGCCAATGCCGTCGAGACAGTGTTCATTCCCGAGGCGAGTCGCGGCACGCTTTGTGTCTCCTCGCAGGCGGGCTGTGCCCTCGATTGCGCCTTTTGCTCGACTGGCAAGCAGGGTTTCAACCGGAACCTGTCGGCAGGCGAGATCATCGGTCAGTTGTGGCTTGCGAACCGGCTGCTTGGCGCGGCTCAGGGCAGCGAGCCTGAGAGCAGCGACGACAAGGACAACGGCCGGGTCATCAGCAACGTGGTGATGATGGGCATGGGCGAGCCGCTCACCAACTACGACAACGTGGTCACCGCCTTGCGCGTCATGCTCGACGATCACGCCTACGGCTTGTCGCGGCGCCGGGTCACGGTGTCGACATCGGGCATCGTGCCGGCCATGGATCGTCTTCGTGAGGACTGCCCGGTTGCGCTCGCGGTTTCACTGCATGCCCCGGACGATGCCTTGCGTGATCGGCTGGTGCCGATCAACCAGAAGTATCCGCTGCGCGAGCTGATGGCCGCCTGCCAGCGCTATCTTCAGCGCGCACCGCGGGACTTCATCACCTTCGAATACGTCATGCTTGCGGGTGTCAATGACTCCGATGCCCAGGCGCGTGCGCTGGTCGCGCTGGTGCGCGACGTGCCCTGCAAATTCAACCTGATCCCGTTCAACCCCTTCCCGTCATCCGGCTTCGAGCGTTCCTCGGCCGAGCGCATTCGTCGTTTCGCCGGCATTCTGATCGAGGCAGGTATCGTCACCACCACCCGCAAGACGCGCGGTGAGGATGTCGATGCCGCCTGTGGTCAACTGGCTGGCCAGGTGACCGACAAGACGCGTAGAACGATTCGACTCACCCGTGAGGTTAGAGCATGAAGCGCCACCTGCTACCCCTGATGCTTTCGGCCGCCGTGTTGGCTGGATGCGCCACCACGATGCCGGGTGGCGGCGCCCCGACGACGACCGATCGTCCGATGCTGGATTCGCCGCCGGCCAACCAGGCGCAGGCGCGTGCCATGGTCAATGTCGAGCTCGGCACGGCCTACCTCGAGGTTGGCCGATTCGACGTCGCGATGGACGAGGCGAGAAACGCCTTGACCCATGCACCGTCCTATCCCCCGGCTTTTCACCTGCTCGGTCTGGTGTATATGTTCGTCGGCGACACGGCTGCAGCCGAGGACTACTTTCAGCGTGCGCTTCGCGCGGCGCCGAACGACCCGGATTTCAACAATAGCTACGGCTGGTTCCTGTGCGGTACCGGTCGTGAAGAGGAAGGCTTGCGTCGCCTTGAGTTGGCGGCTCGCAACCCCTATTACCGGCACGCGACCCGGCCGTATACAAACGCTGGCCTGTGTTACCTGCGCCTGAACAACAATGAGGCGGCACGCGAGCAGTTCCGCCGCGCGGTACTGGTCGACGGCAGCAATGCGCAAGCGCTCTACAATCTGGCCGCGATCGACTATCTTCGCGGCGATTTTGCCTCGACGCGGGACCTTATGGTCCAGTTTCACCAGCAGCTCGAACCGACAGCCGAGACTGTCTGGCTCGGCTTGCGCGCCGAACGGCGGCTTGGCAACCGTGATGCAGAGGCGAGCTACGCCGCGCAGTTGTCCGGACGTTTTCGTGATTCGCCCGAATACCAATCGATGATGCGGGGTGATTATCAGTGACTGAGACCGATCAGGAGCAGTTCTCGGCTCCGGCTTCGATAGGCGCGATGCTGCGTCAGGCGCGCGAGCGGCGGGGCGAGACCCTGTCCGATGTCGCACATGCTTTGAAGCTCTCTCCCTACCAGGTCGAGGCGCTCGAGCAGGAGCGCTACGATGTGCTCCCGGGCGCGGCCTTCGTGCGCGGATTTCTCCGCAATTTCGCGCGTCACGTGCATCTCGACCTTGACGCGCGCATTGCTGCGCTCGATCTTGGTGGCGGAGGGACGGTTGCAAGACTGTCAACCGTGACCAACGCCTCCGGTGAGATACCGGTTGGTGGCGAGCGTGCACGCAAGGGTGTCAAGCCAGCCCTGGTCGTCATCGTCGGCATGGCGCTGGCTCTGGGTGCCGGATGGTACTTCGACTGGTTCAAGGTCGACGAGCAGCCGCAAACCACCGCGCCGCGCGCGCTCGTGGAGCCCGTCGTGACGCCTGCACCCTTGACCGAAGCGCCGCGCCTCGGTGGCGCGGAGGCGCCGCCGCTGATCGCGGTGCCGGAAGCGTCGGACGTCGCGACGGTGGACCTGGACGAGCCGGCGGCCGACGGCACCACCGACGGCCTACGCGAAGGCGCAGAATCGGCGGTCGAGGGTGACATGGGCGACGCGAACGAGGGCGCCGGAGTGGCGACCGAAACACGGGCGGCGACCGAGGACGCCCCGCCGGAAGCTGCGGTGCCGTCGGCGTCGGCTGAAGAAACCGAGCTTGCGCCGGGCGCCGGCCGTCTGTCTTTCGCCCTGCGCGGCGAATCCTGGATTCAGGTCCGCGATCGCGACGGAGTCGCGCTGTTTACCGGTACTGGCGGGCCGGGTTCCAGCCGGGTGGTTCAGGGGCAGCCTCCGTTCGCCATCGTCGTGGGCAATGCGGCGATGGTGTCGCTCGAGTTCAACGGCCAGCCGGTGGATCTGACCCCTCACACGAGCCCCGGCGGTGTGGCCCGGATGACGGTGCAGTAAGCGCTCAAGATGCAGTCGAACATCAACAACATTGGCGGCTTCGGCGCTATGCCCCGTCGCAAGACCCGTCAGCTGCGCATCGGTGCGGTCAGCGTCGGATCCGACTCGCCGGTGACGGTGCAGTCGATGACCAACACCGACACCGCCGACGTGCTCGCCACTGCCATGCAGGTCGCCGAACTCGCGCGTGCCGGGTCGGAGTTCGTCCGCATCACGGTCAACAACGAGGCCGCTGCGCGCGCGGTGCCGCATATCCGTGATCGCCTGCTGGCGCTGAACATGGACGTGCCGCTGGTGGGCGACTTCCACTACAACGGTCACAAACTGTTGACCGATAACCCGGCCTGCGCCGAAGCGCTGGCCAAGCTGCGCATCAACCCGGGCAATGTCGGAGCCGGGTCGAAGCGTGACCCTCAGTTTGCGGCGATCGTGGACATCGCCTGCCGTTACGACAAACCAGTCCGGATCGGCGTCAACTGGGGCAGTCTGGACCAGTCCGTGCTTGCTCGCGTCATGGACGAGAACGCGCGGCTTGCCGAGCCAAGGGATGCAGGTGCGGTGATGCGCGAGGCCCTGGTGGTGTCGGCGCTGGAGTCGGCAGCCAAGGCCGAGGAGTATGGCCTGGGGGGCGACCGCATCATCCTCTCGGCCAAAGTATCGAGTGTGCAGGACCTCATCTCCGTCTATCGCGAACTGGCGCGCCGCTGCGACTATCCGCTGCACCTGGGTCTGACCGAGGCCGGCATGGGCTCAAAGGGGATTGTCGCGTCGACGGCGGCATTGTCGGTCCTGCTTCAGGAAGGCATCGGCGACACCATCCGCATCTCGCTGACGCCGCAGCCGGATGGCAAGCGTACCGAGGAGGTCGTCGTTGCGCAGGAGATCCTGCAGACCATGGGTCTGCGCGCCTTCACCCCGATGGTGACCGCGTGCCCGGGCTGCGGCCGCACCACCAGCACTTTTTTCCAGGAGCTCGCCGCCAGCATCCAGGCCCATGTGCGCGAGCAGATGCCGGTGTGGCGCGAGCAGTTCGACGGCGTGGAGAACATGACCCTGGCGGTCATGGGCTGTGTCGTCAACGGCCCGGGTGAGAGCAAGCATGCCAACATCGGCATCTCCCTGCCCGGCACCGGAGAAAGCCCGGCCGCGCCGGTCTACATCGACGGCGCCAAGGCGCTCACGCTGCGGGGCGACAACATTGCCGCCGAGTTCCGTGCCATCGTCGACGACTACGTCAATTCCCGTTACCCGAGAAAGGCGGGCGAACGCCCGTGAGAATCCAATGAGTCGAGCTTTGCAGGCGGTCCGGGGGATGAACGACATCCTCCCGGAGGACGCAGAAGTCTGGGAACAATTCGAGGATCTGGTCCGCGACTGGCTGAGGAGTTACGGCTACCGGCCGATCCGCATGCCCATCGTGGAGCCGACGCCATTGTTCAAGCGTGCGATCGGCGAGGTCACCGACATCGTCGAGAAGGAGATGTACTCCTTCGTCGATGCGCTCAATGGCGAGCATCTGACCCTGCGTCCGGAGGGGACCGCCTCGTGCGTGCGCGCAGCGATCCAGCACAAGATGCTGCATGTGGGGCCGCAGCGGCTGTACTATCACGGGCCGATGTTCCGCCATGAGCGTCCGCAGAAGGGGCGCTACCGGCAGTTCCATCAGATCGGAGTCGAGGCACTCGGCTTTGACGGGCCGGACATCGACGCCGAGCTCATCCTGATGTGTGCCCGCCTGTGGGACGATCTCGGGCTGGAGGACGTGCGGCTCGAACTCAACTCGCTCGGCTCGAGCGAGGAGCGTGCCGCCCATCGCCAGGCGCTGATTGCCTATTTCGAGCGCCATCTGGATGTGCTGGACGAAGATGCCCGCCGCCGGCTGCACAGCAATCCGCTGCGTATTCTCGATACCAAGAACCCGGCAATGCAGGAACTGGTCGAAGCTGCGCCCAAGCTCGGAGATTATCTCGGTGACGAGTCCCTGCGCCATTTCGAAGGCGTCAAGGCGATCCTTGCCGAAGCCGGTATTCCATACCGGATCAATCATCGTCTGGTGCGGGGGCTCGACTACTACAACCGCACCGTGTTCGAATGGGTGACCACCCGTCTCGGCGCGCAGGGTACGGTATGCGCCGGTGGTCGTTATGACGGGCTGGTCGAGATGCTGGGCGGCAAACCTGCTCCGGCGGCAGGATTCGCGATGGGGGTCGAGCGTCTGCTCGCCCTGTGGCGTGAGAGTGGCGCCGAGACTGTATCCTTGTCACCCGACGTCTATGTGGTGCATGTCGGCGAGATGGCTGCCCGGGCGGCGTTTCGTGTCGCCGAAGCCTTGCGTGGCTATGGTTTCGCGGTCGTCACGCATTGCGGCGGTGGCAGTTTCAAGTCACAAATGAAGAAGGCCGATGCGAGCGGCGCCGCGCTGGCGGTGATCATCGGCGAGGACGAGGCGCAGGCCGGTGAGGCGGGCCTGAAGCCCTTGCGGGGCGCCGGCGTGCAGCAGCGTATTGCACTTGAGCGTATCGCCGAGGCGGTCGCTGACACCTTATTTACTGAGGAAGAGGAAGCAGATGGCGGTATATGACCTCGAAGAGCAGGAACAGCTTTCCAAGATCAAGGCCTGGTGGGAAGAGTACGGTAATTTCGTCACTGGCATTGCGGTCGCGGCTGCGATCGCATCGGTGAGCTGGCAGGGTTACAGCTGGTATCAGAACAAACAGGCGCACGAAGCCGGCTCGCTGTATTTCCTGGTGCAACAGGCGGTCGAGCAGGGCGATACCGCGCGGGCGCGTGAAGCCACCGGGCAGATCATCGAGCGCCACGGAAAATCGCCCTATGCCGCCATGGCTGCACTGAAGTCCGCCGGATTGCAGTTCGAGGCGGGTGACTATCAGAATTCGCGTGCGCACCTCGAGTGGCTCAAGCGTCAGGCCGACAACCCGGTACTGGTTGAGATCGCCACGCTCCGTCTTGCCACCGTGAGGCTGGCCGAAGGTGACGCTGATGGCGCTCTGGCGGAGCTGAGCTCGGTGACGCCGGGCGCGCTCAAGGCCCGCTTTGAAGACCTTCGGGGCGATATTCTGTCCCTCAAAGGCGACAAGGAGCAGGCCATCGTCGCCTATCGCTCGGCGCTCGAGGCTTTTGCCGCGTCGCCAGCCGAAGGCGCAGACGCCTTGCGCGAAGTCACCCGGATCAAGCTCGAATCTCTGGAGAATTGAGGCTTATGAAGACCATGACCCGGTCCCTGTTGCTGCTCGCGGCGGTGTCGCTGTTAAGCGGTTGCTCCTCGCTGAATCCGTTTTCTCCCAAGGCCCCCAAGCCCGCGGAGTTGGTGAGCTTCCAGCCTGACGCCGAGCTGCGTTCGTTGTGGCAGGTGCGAGTCGGTTCCGCCGGCAACTACGTTTTTCATCCGGCAGTGATCGAAGCTGACGTTTATGCCGCAGCTCACGACGGTTCGTTGATGCGGGTGTCCGACGGCCGTGTGGTGTGGCGGGCGACTGCCGGCGCACGCCTGTCGGCTGGCGCCGGATCGGACGGGCGTGTGGCCGCGGTGGTCACCGTGGGCGGCGAGGTCGTGGCCTTTGACGCCAGCAATGGTGCGGAACGCTGGCGCGCGCCGGTTGGGGCCGAGGTCCTGGCGCCTCCTGCAGTCACTGCTGCCGCCGTCGTAGTGCGTGCCTCCGATCATCGCGTGACCGGCTTCGATGTGAATGACGGCCGCCAGCTGTGGACCTTCGAGCGCACCACGCCGCCGCTGGCGCTGCGCAGTTCTGCCGGCATGCTGAGCGACGGTCGGGTTGCCATCATCGGATATCCCGGAGGCAAGCTGGTCGCGATCGACACCGTAAATGGCGCACCGCTGTGGGAGCTTACCGTCGCCACGCCTCGCGGCGTGACCGAACTCGAGCGCATTGCCGATATCGCGGGTACCGCGGTTGTGAGCCGCCGCGAAATCTGCGCTGTCGCTTTTCAGGGGCGGGCGACCTGCTTCGACCTTGAAAGCGGAAACGCGATCTGGTCGCGCGAGTTCTCCAGCGCCGTCGGCATGGATCGGGATACCCGCCTGGTCTTCATTACCGATGCCGGCGACGCAGTCCATGCCCTCGATGCCTTCAGCGGCTCCAGCGTCTGGAAACAGGATGCCATGACACGGCGCAAGGTATCTCGTCCGGTCGCGCTTGATGACTTCGTCGCGGTGGGTGACATGGATGGCTATGTCCACCTTCTGCATCGCGAAACCGGCCGATTCGCGGCCCGCACGCGCGCCGACAGCAGTGCCATTGTCGCGGGGCCGCAGCGTTTGCCGGGGCAGCAACGGTTCGTCGTGCAGACGCGCGACGGAAGCCTCGTGGCCTATGAGGCCCGTTGACGGAAGAATCAGGTGAAACCAACTCTCGTTCTGGTCGGCCGGCCCAATGTCGGCAAGTCGACCTTGTTCAACCGTCTCACGCGCAGCCGTGACGCGCTGGTCGCCGACCAGCCCGGCCTGACCCGGGATCGACATTACGGCATCGGTCGCGTCGGTGAGCGCGACTATCTGGTGGTGGATACGGCGGGCTTCGATCCGGTCGCCAAAGACGGCATCATGCATGAGATGGCACAGCAGGCCGAACAGGCGATTGCCGAGGCCGACGCGCTGCTCTTTCTAGTCGACGGTCGGGTCGGCATGACGCCGCATGACCAGCAGATCGCCGAGCGCCTGCGCCGAGCCGACCGGCCGGTCTATCTCGTGGTCAACAAGGCCGAGGGCATGAATCGCGCGGTTGCCGCGTCGGAGTTCCATGCGCTCGGTCTTGGTGATCCGCTGGCGATTTCGGCTTCGCATGGCGACGGCGTCAAGGAGTTGGTCGCCCTCGTTCTCGAGCCTTTCCCCCAGGATGCCGATGAAGCGGAAGAAACCCGCGACAAGTCGCCGCGCATTGCAATCGTCGGTCGTCCGAACGTTGGCAAGTCGACACTGGTGAACGCGTTGCTCGGCGAGGAACGTGTGATCGCGTTCGACATGCCGGGTACCACTCGCGATGCGATCGCGATTCCCTTCGAGCGCAACGGCAGGAAATACACGCTCATCGATACCGCCGGCCTGCGCCGCCGCGGAAAGGTGTTCGAGGCGGTCGAGAAGTTCTCGGTGATCAAGACGCTGCAAGCCATCGAGCGCTGCAATGTCGTGGTCCTGGTGCTTGACGCCGCCCAGGACATTTCGGACCAGGATGCGCACATCGGTGGTTTCGTGCTGGATTCGGGGCGGGCGCTGGTGGTGGCGGTGAACAAGTGGGACGCGGTTGACGACTACCGCCGCGAGCGGATCAAGGCGGACATTTCGCGAAAGCTCGGCTTTCTGTCGTTTGCCCGCTTCCACTATATCTCGGCACTCAAGGGCAGCGGTGTCGCTGTCGTGCTGAAGTCGGTCGACGCCGCTTTTGCCGCAGCGATGTCGGACCTTTCGACACCGCGTCTGACGCGAACGCTGCAGGTCGCGGTGGCCAAACAGGCGCCCCCGCGGCACGGCGTCTTCAGGCCGAAGATGCGCTACGCGCACCAGGGCGGAAGCAATCCCCCGGTGGTCGTGATTCATGGCAGCGCGCTGGATCAGGTTCCGGCCTCCTATGTGCGGTTTCTCGAACGCAGTTTCATCGAGGCATTCAAGTTGCAGGGCACTCCTCTGCGCATACAATTCAAAACGGCGCACAATCCCTACGCGACCAAGTAATGACATCCACACCCGGGACTAGTGGCGAACTGTTTTGTGGCAGTGCACCATAATTTCCGATACATTCACAAGAACGAAAAGTTCGAGGAATCAAAAATGAGTAATAAAGGGCAACTTCTACAAGACCCGTTTCTGAATACCCTGCGCCGCGAGCACATCCCGGTCTCCATCTATCTGGTCAATGGAATCAAGCTTCAGGGGCAGATCGAGTCCTTCGATCAGTACGTCGTCCTGTTGCGCAACACCGTCACGCAGATGGTGTACAAGCATGCGATTTCAACCGTCGTGCCCGCGCGACCGGTGAATTTCCAGCAACAGGATTCGGATGCGAACTGATCGCCTCAACGCAGGCGCGCTTGATGTTTGAGCGTCCCGCCTCGGGGGAGAAGGCGGTTCTCGTCCAGCTCGACCTCAACCAGGGCGAGTTGCAGGAACGGCTCGGCGAACTGAAGTTGCTCGTGGAGAGCGCAGGCGCCACTGTCGAGGCTGTGGTTACCGGCAGGCGGGCAAGCCCCG
The DNA here is from genome assembly GCF_012910885.1 of Azoarcus taiwanensis. Lineage (GTDB taxonomy): Bacteria > Pseudomonadota > Gammaproteobacteria > Burkholderiales > Rhodocyclaceae > Azoarcus_F > Azoarcus_F taiwanensis. Next base: position 32,132 of record NZ_WTVM01000006.1, on the reverse strand, counting down.
ACCCCGCGACATTCGCCGGGCGCGGCAAGGTCGAGGAGATCGCCTCGACGCTCGCCGCCCACGGCGCCGACCTGGTTGTGTTCAATCACGCGCTCGCACCCGGGCAACAGCGCAACCTCGAACGCGCGCTGCAATGCCGGGTAATCGATCGCACCGCGTTGATTCTTGACATCTTCGCACTGCGCGCGCGCAGCCACGAGGGCAAGCTCCAGGTTGAACTTGCTCAGCTGGAGCATCTGTCGACGCGCCTCGTGCGCGGATGGACCCACCTCGAGCGTCAAAAGGGTGGCATTGGCCTGCGTGGTCCGGGCGAAAAGCAGCTCGAGACCGACCGGCGCCTGCTCGGAGTCCGGGTGAAGATGCTCAAGGGGCGTCTGGCCAAGACCGAGAAACAACGCAAGGTCAGGCGGCGCGGGCGCGAACGGGGAAATGCACTTTCGGTTTCGCTGGTCGGATACACCAATGCCGGCAAATCCACGCTCTTCAATACCCTGACCAAGGCAGGCGCTTACTCGGCCGATCAGCTGTTTGCGACCCTCGACACCACCTCACGTCGTCTTTACGTCGGCGAAGGCGGGAACGTTGTGCTGTCCGACACGGTCGGATTCATTCGTGATCTTCCGCATGCGCTCGTCGCAGCGTTTCACGCCACGCTGGAAGAGACCGCGAACGCGGATCTGCTTCTCCACGTGGTCGATTCGGCGAGCGAGGATCGCGAAGCGCAGATCGATGCGGTCAACCAGGTGCTTGAAGAGATCGGCGCCGGGGACGTGCCGCAGATCATGGTCTTCAACAAGATCGATCTGACGCGGGCGAGTCCGGCGGTCAATCGGGACGAGTGTGGTAACATCACGGGCGTTTTTTTGAGCGCCGTGACCGGCGAGGGTGTGGCTTTGCTTCGCGAAGCGCTTGCCGAAACCGCACGCGAGACCGCCGCTGCGGAGGATGCGAAAAGGGCGGCTCAGGAGTAAGTGTCTTGAGCGGTTTACGAACGTTTCAACAGGTCTGCCAATGTCACTGAATGATCCTCGCTGGGGAAACCAGGGGAATGACGACGACAAGCGCGGCGACAAGGGTCGCCGCGATGATCAGGGCCCCCCTGATCTCGAAGATGTCTGGCGCGATTTCAATCAGCGCCTGTCGGGCATTTTCGGTGGAAAACGCGAAGGAGGCGGTCAACGCCCCGGTGGTGGCAACAACGGCGGCGGTGGTGGCACCGGCCCGCAATTGCCCCAGTTCAGCTTCAAGCAGTTCGGCGGCGGCATTTTCGTGCTGCTGGCGCTGCTCGTCGTGGTGTGGCTGGCGAGCGGTTTCTACACGGTCGAAGCCAACGAGCGCGGCGTTGTGCTTCGCTTCGGTCAGCATGTGGAAACCACCGAGCCTGGTCTGCGCTGGCGCTTCCCGGCGCCGATCGAGCGCCACGAGAAGGTCGACCTTTCCGGCGTTCGTACGATCGAAGTCGGCTATCGGGGCACCGAGCGAAACAGGGTTTTGCGTGAAGCGCTGATGCTGACCGACGATGCCAACATCGTCGATATCCGCTTCGCGGTGCAGTACATCCTGCAGAGCCCAGAGGATTTCCTGTTCAACGTGCGCTTCCCGGATGATGCGGTGATGCAGGCGGCGGAAACCGCGATGCGCGAGATCGTCGGCAAGAGCACGATGGATTTCGTGCTTTACGAGGGCCGCGAGGAGATCGCAGCGACCGCGCACGCCCTGTTACAGAGCATTCTCGATCGCTATCAGACCGGTGTGCTGATCAGCCGTGTGACCATGCAAAACGCCCAGCCGCCGGAGCAGGTGCAGGCTGCATTCGACGATGCGGTCAAGGCCGGACAGGACCGTGAGCGTTTGAGAAACGAAGGTGAAGCCTATCGTAACGAAGTGGTACCGCGTGCTCGTGGTACGGCCGCGCGCCTGATCGAAGAAGCAAACGGTTACCGCGACCGGGTGGTTGCAAACGCCGAGGGTGAGGCTGCACGCTTCAATCAGATCTACGAGCAGTTCGCACGGTCGCCGGATGTGACCCGCGAGCGTCTCTACCTGGAGACGATGCAGCAGGTGTTGAGTGCCACCAGCAAGGTGCTGATCGACGCCGATAGCGGCGGCAACCTGCTCCTGATGCCGCTGGACCGGTTGATGCAGGGCGGTGGTATGGGTGGTGCGGCCGCCAGTGGCGAACCGCGTGTCTCGAATCAATCGACCGACGCGCCTATGACTCGGCAGTCCAATACACCTTTTGATCCGCGCGACCGCGACATGATGCGCTTCCGCGATCTGGGAGGTCGCTGACATGGGAAATAAAACCAATATCGTTGTAATCGTACTGGTCGCGCTGGGTCTGCTTGCCTCGGCGACGCTGTTCACCGTCGATCAGCGCCAGTTCGCAATCGTTTTCCAGCTGGGTGAGGTCAAGGAAGTCATCAGTGAACCGGGCCTCAAGGTCAAGCTGCCGGTGATCCAGAACGTGCGCTTCTTCGACAAGCGCATCCTGACGATCGACACTCCGGAGCCGGAACGTTTCATTACCGCCGAAAAGCAGAACGTGCTGGTGGACCACTTCGTCAAGTGGCGAATCATCGATCCGCGTCTGTATTTCGAGTCGGTCGCCGGAGACGAGGTGCGTGCCCGTACGCGCCTGCTGCAGACGGTCAACGCCGGCCTGCGTGAGGAGTTCGGTCGCCGTACCGTGCCCGACGTGGTGTCCGGTGAGCGCGACCTGATCATGGAAAACATGCGGGTGCGTGCCGATACCGATGCACGTCAGATCGGGGTTCAGATCGTGGACGTGCGTCTCAAGCGGGTGGACCTCCCGACCGAGGTTTCCGAGTCGGTGTATCGCCGAATGGAGGCGGAGCGTCTGCGAGTTGCCAACGAGCTGCGTTCCGAAGGTGGTGCGATCGCCGAGCAGATCCGTGCGGATGCCGATCGTCAGCGTGAAATCATCATCGCCAACGCGAACCGTGAGGCACAGACCATCATGGGTGAGGGCGACGCGCGCGCTACCGAGATCTATGCCGACGCGTTCGGGCGAGATCCGGAGTTCTTCTCGTTCTTCCGCAGTCTTGAAGCCTATCGCGAGAGTTTCAGCAGCCGTAGCGACGTCATGGTCGTTGATCCGAGCTCAGACTTCTTCCGGTTCCTGAAGAGTCCCGTCGGAGCGAGCAGAGACTGAACGATTCGATGGGTAGTACCCTGTTGATGGCCTTCGCGCTGATGCTGATAATCGAAGGCCTTCTTCCCTTCCTCGCGCCAGCAAGCTGGCGCGAAGCCTTTTTGAAACTCGCCAGCATGGCCGATGGACAGATCCGTTTTCTTGGTCTTGCGTCGATGCTGGCGGGTCTTGTGCTTTTCATTCTGGTGACCTGACCATGCGCTGGGTACTTCCCGACCACATCCAGGATGCGCTGCCGGCCGAAGCGTCACGCCTCGAAGCCTTGCGGCGCAAGCTGCTCGACGCTTTCCGTGCCCACGGCTATCAGCTCGTGATCCCTCCGATGCTCGAATACCTGGACTCTCTGACCACTGGTGCTGGCCAGGATCTCAAACTGAGAACCTTCAAGCTTGTCGATCAGCTCTCAGGCAAGACCATGGGAGTGCGCGCGGACATGACGCCGCAGGTTTCGCGCATAGACGCCCATTTGCTGAATCGTCGCGGTGTGACCCGCCTGTGCTACTGCGGCAGTGTGCTGCATACGCTGCCTTCGACACTCACCGCGACTCGTGAGCCGCTGCAGATCGGGGTGGAGTTGTACGGCCATGCCGGGCTCGAGGCCGACATCGAGGTCATTCGGCTTCTTGCCGAGTCGATGTGCGTCGCAGGTGTGCCCGCCGCACGGATCGACCTCGGTCACATGGGGATATTCCGCGCCCTGGCTGCCGGTGCCGGGTTGATTCCCGAACGGCAGGAAGAGTTGTTCGGCCTTCTTCAGGCCAAGGATGTGCCGGACCTCAAGCTGCTGGTAAAGGACGTCGCTTCACCGTGGCGTGAAGCGCTGCTGGCACTGCCCTCCTTGTATGGTGGCATCGAGACCCTGGATCACGCGGCCGAACGCCTGCCCGATCTGCCCGACATTCGGGCGGCTTTGTCGGACCTGCGCCGGCTCGCCGCCGCACTCGGTGAGCTCCCGGTCAGTTTCGACTTCGCGGATCTGCGTGGTTATCACTACCATAGCGGCCTGATGTTCGCGGCTTACGGCGACGGCTCGCCGGCAGCGCTGGCGCTTGGCGGGCGTTACGATCTGATCGGTGCCGCCTACGGTCGGGGCCGTCCGGCAACAGGCTTCAGTCTCGATCTGCGGGAATTGGCCTTGCGCGTCGATTCGCAAGCGTCCGCAGGCGCAGTGCTCGCCCCGGCGGACGATGACCCAGCCCTGGCGACGGCGGTCGCCCGTTTGCGGGCGCAAGGACAGGCAGTGGTCACCGCCTTGCCTGGACATGAAGGAACTTGGCAGGAAGCCGGCTGCGACCGGCAACTAGTGCGGCGCGATGGCGGCTGGACCGTCGTAGCCCTTGAGGGAGAAATCTAGCATGGCAAAGAACGTTGTCGTCATCGGCACCCAGTGGGGCGACGAAGGCAAGGGCAAGATCGTTGACTGGCTCACCGACCATGCCGAGGGCGTGGTGCGTTTCCAGGGAGGGCATAATGCGGGCCACACCCTGGTCATCGGTCAGAACGAGTACAAGCTGAATCTGGTGCCGTCCGGCATCGTCCGCGAGGGCGTCGCCTGCTACATCGGCAATGGTGTCGTCCTCGACGCTCACCATCTGCTCGGTGAAATCCGCAAGCTCGAGGATGGCGGCATCAAGGTCCGCGAGCGCCTGCGTATCAGCCCGGGCTGTCCGCTGATCCTCGGCTACCATGTCGCGCTGGATGCCGCCCGCGAGGCCGCACGCAGCGTCGATACCAAGATCGGCACCACTGGCAAGGGCATCGGCCCGACCTACGAAGACAAGGTCGCACGCCGCGCGCTGCGTGTGTACGACTTGTTCGACCGTGAGCGTTTCGCCGAGAAGCTCAAGGCCAACCTCGAGTATCACAACTTCGTGCTGACCCAGCATCTCGGCGCCGAGCCGGTCGATTTTCAGACCGAGTTCGACCGTGCGATGGCAGACGCGGACGAGATCCGGCCGATGGTTACCGACGTCTCGGCAGAGTTGTATGAGGTCAACAAGGGCGGTGGCAGCCTGTTGTTCGAAGGCGCTCAGGGCTCTCTGCTCGACATTGACCACGGCACCTATCCCTTTGTCACCTCGAGCAACTGCGTTGCCGGGCAGGCCGCAGCCGGTTCAGGCGTCGGCCCGGGGCGCCTGCACTACGTGCTTGGTATCACCAAGGCCTATTGCACCCGGGTCGGCGCGGGCCCGTTCCCGACTGAGCTAGATATCGACACCGCCGGCACACCGGGTGAGCAGATGTCCACCAAGGGACGCGAATTCGGCACGGTGACCGGGCGCAAGCGTCGCTGCGGCTGGCTCGACCTGGCTGCGCTCAAGCGCTCCATCATCATCAATGGCGTGACCGGACTGTGCATCACCAAGCTCGATGTGCTCGATGGCCTGCGAGAATTGAAGCTCTGCACCGGTTATATGTTCGACGGCAAACGCATCGATCTGCTGCCGATGGGTTCGGAGGAGGTCAAGCGCTGCGAGCCGATCCTCGAGACGATGCCGGGCTGGAGTGGCACCACGTTCGGCGCACAGACCTGGGAGGCCTTGCCGCCCGAGGCCCGGGCCTATCTGCACCGTATCGAGGAAATCTGCGAGATCCCGATCGACGTGATCTCGACCGGACCCGAGCGGGACGAGACCATTCTGAGGCGTCATCCGTTTGGTGCCTGAGCGGTCCCGCAGCGAAAGACTTGCCGGCGCCAGTAAGTTGCCGGTACTAAACAGAAGAGCCGGTCTTTCGACCGGCTCTCACTTGAAACTGGTGCCCAGAAGAGGACTCGAACCTCCACGCCTCGCGGCACTAGTACCTGAAACTAGCGCGTCTACCAATTCCGCCATCTGGGCAAGAGCCGCGCATTATAAGCATCCCATACCGAATGTCAATGAAAAGAGAAAAAACCGTAAAGAACCCCCGGGCAAAGCCCCGTGAGCGGGTCAGCGAGGTCCGCCGTGCGGACCCCTTCTTCCAGCGCGAGAGTGCGCAATACGAACAACCCCTGCCCAGCCGCGAATACGTGACTCAGGTACTGACCGAACAGGGCGTACCCCTGCGCCTGGATCGCCTGTGCGCGCTGCTCGATGTCGCCGAGCACGAGGTGGACATGTTCGAGCGTCGCCTGCGGGCGATGGAGCGCGATGGTCAGGTGGTGCGTAACCGGCGTGGTGCCTTCATCCTGCCGGACAAGGCCGACCTGATCCGCGGCCGGGTGGCGGGTCATGCCGATGGCTTCGGCTTTCTGGTGCGCGACGACGGCCAGCCCGATGTTTTCCTCGGGCCGAAGGAAATGCGCGAAGTCCTTCACGGCGATAGGGTTCTGGTGCGTATCGCGGGGGTGGATCGCCGCGGGCGTCCCGAAGGCAAGATCGTCGAAGTACTCGAGCGTGCCAACACCAGGGTTGTCGGCCGGGTCCTCAATGAGCACGGCGTCCTGCTGGTAGTGCCCGAGGACCGCAGGATTGCGCAGGACATCCTGATTGCGCCCGGGGGCAAGCGCGCGACTGAAGGCCAGGTGGTGACCGTCGAGCTGGTCGAGCAACCGAACAAGTTCGCGCAGCCGATCGGTCGGATCGTCGAAGTACTCGGAAACTATGCCGACTCCGGCATGGAGATCGAGATTGCGCTGCGAAAGCACCAATTGCCGTTCGAGTTTTCCGTCGAGAGTCGCGGCCAGGCGCGCAAGCTCCCGGCGAAGGTGAGGAAGAAGGATTACGCCGGCCGCGAGGACATCACGGATCTGCCGCTGGTGACGATTGACGGCGAAACCGCCAAGGATTTTGACGACGCAGTGTACTGCGAGCGTCAGGGTCGTGGCTATCGCTTGCTGGTGGCGATCGCCGACGTCTCCCATTACGTGGAGCCGGGTTCGCCCCTCGACGTCGACGCCCAGGACCGGGGCAATTCAGTGTACTTCCCGCGCCGTGTCATTCCGATGTTGCCTGAGAAACTGAGCAACGGCTTGTGCTCGCTCGTGCCCGAGGAAGAGCGCCTGTGCATGGTGTGTGACATGAGCATCTCGACCACTGGCGAGATCAAGGCCTACCGCTTCTATCCTGCGGTGATGTTCTCGCACGCCCGGCTGACCTACACCCAGGTTGCAGCCGCGCTTTACGACAAGGACGAGGTGCAGCGTGAGGCGATCGGCGAACTGCTGCCTCACCTCGAGAACCTCGACCGTCTGTTCCGCGTGCTGCTCAAGGCGCGGGCCAAGCGGGGTGCAATCGATTTCGAGACCACCGAAACCCGCATGATCTTCGACGACAATGGCAAGATCGAGCGCATTGTGCCCGAGGTGCGCAACGACGCCCATCGACTGATCGAAGAGTGCATGCTCGCGGCCAATGTCTGTGCCTCCGAGTTTCTGCAGGCGCGCGAACAGCCCGCGCTGTATCGTGTGCACGAGGGGCCGACGCCGGAAAAGCTCGTGAAGCTGCGCGAGTTCCTGAAGGAGTTCGGCTTCGGTCTTGCCGGCGGTGACGACCCAAGCGCCAAGGACTACGGCAAGCTGCTCGATCAGGTGCGCGAACGGCCGGATGCTCAGTTGCTGCAGACCGTGATGCTGCGCTCGCTGCGCCAGGCGGTCTACAGCCCCGACAACGTCGGTCACTTCGGTCTGGCTTACGAGGCCTACACCCACTTCACCTCGCCGATCCGGCGCTATCCCGATCTGATGGTCCACCGCGCGATCAAGGCGGCGCTCACCGGGGGGCACGTGAACGCAGGCGACTGGGATGCCATCGGCCTGCACTGCTCGCAGACCGAGCGTCGTGCCGACGAGGCGACCCGTGATGTGGTCAATTGGCTCAAGTGCTACTTCATGCAGGACAAGGTCGGAGAGGAGTTCTCCGGCAGCGTGTCTGCGGTGGTGCCGTTTGGCCTCTTCGTCGCGCTGGACGACATCTTCATCGAAGGTCTGGTCCACATCTCCGATCTGGGCACGGATTATTTCCGTTTTGACGAGATGCGGCATGAACTTGCCGGCGAGCGGACCGGTGTGCGCTACCGACTGTCGGACCGGGTGCGGGTGCAGGTGGTGAGAGTGGATCTGGCGACGACGAAGATCGACTTCCGCCTTATCGAGTCCTTGCCAAAGGCGCTCGGCAACGCTACGCCCGATGCCGATCCTGCAGCAGGTAGCGGACGATCCACTCCCGAGCGGGGCGAGCGGCGACGCAAATCACCTGCCGAAGGGCAATCCCGTCGCGGCTCGCCGCCGACCGGCAAGCCGGCCTCCCGCCGAAGTGCAGAGACAACCGGCGGCCGTGGTGCCAGCAAACAAGGCAAGGCGGCTGCGGCTGAGAAGCAAGCCGCACCCGTAAAGGCCAAGCGACCAGCGGCGAAGACAGACAAGGCCAAAGCGCCGATCGTCGGCAGCAAGCACAAGACCCCGTCAAAGCCGTCGAAGCCGGCAAAGGCTGGCAGTGGCGAGAAGCCGAAGACGAAGGCCAAAGCCACCAAAGGAAAGCGTCGTGGCTAAGCGGAATCCGCCGCGTACCGGCGGCAACCCAGGTGAAGAGGGGCAGGGTGCCGGCAGCCGGCTCATCTACGGCTTTCATGCCGTGCTGGGCAAGATGCGCCGCGATCCGGAGGGCGTGTTCGAGGTCTATCTTTCGTCGCAGCGCCAGGATGTCCGTGCCCGCGATGTAGCGCGGCTTGCGGAGTCCGAGGGGGTACGCCTGGTGCAGTCCGATGGTGAGCGCCTCGACCGCATGGTCGGCACTCGGCGTCATCAAGGGGTTGTCGCGCGCATAGACGCCCGACAGCGCGAGCTCAAGCTCGCCGACGTACTCGAGGGGCTGGAGGAGAATGCGTTGCTGCTCGTGCTCGACGGTGTTCAGGATCCCCACAACCTGGGGGCCTGCCTGCGAGTGGCCGATGCCGCCGGCGCGCATGCGGTGATCGCACCCAAGGACCGAGCGGTTGGTCTCAACGCCACCGCGATCAAGGTCGCCAGCGGGGCGGCGGACACAGTGCCCTACATTACGGTGACCAACCTCGCTCGTTCACTGCGCGAGATGCAGGAGGCGGGCATTTGGGTCGTCGGCGCCGCTGGCGAGGCGGACAAGTCGCTCTACGAGATCGATCAGAAGGGTCCGGTCGCCTGGGTTTTGGGCGCCGAGGGCGATGGCCTGCGTCGTCTGACCCGCGAGACCTGCGATGAGTTGGCGAAGATTCCGATGCTTGGCAGTGTCGAGAGTCTGAACGTGTCGGTCGCGAGCGGCATCTGTCTGTTTGAGGCTCGCCGCCAGCGAGGTTGATGTCGCGCACCGTTCCGGCGGAAGGCGGCGTTATTCAGGCTGCTCCGCCGTGCCAGTGGGCCCGTCGGGTGGTGCGGCGAACAATCCCTCCCGTGCGACCCGGCTCATCTCCCGCAGGCCGGGGTGGGTCAGCAGCCGTTCGGTGCTGATCAGATAGACCTCTTCCTTTACGGCTTCGATTTCTGCAACTCGGTGAACCCGGTACTGACTCACTATGAACTGGGCAATTGCAGTTTGTGCAACGAAGAGCCCATCGCCCGACTGGCCAAATGCCTTGAGTAATGCGAGATCATCGAATTCGGCAACCACGCTGGGTTCGATGTCCGCGTCCGCGAACCACTGCACCAGTGCGGGGCGAAACGCGACATCCTCTCCCGGCATGAGAAACGGGGCGCCGTCGAGCATGGCGGGAAAGTCGTTGCTGAGGCGTTCGAGCAGTTCGGGGGCACCGAACAAGGTCAGCGAACTGCGCCCCAGCAGGTGACTGAAAGCCCGCACGCTCAATCCGCTTGGCGCGACACGATCGGCGAGCACCGCGTCCAGGCGGTGCATCGCCAGTTCGCCGACGAGATGGGGTAGCCGCCCCTCGATGCAGATCAGACGCATCGGCGTATCGAGCCGCAGGATCGGACGCAACAGGCTGGACGCGATGCTTTTGGGCAGGGAGTCGGCAATGCCGATGCGCATTCTGGGTCGCAGGTTTCGACCGCTCTCGTCCATTGAAGCCAACGCTTCGTCACCCAGCGCGAAGATTCGGTCGGCGTAGTCAAGGAGTCGTTGTCCGGCCTCGGTGAGTCTGCGTAGGCGGCCGCTGCGAGCGAACAAGGCAACGCCCAGCCCCTGTTCGAACTGAGTCAGCTGCCCGCCGACTGCATGCGGCGTCAGGTGCAACCTCTCTGCCGCGCGGGCGATGCTCCCGCATTTCGCCACCATCCAGAAATAGCGCAGGTGTTTGTAGTTTAGCGTTCGCGCCATCTGATACTCGAAAAATTCGATCAATCGAGAGATTAAAAACGATCCTGTCGAGGGAACGCAAGTGCGGCGCAGGAGCCTGAGGAAGAGAGTACCCACCACAACAACGCACAGGAGGTCAGACAATGAGGTCATACGAGAACGACAACGCAAAAGCTGTCGCGCGAATCATTTCCATGGCGCTGCTTGCCGACGGCGTGCCGGACAGGTCCGAGCTTGAGCACCTGACACGACGTCGGGCGCTCAGCCGCTTCGGTATCGATCAGGCGGTGTTCGATGAAGTGATGCAGACCTTCTGCGAGGACTTGCAGCAGAGTGTGGCCTGGTTCGAGGGCTTGCGTGGCGAGTTTGCACCGGAACTGATTGACGCGTTGCTCGACGAGGTCGATGACGTCGATCAGCAGCAGAAACTGTTCGCGTTGCTTCTCCAGCTGGCCACCGTCGATGGGGAAGTCAGCGAAGGGGAAAGTCGTTTGATCTCGCGCGCGCGCCAGAAATGGGGTCGCGCAGGACGCTGGCCGATTCGGCTGCGTCCACGATTTGATGCGCAGCCGAGGCTGCCCGTTTGATCGACCTCTCTGGCGGACGGTGACGTCCGCCACTTCGGAGCCCGATTCTGGAGTGATGATGCCGATACCGACCGACTCCACCGCCAAGCATGCCGACGTTCACGGCCCCGGAGACAACCATCTCGACCCCGAACACCACGACCCCCTCATTGGCGGCATGAACCGAGTGATTCGCCACAGCATCCGCCTGCTCGCGGGGCTGATGGTGCTGGTGATTCTCTGGTGCATCGCCGATGTGGTGCTGGTGATGTACGAGAAGCTCTCGACGCCGCCGATTCTGTTGCTCGAGTTCAACGATATCTTCGTCGTGTTCGCCGCTTTTCTTGCGGTGCTGATCGCGATCGAGATCTTCGCGAACATCGCGCTCTATCTTCGAGACGACGTCATTCACGTCAAATTGGTGGTCGCCACCGCGTTGATGGCGATCGCCCGAAAGGTCATCGTGCTGGATCTCAGCGTGATCGACGCCGAGTACCTTTACGGCATCGGTCTCGTGGTCCTCGCTCTTGGCGTGACGTACTGGCTGGTTTCCAATCGCGCTCGCACCTGACCGGGGTGGCGTCGCCCGACGGCGATGGCGCGAAACTTGCTGCGCCCGAGCTGTCCGGGCGAGCCATTACGGCTCGCATCAAGCGAGAGGGGAGGTTCGGTTATGGACGGGGTGCGCGAATTTCTGCTGGCGGCCAAGCATGCGGAGATGCGTTTGCTCGAGCAACTGTCCTTGAGTTGCGAACTCGTGGCCACGGTCTCGGCGTTGGTGCATGCACTACAGCGTGAGCGTGGGGCCTCGAACATGTTTCTGGCTTCAAAGGGCGAACGTTTTGTGACCGAGCTCGGGGGCTTTCGCGCGGATGTGGCGCCGTGCGAAACCGCACTGCGGGCGGCGCTGGCGCGACTGGACACCGATGCTGCCCGGAGCGCGGGGAGTGTCAGACTGTTCAGCCGGATCGCGTTCGTGCTGCACGCGCTCGACTCCTTGCCTACCCTGCGCAAACGCGTCGATGAGTACGCGCTGTCGCCTGATGAGCTAGCCGCTTCGCTCGGTCGCCTGGTGTCGGGCCTGCTCGCGGTAGTGTTCGAGACTGCGGACGCGGCGGCAGATCCCGAGGTGTCGCGTGCCCTGGTGGCCCTGTTCAACTTCATGCAAGGCAAGGAGCTTGCGGGCCAAGAGCGTGCCGCGGGGGTGGCTGGCTTCGCACTGGGGGGCTTCGATGATGCGCGAAAGCAAAGGTTGGAACACCTGATCGAGTCGCAGGACCGTTGTTTCGAGATTTTCGTCGAGTTCGTCGACGCAGACATGGTGCTGCGCTGGCAGCAACTCCTCGATCCTCGAGACGAGGCTCCCTTTAAACGGCTGCGTGCCGCTGCGCGCAGCGGCGCCACCGACTCGACCACCAGCGAGTTGTGGTTCTCGCTCGCTACCATGCGAATCGATGCGATGCGGGGCATCGAGGTGGTGCTCACCCAGCGTCTGGCGGGACTTTGCGCCCGTCGAATTGCAGACGCCGAGGCTGACCTGAAGTGCCATCGCAACATGCTCGACGCTCTGGGCGGTCTCGATACGCCGGACGGATCGTCGGCTGCGTTGTTGCCGGCCACCCCGCCGCCCCTGCGTGCAGCCGACACGGTTTTGGACGGTGGTGATCTGCCGACCGGGCTGGGTCGTTCGATTCTTGATCTGGTACTTGCGCAAGCTCAGCGCATTCAGCAAATGGGTGATGAACTGAATGCCGCGCGCACGGCGCTCGAGGAGCGAAAGCTCATCGAGCGCGGCAAAGGCCTGCTGATGGCGCGCCGCGCCCTCACCGAGGAACAGGCCTACCGGCTGATGCGCCAGACCGCGATGGACCAGGGTCGCAAGCTGGTGGATGTGGCTCAAACGGTGTTGGCGCTTGGCCCATTGCTCGGTGAGCCGGTCGCGCCCGATCGAATGCGCTCAAGCCGCTGACGGTGCCCTCATCGAGTGCATGGATTTCGATTGTGCACCGCAATAGGGCGTAGTTCGAGAGTCGGCCGCCTCTCCCACCTGCAGCTCAACCCCTCGCAGAACACGGGTTTTCAGGGTTTTGCATAAACTGGCACGACACCTGCTTAGAGAGAACCAGGCAGTCAGTGCCCGGCCAACGGCGGTCGAAGACTGACGGCACGGACAACGGCGTCCATTTCCCAACGGTGCGACCCATCGCGCCCGGCGGAAGTGGGCGCCGTTTTTTGCTTTCGCAGCAGCCAGTTCAAGGAGTTGACCATGAACGACCGCAAGAACCAGTCGAATCTGTCCCGCCGGGGCTTTATCAAACAGACCGCCGCACTCGGCAGCGCCGCCATGATGGGCGGCCTTTGGTCAGGCCATATCTTCGCGTCGAATAACGGCGCGCTGGAAACCCGCGCGGCCAAACTCGGTTTCATCGCCTTGACCGACGCGGCGCCGCTCTTCGTCGCCGACGAGAAGGGCTTTTTCAAGAAGCACGGCATGACCAATGTCGAGGTTCTCAAGCAGTCCTCCTGGGGCACCACCCGCGACAACCTGGTGCTGGGTTCGGCGCGCAACGGCATCGACGGCGCCCACATCCTGACGCCGATGCCATACCTGATCAGCACCGGTGCGATGACAGCCAACAACGTGCCGACGCCGATGTACATCCTCGCGCGCCTGAACCTCGGCGGCCAGTGCATATCGGTGGGTAACGAATACAAGGACATCAAGGTCGGGCTCGACACCTCGGTTTTCAAGGATGCACTCGCGGCCAAGGCGGCCTCCGGCCGGCCTGTCAATGCGGCAATGACATTCCCAGGCGGCACCCACGACATGTGGATCCGCTACTGGCTGGCTGCGGGCGGCATCGACCCCACACGCGACATCTCGACCATCGTCGTGCCGCCGGCGCAGATGGTCGCCAACATGCGGGTGGGCAGCATGGACACCTTCTGTGTGTGCGAGCCGTGGAACCATCAGTTGATCAACCAGGTCATCGGCTACACCGCGAACACCACCAGCGAGTTGTGGCACAACCACCCGGAAAAGGCTTTCGCGATGCGTGCCGATTACGTCGAGGCCAATCCCAATTCGACCCAGGCTCTGCTGATGGCGGTCATGGAAGCCCAGATGTTCTGCGAGGACCCCGCCAACCGCGAGGAGGTCGCGCGCATCTGTTCGCGCCGCCGCTGGATCAATGCCCCCTTCGAGGACATCGTCGATCGTATGCGCGGTGATTTCGACTACGGCACAGGCCGGGTCGTCGAGAACAGCCCCTACCAGATGCGTTACTGGAAGGATCAGGCCTCCTACCCCTTCAAGAGCCACGACAAGTGGTTCATCACCGAGAACATCCGCTGGGGTTACCTGCCGACCGACTTCGACATCTCCGGCTGGGTGGACAAGGTCAATCGCGAGGATCTCTGGCGCGAAGCAGCCCAGGCGCTCGGCGTGGCGGCAGCGGACATCCCCGAGGGGATGTCCCGTGGCCTCGAGACCTTCTTCGACGGCAAGGTCTTCGACCCCGACAACCCCAAGGCCTATCTCGACAGCCTCGAGATCAAGACCTTGCGCGGCGCCTGACCGCCGTCAGCTGACAGGAGAGCAATATGAATCCGACTCAAACATTCGACCGGACCCGATTACCGGGCACAGAAGACAAGGGCGTGAGCCTGCTCGCCCGGCTAGAACCGCTGAAGGCGGTGCTGTTGTCGCGGGTGCTGCCGCCGCTGATCATTCTCGGGGCGCTCGTCATGCTGTGGGAGGTGTTGTGCTCGCGGCCCGGCGCCGCCTTGCCCAGTGCTTCGCAGATGGTCCGTGAGACCTGGGAACTGATCACCGACCCCTTCTACGACAATGGCGGCAACGACGTCGGCATGGCCTGGCAGATTCTCGCCAGCCTGGAGCGTGTGGCCTACGGCTACTCGCTGGCGGTGGTCGTCGGAGTGGGCCTAGGGGTGCTGGTCGGTCAATCGACCTGGGCGCTGCGCGGACTGGACCCGCTGTTCCAGGTGCTGCGCACCGTTCCGCCGCTCGCCTGGCTGCCGATCTCGCTCGCGGGCTTCCAGGACAGCAACCCGTCGGCGATCTTCGTGATCTTCATCACCGCGATCTGGCCGATCATCATCAACACCTCGGTCGGCATCCGCAACATCCCGGAGGACTACCGCAACGTCGCCCGCGTGATCCGGCTCAACGGCTTCGAATACTTCTGGAAGATCATGCTGCCGGCGGCCGCCCCCTATATCTTCTCGGGGCTACGCATCGGCGTCGGGCTGTCCTGGCTGGCCATCGTCGCGGCCGAGATGCTCATCGGCGGCGTCGGCATCGGCTTCTTCATCTGGGACGCATGGAACTCGTCGCTGATCAGCGACATCATCCTCGCCCTCATCTACGTCGGCATCGTCGGCTTCCTGCTCGACCGCATGGTCGCTTGGGTCGGCAACCGTGTCACCCGCGGCACCGCGGCAGGCTGAAGGAGAATCATCATGAGCAAGGCATACCTGAACATTTCGCGGGTCGACATGGACTTCACCCGCAACGGGGTCACCAACCCGGTGCTGCGCGACATCAATCTCGATGTGATGCGTGGCGAGTTCATCTCGCTGATCGGCCACTCGGGCTGCGGCAAGTCGACGGTGCTGAACATCGTGGCCGGTCTGCTCAAGGCGAGCGCTGGCGGGGTCATCGTCGATGGCAAGGAGGTAAACGCACCAGGGCCGGATCGCGCGCTGGTGTTCCAGAACCACTCGCTGCTGCCTTGGCTGACGGTGTATCAGAACGTCGAGATCGCGGTGGAGAAGACCTTCCGTCGCACCAAGTCCGCCGCGGAACGGCGCGAGTGGATTCTGCACAATCTGGAAATGGTGAACATGGGCCATGCGCTGGAGCGTCTTCCGTCGGAAATCTCCGGCGGCATGAAGCAGCGCGTGGGCATCGCCCGGGCCCTCGCGATGGAGCCCAAGGTGTTGCTGCTCGACGAGCCCTTCGGTGCGCTCGACGCGCTCACCCGGGCTCATCTCCAGGATGAGGTCATGCGCATCCAGGCTGAACTGCACAACACGGTGATGATGATTACCCACGACGTGGACGAGGCAGTGTTGCTGTCGGATCGCATCGTGATGATGACCAACGGCCCGTCGGCGACCATCGGTCAGATCATGGACGTCGAGTTGCCGCGTCCGCGCGACCGCATCGCGTTGGCAGACGACGCCCGCTACAACCACTACCGCCACGAAGTGCTGAGCTTCCTCTATGAGAAGCAACGCAAGGTCGAGGATATCGGCAGCCGGCGCGCTCGCGCGCGCAGTGGCGACGCGGAGAAGGCCGCGGTGCGTGCCTGAGGAGCGCCGCCTCCTGCCCGACGAGAACGCAGACGCCCCGTCACGCCCAGCGTGGCCCGAAGGAGACAAGGACAATGCGAAAGCAAAGACTGGTGATGGTAGGCAACGGCATGGCCGGCATGAAGACCATCGAGGAAATCCTCAAGCACGCACCGGATGTGTTCGACATCACGGTGTTCGGCGCCGAACCGCACGGCAACTACAACCGGATCCTGCTGTCCCCGGTGCTTGCCGGCGAGATGACGCTGGCCGACATCATGCTCAACGACCTCGACTGGTATTCCGCCAACGGCATCACCCTGCATGCCGGGCGCAAGGTGGTGGAGGTCGATCGCGTGCGTCGCGTGGTGCGCTCCGAAGATGGCACCGAGGAGGGCTATGACCGGCTGCTACTGGCGACAGGGTCGAATCCCTTCATTCCGCCGGTACCCGGGCGCGAACTCGAAGGGGTGATCGCCTACCGCGACATCGCCGACACCGAGACCATGATCGAGGCCGCCTGCAACTACCGTCATGCGGTGGTCATCGGCGGCGGCCTGCTTGGGCTGGAGGCCGCCAACGGCCTGATCCTGCGCGGCATGGAGGTCACCGTCGTCCATCTCGGGGAGTGGATCATGGAGCGCCAGCTCGACAGGCCGGCAGCCGAGATGCTGCAGGCCTCGCTCGAGGCCAAGGGCATGCGCTTCCGGCTCGGCGCGCAGACCGAGGCCTTGCTGCCGGCGGCGGATGATCCGGCCGGTCGTGTGGCGGCGGTGAGACTGGCCGGCGGTGAGACGATCGCGGCCGACCTCGTGGTGATGTCCGCCGGCATTCGGCCGAACACCGCGCTGGCCGAGTCCGCGAGGCTGCACTGCGATCGCGGCATCGTGGTCACCGACACCATGCAGACCGTGACCGATCCGCGCATCTATGCGGTCGGCGAGTGTGTCAGTCATCGCGGCGTGGCTTACGGCCTGGTCGCACCGCTGTTCGACCAGGCCCGGGTTTGCGCCAATCACCTGGCCGGATTCGGTATCGGCCGCTACGAGGGCTCGGTGACTTCGACCAAGCTCAAGGTCACCGGTGTCGACGTGTTCTCGGCCGGCGACTTCATGGGCGCGGAAGACTGCGATAACATCGTGCTGCACGACCGCGCCGGCGGGCGCTACAAGAAGCTGGTGCTCAAGGACGACCGCCTGATCGGTGCGGTGATGGTGGGCGACACCAGCGACGGCAGCTGGTACTTCCAGCTCGTGCGCGAGGGTCGCAACATCGCAGCGATGCGCGACCAGCTGATGTTTGGCCAGAGTTTCGCCCAGTCGCAACTCGGTGATGCCGGCCATCAGGGGCAGAACCAGGCGGCGCTGCTGCCCGACAGTGCTGAAGTCTGCGGCTGCAACGGCGTGTGCAAGGGCACTATCGTCAAGGCGATCAAGGAAAAGGGATTGTTCTCGCTGGATGAGGTGCGCAAGCACACCAAGGCGTCCAGTTCCTGCGGCTCCTGCACCGGGCTGGTCGAGCAGATTCTCGCCTCGACCGTAGGCGGCGCCTATCAGGCGGTGGACAAGCACGCCAAGCCGGTCTGCGGCTGCACCGATCACACTCATGCCGAGGTGCGCGCCGCGATTCGCGAGCACAAGCTGCTGTCGATTCCGGCGGTGATGAAGGCGCTCGACTGGAAGACGCCGAACGGCTGCGCGACCTGCCGGCCGGCGCTCAATTACTATCTGGTATCCACCTGGCCGCACGAGGCCGAGGATGACCCGCAGAGCCGCTTCATCAACGAGCGGGCCCACGCCAATATCCAGAAGGATGGCACCTACTCGGTGGTGCCGCGCATGTGGGGCGGGCTGACGACCCCGGCCGAGCTGCGGGCGATCGCCGACGCGGCCGAGAAGTATCAGGTGCCGACGGTCAAGGTCACCGGCGGGCAGCGAATCGACCTGCTCGGCGTGAAGAAGGACGACCTGCCGGCGATCTGGGCCGATCTCGGCAAGGCGGGCATGGTGTCCGGCCATGCCTACGGCAAGAGCCTGCGCACCGTAAAGACCTGCGTCGGCGCGGAGCACTGCCGTTTCGGCACCCAGCACTCGATGCGCACCGGTGTGAATCTCGAGAAGATGCTGTTCGGCATGTGGTCGCCACACAAGGTCAAGCTCGCGGTGTCCGGTTGTCCACGCAACTGCGCGGAGTCCGGCATCAAGGACGTGGGCGTCATCGGCGTCGATTCCGGCTTCGAGATCTATGTCGCCGGCAATGGTGGCATCAAGACCGAGGTGGCGCAGTTCCTGTGCAAGGTCGCGACCGAGGAGGACGTCAAGGAGATGACCGGCGCCTTCCTCCAGCTCTACCGCGAGGAGGGCTTCTATCTCGAGCGCACCTGCCATTACGTCGAACGGGTTGGGCTCGACTACGTAAAGCGCCTCGTCGTAGAGGACGCCGACAGTCGCCGCGAACTGCACGAGCGCCTGCTCTACGCGCTCAAGGACGCGCCGGATCCGTGGGCGGAACAGCAGGTCCAGCCGCTCGCCCGTCACTACAAGACCATCCAGATTCACGACCTTTCAGGGGAGAGCAGCCATGGCATGGCAGAAAGTGTGTCCGCTTGAGGAGATTCCGTTGCTCGGTGCGCGCGTCGTAGAACACCGTGGCGAGCGCATTGCGGTGTTTCGTGCCGAGGGTGACACCGTGTTCGCGCTGCGCGACGCCTGCCCGCACCTGGGCGGCCCGCTGTCCCAGGGCATCGTCAGCGGCAGCGGTGAGAACGCCCGGGTGACCTGCCCCTTGCACGGCTGGAACATCGGCCTGGCCAGTGGTGAGGCCTGCGCACCGGACGAGGGTTGCGCCCGCCATTACCCGACACGGCTCGCCTCGGGCGAGGTGTGGCTGGAGTTGTGAGGGCGCGACGATGCGACGTGGCGGACATCCTCGCGCGTGCCGGTGCAGCGTCGCGGGTCTGGTGTTGATCGTATCGCTGGGTGCCTGTGCGCCGGCCGAGCCCTTCGGTGATGCAGGGCGCTCGGCAGACGACAGTCCGGCCCGGGATGGCCGTGAGGCCGTCGAGGATGCCGCGCGGCGCATCGCGGCGGCGGGCGCTAGCGTGGCGAGACAGCTGGGTGAGGCCGCACGAAATCTGCAGGCGAAGACGGGTGAAGAGGGTGGTGAGGGTGATCATGCCGACGCCGCGATCGACCCGGCTCAGATAGAGGAGGCTTCATGAACATGCGCGACGACGCTTTCCGTGACCTGGGCGAGACTCGCAGCATGTGCTGCTACTGCGGCACCGGTTGTGGCGTGCTGGTGCAACACGCTGGCGGTCGCATCCTCGGGGTGCGGGGCGACCCGGACCACCCGGCAAACCACGGGCGCTTGTGCACCAAGGGTGCGACGCTGCACCTGAGCGCGCATGAAGGGGGGCGGGTGTTGCGCCCTATGATACGGGAACGGCGCGAGCATGAACTGAGCCCGACCTCCTGGGAGCAAGCGCTCGACACCGCAGCCGAGCGCTTCGCCGACATCATCGAGCGCCACGGACCGGATGCGGTCGCCTTCTACGTATCAGGGCAGTTGCTCACCGAGGATTACTACGTCTTCAACAAGCTCGCGCGTGCACTGGTCGGCACCAACAACATCGATTCCAACTCTCGCCTCTGCATGTCAAGCGCGGTGGCAGGCTACAAGGCGACGCTGGGCGCGGACAGTGTGCCGGCCTGCTACGCCGACATCGACGAAGCCGATCATCTGCTGATCGCCGGTGCCAACCCGGCCTGGGCACATCCCATCGTCTTCCGGCGCATCGAGGCCGCGCGCGAACGCAATCCGGAGCTCACAATCACGGTCGTCGATCCGAGGCGTACGGAGACTGCAAGCTTCGCCGATCAGCACCTGCAGATCGCACCGGGTTCGGATGTCCTGTTGTTCAACGCAATGCTGCATGTGATGCTTTGGGAGGATCTGGTCGACCGCGACTTCATTCGCGAGCACACCGAGGGCTTCGACGCTTTGCGCGCAAGCCTGGCCGAGTGCTCTCCGGGCAACGTCGCCCAGGTCTGCGGCGTCGCGGCGGAGAAGATCGTGCGCGCCGCGAGAAGCTTCGGCCGCGCTCGTGCGGCGCTGTCGATGTGGTGCCAGGGACTGAACCAGTCCCACCATGGCACTGCCTCCAATGCCGCGCTGATTCACCTGCATCTTGCGACTGGCCAGATCGGCCGGCCGGGTGCCGGGCCGCTCTCGCTTACTGGTCAGCCCAACGCCATGGGAGGGCGCGAAACCGGCGCCATGGCGAGCTTGTTGCCCGGGCATCGCGATCCTGCAGATCCGGCCGACCGCGACGAAGTCGCCCGAACCTGGGGTGTGCCTGCGCTGCCGGACACGCCCGGTCTACCCGCGGTGCAGATGTTCGAGGCCTTGCGCGAGGGGCGGTTGAAGGCGATCTGGATCGCGTGCACGAATCCGGCCCATTCGCTGCCAGACCAGACGCGGGTGCGCGAGGCCCTGCGCGCCGCGGAGTTCGTGGTGTTGCAGGAGGCCTACCAGGATACCGAGACCGCCGACTTTGCCGATCTGCTGCTGCCGGCAGCTAGCTGGGGCGAGAAGGAAGGCACCGTGACGAACTCGGAACGAAGAGTGAGTCGTGTGCAGGCAGCGGTGTCGCCGCCTGGCGAGGCCCGCGCCGATTGGCGGATTGCCACGGATTTCGCTCGCCGCCTGGGGAGGCGTCTCGAACGCGATATCGGTGGCTTCGGGTTCGCTTCTACCGCCGAGATCTTCGCCGAGCACGTGGCGCTGACCGCCGGGCGCGACTGCGACATGAGCGGCCTTTCGCATGCGGTGCTCGAACGCAACGGGCCGCAGCAGTGGCCCTTCCGCTCCGGCGCGCGGTGTGGGGTCGAACGCCTCTATGCCGACCACGCGTTTCCGACCCCGAGCGGCCGAGCCCGCTTCGCGGCGGTTGGGCACCCGAGCCGGCATGCGCTGCTGCCGGAGGCGCAGGGCGCGCGCCAGCCACTGATCCTGATCACCGGTCGGCTGCGCGACCAGTGGCACGGCATGAGTCGCACCGGAAAGCTTGCTCGCCTGTGGGGGCACACGCCCGAGGCCGCGGTGGCGATGAGCCCGGTCGACATCGTGCGACGGGGTTTGCACGCCGGCCAACTGGTACGTGTCGAGAACCCACGTGGGCGTATCGTCCTGCCACTGACCGAGGACGATGCCCTCGCGCCCGGTCAGGTGTGGATTCCGATGCATTGGGGTGAGACCTGGCTCCCCGGTGGCGCGGCGAACCGCCTGTGTGCATCGCTTACTGATCCGGTGTCGCACCAGCCGGCACTGAAGGCGGCGGCGGTGTCGGTGCGGCCGGCCGGCACGCTGGCGTGGCATGGCGCATGGGTGGTTGCCGCATCGGACGAACGTGCCCTGGCCGAACGTATCCGGTCTCTGCGGCCGGTGCTGCAGGGGATCGAATATGCCGCGCTGTCGCTCTCGGGCCACACGCATCCGGTGCTGATGTTGCGGGTTGCGTGTGAGAAGCCGCTGGCCCCGGAGCGTGTGAGCGAGATCGACGAGGCGATTGAACTGGTGGCCGAGGACGTCCTCGGCCTGGACGACGTCGGTCGTGGCGTCAGCAAGCGTGCGACACTTGTGGGCGAATGCCTCGTTGGGGTCCGTCTGCTCGGCGAGACGGCAGCCCTGCCGTGGCTGCGGGGCCTGATCGTCGAGGGGGCGCCGGTCGGCCCTCTGAGGTCGTGGCTATTGGCTCCGCTTGCACAGCCGCCGGGCGGAGAGACCTTGGTGTTGTCCGGGCGGACGATCTGCTCGTGCAGAAACGTCGGCGAGTCCGAGATCGATGCGCTTGTGGCTGGTGGCGCCGACCTGCCCATGCTGCAGCAGCGACTCGGTTGTGGAACGGTGTGCGGCTCATGTCTGCCCGAGCTGCGGGCCCGGGTGGCGAGGGGCGGTCGCGAGACGGCAACCGTCTGAGAAGCAGCCGGTGTAGGCCGCGTGGCTTGCGCCGCTCGCCTTCGGCGGGTCAAAATGGGCCGGACCGGGATGCGCACCCTTATCCAGTCCGATGCATGTCCTGGACCCAGAGCGACACAAGTCGCCGATCCGACCAATACCGAAGGAGATGTCATGCCCGCGATCGACGCGTTCATCGCCGCCCGCGATTTTCTGCTGGCACACCGTCACGACTACGACACCGCCTACGCCGGCTTCAAGTGGCCCGAGTTGGGGGAGTTCAACTGGGCACTCGATTATTTCGACGCCCTCGCCCGGCGCAACGATAGTCCGGCCCTGTGGATCGTCGAAGAGGATGGCAGCGAGGCCAGGCTCTCCTTCGCCGAGATGTCCGAACGCTCCAACCGGGTGGCCAACTGGCTGCGGACGCTGGGTGTCACCCGGGGCGACCGTATCCTGGTGATGCTCGGCAATGAGGTGCCCCTGTGGGAGACCATGCTCGCGGCCATGAAGCTTGGTGCGGTCGTCATACCGGCGACCACCTTGCTCAGCGAGGCCGACCTGGCGGATCGACTCGAGCGCGGTCAGGTGCGCCATGTCGTCGCCGGCAGCGCGCACACTGCCAAGTTCACGAACCTGCCTGGAGACTACACACGGGTTGCGGTTGGAGCGCCGGTCGACGGCTGGCACGACTTCGCAGAGGCCTCGACTGCATCGGCCGAGTTTACGCCCAATGGTGCCACCCGGGCGACCGATCCCCTGTTGTTGTATTTCACCTCCGGCACCACGTCCAAACCCAAGCTCGTCGAGCACACCCACCAGTCGTATCCGGTCGGACATTTGTCGACGATGTACTGGATAGGCCTGCAACCAGGCGACCGCCACATGAACATCAGCTCGCCAGGTTGGGCCAAGCATGCCTGGAGTTGTCTGTTCGCGCCCTGGAACGCAGGCGCCTGCGTATTCCTTTACAACTACAGCCGCTTCGACGCCAAGGCCTTGCTCGATGTGCTGGTGAAGTACGAAATCAGCACCTTGTGCGCGCCGCCCACCGTTTGGCGGATGCTGATCCAGCAGGATCTGGCCTCGGTGAAGACCTGTCTGCGCGAACTCATCGGCGCGGGTGAGCCGCTGAACCCGGAGATCATCGAGCAGGTTCGCAAGGCTTGGGGTATCACGCTGCGCGATGGCTACGGCCAGACCGAAACCACCGCGCAAATTGGCAACACACCGGGTCAGAAGCTCAAGCCCGGTTCGATGGGCCGGCCACTTCCGGGCTACCGCATCGCCTTGCTCGACCCGGACGGCAAACCGGCGACCGAAGGCGAGATTTCGCTGGTGCTGGAGGCTCGACCGCTTGGCCTGATGACCGGCTATGCCGGTAACCCGGAGAAGACCGCCGAGGTCATGCGTGACGGTCACTATCGTACAGGCGACGTCGCGAGCATCGATGACGAGGGTTACATCACCTATGTCGGCCGTGCCGACGATGTCTTCAAGGCCTCGGACTATCGCATCAGTCCGTTCGAGCTCGAGAGCGTGCTGATCGAGCACCCCGCAGTGGCCGAGGCGGCGGTGGTGCCCAGTCCTGATCCGGTGCGCCTCGCGGTGCCCAAGGCCTTCGTGATTCTAGCCGGCGGCCATGAGCCAAGCCGTGAGCTCGCAAAAGACATCCTTGCCTTCACCCGCGAACGGCTGGCGCCCTTCAAGCGCATCCGGCGGCTGGAATTCTCCGACCTGCCCAAGACCATCTCAGGCAAGATTCGCCGGGTCGAGCTTCGCAAGGCCGAACAGGATCGCGCTCAGGACAGCCGCGGCAAGATGGAATACTTCGAAGAGGACTTTCCTGAGCTCAAGGGCTGAGTTGGCATGGGGCGAGCATCGACCGTGGAGCCTCGGGAAGGGCGCTCGCCACCGTCTGCAGGAGCGGCGTGAGCCGCAAACAGGGCGGCGTATTTGGCACCGGGCTCCCCACAAAGCCACCGCCGCATTCGCGGCTTACGCCGCTCCCACAGGCGGTGGTGTCGTCGTCATCCGGCGCCACCATTGCCTGTAGGAGCCGCGTGAGCGGCGAACCCCGGCGCTTGGGGTTGGCGCCTGTGATCGAGATGCCGCAAAGGTTCGCGGCTCACTCTGCTCGCACAAGTGGCGGAAGCCTTGGTGCGACAACAATGGACAGGACGTCAACCTTCCCGCCCACAAGCTGTTAGAATTCGCCCCGTGGCGGGTCTCCCCGCATTGCAGCGCGGTGAACCTGGTCAGGGCCGGAAGGCAGCAGCCACAGCCGTATCCTGCAAGTGCCGGGGGTCAGGCTCGCCACCCTTTCTTCTCCCCGGCGCCATCCGGTTGCCGACTTACTTCAGCTTGAACCCGAGATTGTGCAGCGCCTCGACCAGACGGTCGCGGCCAGTGAGCGATTTCGCCTCGGAGATACGCTTGGATGAATGCACCGCCCAGGTGCCATGGACATCCATGTGCTGCGATTCATAGAAGTCGCCCATCGTGCGGTTGTAGTCGTCGACGGCCGCGTCCAGGTTCTTCAGCGGCTGATAGCGCATCATGATGCAAAACCGCGGATTGCGGCAGGCGTGGCTTGATGGCCGCAGCACCGGCGCTGTCATCCTCGATGCCTATCGTCATGCCGAACACAGCGAACACCTTGGGTGGCAGTCCGAGCAGCTCGGCGACTTTCTCCGGTTGGTTGCGCATGCCCCCGATGTAGCAGCCGGACAGGCCTAGCGACTGCGCCGCCGCGATTGCATTCTGGGCTGCGAGGGCGGCGTCGACCACCGCGATGACGAACATCTCCATGTAATCCAGCGCGGCACACGGGCGTTCGGCCAGGCGGGCGACATGTTCCAGGCGGGCGAGGTCCGCGAGCCAGACGAGTTGCAGCGGGGCGTCGCGGACATGTGCCTGGTTGCCAGCGCATTCGGACAACGCTGCACGAGTCGCTGGGTCCCGCACCGCGACGACGCTCCAGGCATGGAGGTTGGATGAGGTCGCCGCCGACTGCGCTGCCGCGATGATGGCGGTGAGCTGGTCGTCGCTGACTGGATCCGGGCGGTAACGGCGCACCGAGCGGTGGTCAAGCAAGTGGTCGATCACCGGCGACCAGGTTTCGGGTGCCGGCAGCCTGCCGGGGCCGTAACGGAGGTCGAGTTTCTGCTGTTCGCTTGTCGTCATTGATGTATCTGTCTCTGTCGTTATTCGAGGAGGTGGTGTGTACTTATACCCGAGGATACGACACTTGATCGTTAGTCGGGCTTGAGTGCAGCGATTGCACCAATGGGAAGAGCGGCCCGGTGGGCCGCTCTAGAGTCATCGTCAACATGTTCAGCTCAGCCGAGCATCGTATCGAGCATCATCATGATCACGAAGCCGGTCATCAGCCCCGCGGTGGCCAGGGTTTCGTGACCGCGGCGATGCGACTCCGGGATGATCTCGTGGCTCACCACGAAGAGCATCGCGCCGGCAGCCGCTGCCAGGCCCCATGGCAAGAGTGCTGCCGAGGCGGTGACCATGAGCGACCCCATGATCGCGGCGAGCGGCTCGACCAGCCCGGACAGCGCGGCGATCGCGAAGGAGAACACCCTGCCGTAGCCTGCGCTTGCCAGCGCGATTGCGACGATGAGCCCTTCCGGCACGTTTTGCAGCGAGATGCCGGTCGCCACCGCATTTCCGCTGCCGGCATCTCCGGCGGCGACGCCGATCGCGAGCCCTTCGGGTATGTTGTGCACCGCGATTGCGAACACGAAGAGCCAGACCGCAGTGACGCTGCGCGATTGACCCGGCGCGTGTGTGTGGGGCAGTGCACGGTCGAGCGCGAGTAGCAATGCGGCACCGATCGCGAGACCGCTCGCCACGACCAGAGTCGCGCCGGTTTCGGTCGCACCGCGCGCGATCGCGGCATCGAAGCCGGGGAGCAACAGAGAGAATACGCTCGCGGCGAGCATGACCCCGGCACCGAAGCCGAGCAGCAGGCCCTGGGTGCCAGCGCCAATGCGACGCATGAACAACACCGGGGCGGCGCCGAGCGCGGTGGCCGAGGCGGCCATCAGACCGCCGAGTGCGGCGTCGCGCAAAGCGCCATCCAAGGCTGGCAGGCCACCGGCGAGCTGGGCCGCGAGCACAAGCAGGCCGCCGACGGCGATCGACCAGCCGGCAATTGCGCGCATCAGCGCGCCGAGTCCGGCGGACTGGAAGTGCAGCTTGGCGAGTCTGGCTACCATGACGGATCCTCCTTGTGAATCACGACTTCTGATTCAAGTATGGGGAATCCGTGGCGATAGTGCCAATTGAATGAAACGAATCGTACGATAGAGCGTGACTAAATACTACTGGCCCACACGCCGATATCCGGCTGATACCCCTCGCGGCGACATGACCAACTGCCATAACTGTGTAGTGCGTGCCCTGAAGGTGCCTGCACAGGCGAGAAGGTAGTAGCGCCACATGCGGCGAAAGCGCTCGCCGTAGCGGTCCGAAAACTGTGACCAGGCGGCTTCGAAGCGGGCGTGCCAGGCCATCAGGGTGCGGTCGTAGTCGGCGCCGAAGTTGTGTACGTCTTCGGTCACGAAGAGGTCTTCCGAGGCATCGGCGATCTGCCCCAGAGATGGCAGGTCGCCATTAGGGAAGATGTATCGGTCGATCCACGGGTCGGTGGGGTCGCGCCGCAGGTTCTTGCCGATGGTGTGGAGTAGAAAGAGACCTTCCTCGGGCAGGACACGGCGGGCGAGTTCGAAGAAATCGCGATGATTCTTGTGGCCCACATGTTCGAACATGCCAATGGAGGCGACCCGGTCGAAACGACCTGCGATATCGCGGTAATCCTTCAGTTCGAACTCGACCGGCAGGCCGGTGCATCGCTCGCGGCCGTAATCAGCCTGTTCGCGTGAGATCGTCACGCCGACGCATTCGACACCATAGTGGGTGGCCGCATGCCGCATCAGACTGCCCCAGCCGCAGCCGATGTCGAGTAGCTTCATGCCCGGCTGGAGCCCGAGCTTGCGACAGATGAGGTCGAGCTTGGCGTGTTGGGCGGCATCCAGGTCACCGCTATTCTCGATGCCGGCCCAGTAGGCGCAGGTGTAGGCCATGGTTTCACCCAGCATGGCCTCGAAGAAGTCGTTGCCGAGGTCATAGTGGGCTTGCCCAACCTGCCAGGCACGACGCAGGTTCTGCAGGTTGAACAGACGGGCGCGAAGACTCTGCATGATGAGCTCGGTGCTGCGCACCTTGCGATCCAGCTCGTGCCGAAGCATGCGGCAGATGAGCTCATCCAGCTGATCACTGTCCCACCAGCCGTCCATGTAGCTCTCTCCCATGCCGAGGCTGCCCTTGGCGAGCACGCGACTCGCGGTCTCCAGGTGATGGATGCGCATGTCCCAAGGGCGGTCACCATTGATCGCAATGTCAGCCTGACCAAGCAGCTTGGCGAACGCCCGCTGTGCCTGATCGCTGGTCTTGCAGTTGTATGAGCCGCTAGGCGCAGGAGGGTCGGATTCGTTGGTCCGTGTGATCGTGTCAGGCGCTTTTTCCATTCCGCCCTCGTTCCGATTGCGCGTCAAAAGACTCCGCAGGAGAGGCGCTCGGGTCGACCGGCGCGCAAAATCAGTCTAGTAAAGGGAGAGTATGGTGCCAAGGACGATGCCCACGCCGTTCCGGGGTGAGCGACGCGTGCGACTGGCCTGGCTCGGCGCGATCAGTGCGCGCATGCGTAGGCCGCCAGTACCGCAAAGAGGGTATCGAGGATGTTGTCGGGAAGCGCCATGTAGGACCTCCGGTGCAGGAAGCCGGCGCCTGTACGCCAGCCATGTTCTGATGCTAGGCGGTAGAATCATGCAGGGCAAATTGTGCTGAATGATCGCTTCGATAGTGCGCTTTGATGGGTGACCGAAAGCGGATTCGCAAACGGTGAACGCGTCGCACGATGCTCAGGCCTTCGGACTGATAGAATCCGCTCCCATGAGCTATCAGGTTCTTGCCCGAAAGTGGCGTCCCCGATCATTTGCCAGCCTTGTCGGCCAGGAGCACGTGGTGCGCGCGCTGACGCATGCGCTGGAAACCGGCCGCCTTCATCATGCATGGCTGTTCACCGGCACCCGCGGTGTCGGCAAGACGACGATCAGCCGCATTCTGGCCAAGGCGCTCAACTGTGAAACTGGTGTGACCGCCGAGCCCTGCGGGCAGTGCTCCGCCTGTCTGGCCATCGATGCCGACCGCTTCCCGGATTACGTCGAGATGGATGCCGCTTCGAATCGTGGTGTCGACGACATGGCCGCGCTGCTCGATCAGGCGATGTATGCACCGGTTCAGGGGCGCTACAAGGTCTACATGATCGACGAAGTCCACATGCTCACCGGTCACGCGTTCAATGCAATGCTCAAGACGCTCGAGGAGCCGCCGGAGCATGTGAAGTTCATCCTCGCGACGACCGACCCGCAGAAGATCCCGGTCACCGTGCTGTCACGTTGCCTGCAGTTCAATCTCAAGCAGATGCCTCCAGGGCACATCGTCGAGCATCTGTCGCGTGTGCTCGAGGCTGAAGCGGTGCCATTCGATGCACCGGCTTTGCGCCATATCGCAAAGGCTGCCTCCGGTTCCATGCGTGATGCGCTTTCCTTGCTTGATCAGGCGATTGCGCACGGCGCGGGCAAGGTCGAGGCCGAGCAGGTCGCCAACATGCTGGGCACCGTGGGCGACGATCATCTTTACGCGGTGCTCGAAGCACTCGCAGCGGGTGACGTGCGTGCCATGCTGGAGGTCGCCGATGGCATGCAGGCCCGCAGCCTGTCCTTCGACGCCGCGCTGCAGACCCTGGCCTCCTTGCTGCATCGCCTCTCGCTGATGCAGTTCGCACCGGAAGCAATCTCGGATCCCGCCGAGCGCGAGACCCTCGCCTCTTATGCGGCGTTCTTCGAGCCCGAGTTCCTGCAGCTTGCCTACCAGATCGTCATTCATGGTCGCGACGAGCTTGCATTGGCGCCGGATGACTATGCCGGTTTCACCATGGTGTTGCTGCGGCTGCACGCCTTCCGGCCGGAGACGCCGGCCGCTGGCGCGGAGTCGGGGGGCGGGCGTTCCGCGGTCGAGAGCGGCGCGAAGGCCCCTGCTGCGAGGCTTGCGTCGCCGCCGTTGTCAGCAGCTTCCGCGACGGGTGGCCGCATGTCGGTTCCCGATGCTTCGCCATCCCGTGCCGAGTCCGGACCGACCCCAAGTCCCGCGGAGAGGGCGGTGGCTGCGGACAATGAACCGGTCCCGGCGGTGGAAGCGAATGCGCAGACGAGTGCCCCCGGTTTGCGCTCGCGTGGCGATGTGCCGCCCTGGGAGGCGTTGCCCGAGGAGGCAGCGGGAGCTGATGAAGCGTCGCTGTCCGGCATCGCCGACCGAGCTGAAACCGAGATCGCCTCGCACGCTGAGATCTCACGGCCGGTGGATGCCTCATCCCCACAACCGCTTGGCCAGCAGCCGGCTTGTGACGGCGTTCAGGCAATGCTTGCGGCAGGTGACTGGCATGGTGTGTGTCAGACGCTCGAACTCGGCGGCATGTTGCGTGAGCTGGCGCAGCACTGCGAGTGGGTGGGTATGGAAGGCGCCGCGGTCGATCTGCGCCTGTCGACCACGCATCACCATCTTCTCGATTTGAATACCGCTTTGCCCGGACGCCTCGGTGAGTTGCTCTCCGAGCGGGTAGGGCGGCAGCTGAAAGTGCGCATTCAGCTCGGCGAGATTGCCGGTGAGACTCCGGCCCAGCGCAACGAGGCCGAGCGTCTCGCGCGGCATGCCGACGCGGTGGCCGCGCTCGAGGCCGACCCCTTCGTGCGCGAACTGATCGAACGATTCGATGCCACGCTAGTCGAGGCATCGGTCAAACCTCTTTGACATCCCAGACGGAGAAAGCAGTCATGATGAAAGGTGGAATCGCCGGGCTGATGAAGCAGGCCCAGCAGATGCAGGAAAACATGAAAAAGGTGCAGGACCAGCTCGCCTCGGTCGAAGTCGAGGGACAGTCGGGCGCCGGCATGGTCAAGGTGTTGATGACCTGCAAGTACGATGTGCGTCGTGTCACGATCGACGATTCGGTGATGGACGACAAGGAAATGCTCGAGGACTTGCTCGCAGCGGCGGTCAATGACGCCGTGCGTCGAGTTGAGACCACGACGCAGGAGAAGATGGCTGGTTTTACCGCAGGGCTCAATCTGCCGCCGGGCATGAAGCTGCCGTTCTGACGCGGGCCTGATTGCCGGTCGTACCGTGACCCCTTCCTCGCTTGATGCCTTGATCGACGCCCTGCGCTGCCTTCCGGGCGTCGGGCCGAAATCTGCGCAGCGCATGGCGTATTACCTGCTCCAGCGAGACCAGCGCGGCGCGCACCGGCTGGCCGAATCCCTGGAGCGAGCGCTGTCGTCCCTGCAGCATTGCGAGCGCTGCAATACCTTCACCGAGGAGCGCATCTGCCAGCGCTGTGCGAACCCGCAGCGCGACGCACGACTCCTTTGTGTGGTCGAAATGCCCGCTGATCTAGCGATGATCGAGCAAACGCTCGCCTATAAGGGTCTCTACTACGTCCTGATGGGGCGACTCTCCCCCCTCGATGGCATCGGACCGCGTGAGCTCGGCCTGGAGAAGCTCCTGGCGCGTGCGACTGATGGAGTTGTGGAAGAGGTCATTCTGGCAACCAACTTCACCAACGAGGGCGAGGCGACTGCTCATATGCTGTCCGAGCTGCTTGCGGCCCGCGGTGTCAGGGCCAGCCGTCTGTCGCGTGGCGTGCCGGTGGGAGGGGAATTGGAGCACACGGACTCCGGTACGATCGCCCAGGCCCTGGTAGAGCGTCGCACGCTCTGAACCTGGCCCGTCCGCTCCCGATTTGCTGCATTGCGGGATGGTGCTGCTTCGTATAAGTCCACAAGTCCTGCTTAAGGCCTTGATCCATCGGCATCTTCACGGTCAGTGCTTTCGTTGCTGCGGGCTTTCCCTTATAATGAGCCGGTTTTTTGAACCGAAATTTGGTTTCCTTTCAGGAAGAGGTCATGAGCGTGGATCAAAAGATTGACAGTAGCCGCCGCACGCTGCTGGTCGCGACCAGCGCAGTGGGTGGAGCGGGTGTCGTCGCGACGGCCGTGCCGTTCGTAGCCAGTCTTACGCCGTCGGATCGGGCGAAAGCCGCCGGTGCGCCGGTCGAGGCCGATATCAGCAAGCTCGCGCCGGGTGAAATGATGACGGTGGAGTGGCGCGGCAAGCCGGTGTGGATTCTGCGCCGGACGCCGGAGATGCTGGCGTCGCTCGAGCACACTGAATCCCAGGTGCTTGATCCCACCTCAGAGCGAGAGCAGCAGCCGGCCTACGCCAAGAACCAGCACCGTTCGATCAAGCCAGAGTATCTCGTCGCGGTCGGCATCTGCACCCACCTGGGCTGCTCGCCGTCCGAGCGTTTTCGTACCGGCGCGGCAAGCGGGGTCAGCGATGACTGGCAAGGTGGCTTCTTCTGTCCCTGTCATGGCTCGTACTTCGATCTCGCAGGTCGTGTTTTCCGGAGCATGCCGGCGCCGTCGAACCTCGTGGTGCCGCCGCACAAATACCTTACGGATGCCACGATTGTCGTGGGTGAAGACGAGGCATAAGCTATGACCACAAAATCCCAGGCACTGCTCAACTGGATCGACGAGCGTTTCCCGCTGACGTCGACCTACAAGGCGCATCTGTCCGAGTACTATGCGCCCAAGAACTTCAACTTCTGGTACTTCTTCGGATCGCTCGCGCTGCTCGTGCTGGTCATCCAGATCGTCACCGGTATCTTCCTTGTCATGCATTACAAGCCTGACGCTGCGCTCAACGCGTCCGGCGTGCCGATCGCCTTCGCCAGCGTCGAATACATCATGCGCGAGGTGCCGGGTGGCTGGTTGATCC
>NZ_WTVM01000069.1 GCF_012910885.1 Azoarcus taiwanensis | reverse complement strand
ACCCTCGGGTCCAGGACAGCTTCCACATCGAACACCACTGATTCCCTTTCCATCTCTGACTCCTTCAAGTCGATGGGTGGGGAAAATTCGATTACCACAGGTGGGGATTATTGGATTACCGCTGACACAAGGGACGCAAGAACGGTGCGGCCGATGCCGCAGCGATCTGCGAGGCGGCAACCCGCCCGCACATGCGCTTCGTGCCGGTGAAGCCGCCGGCGCAGACGCTGCTGGCCAGCCATCAGCTACGCAAACCTCCCGATTCACTCACGCAGCTTATTCCTGCTTGCCTAGGGACGACCATGTAAGCGGCAGATGGTCGGAGTCCTTTGCGACCAGCACCTACGCGAGCAGCCCGGAGGTGGGGATGCCCTTGGCGATGATCTCCGCCGGGACCGGCGCCTGGGTCAGCGTTCGGCACCTATGCGCAGGTCCACTTGCCGCGGATGTGGCACTCGACCGTGAACACGCCCGGCGTGTAGTCCAGCTTCTCGCTGATGCGCTTGAGCGCACAGCCGCACGCGCAGCGGGTGTTCTCGGGCTCGTGGTGGCAGTCCACGCGCGGCAGGTCCGCCGGCAAGGCGGTGCGCTTAGGCATCGCGCCAGGCGTAGCCGGCGGCTTCTTCTTGCCCAGCAGTTCCTAGAGCTGCGCCTCAGCCGCGGCAAGGTCGGCGTCCAGAGCCTCGTCGAACAGCGCGCGTTGTTCGGCATCGAGCTGCTCGCTCTTCTTGCCGAACTTCAGGCGTCGCAGCTGGGCGATCTCGAACGAGAGCTTCGCCGTAGGCGCTGACATGGGCGAAAAGCATCCGAGCATCACCCCCCAGGATGGCTCTCATCTCGATACAGAGGTGAATCCTCCGCACTATTCGGCTCCCTACGATGATATGGACTGATCACATCGGTAGGGAGAAAGCATGAACTTACGCCATCTTCGCTGCTTCATCGCCGTAGCCGAGGAACTGCACTTCGGCCGGGCTGCTCGACGGCTGCACATCGAACAGTCTCCACTGTCGCGCACGATCCGCCAGATGGAGGCGGATTTAGGGGTGCCGCTGCTCAACCGCTTGCCACGCAGTGTTCGTCTCACACCGGCGGGACAGGTCTTCCTCGAAGAAGCCCGGCGCGTACTGCTGGCCTTCGAGCAAGCGCAGACCAAGGCACGCGCCGCAGCGAACCAGCGGAACACGCTGCGCATCGCACTATCTGGTGACATGGGGCAGGCCCGCTTGTCGGCGTTGCTTGCGCTTTGCCGCGAGGAGGCACCACAGGTCGGCATTCGGATATTTGAAACGCCACTGGCGCAGTTGGTGACTGGACTGCGCAACGACTTGTATGACGCAGGTTTTGCATTGGCTGGTGAAATGGACGCCGGCATCGTCGCCATGCCGGTGTGGCGAGACCCGCTGGTGGTGGCTTTGCCCGCCAGGCATCCGCTGCTGGCTTTCAAGGAAGTGCCGCTGGAGGAAGTGGCGAGCTATCCGCTGGTGCTGTGCGATCCCCAGGTCTGCGAAGGTTGCAGCCGGCAGCGCGAACGGCTGCTCCGCACGGTGGATGCGCAGCCGACGGTAGCCGAGTACGTCAAGACCCATTCCCTGATGCTGGCCCTCGTGGCCGCCGGCTACGGCGTGGGCTTTTCGAGCGCGGCGCATCTGGCGGGTTGCCATCAGGCCGATGTCGTCGTGCGGCCGCTGGCCGACGAGACCGCTTCGCTGACGACCTATCTACTGCGACCCGAAGGCGAAATCATGGAGCCGCTGCGGCAGTTCATCGACCGCGTGGAGCGTGTCGGACGCCCGCAAGGCACCGATCAACGCCCGATGTGACGCGGGGATTTTGGACGGTACGATTCCCTTTCGGTCTGGACCTTGACCCGCATTGCATCGGCGGCCGACCTTTTGCGTCACGGGCATGGATGGCGAATCGGGCCTATCCACCCGGCATCAAGCAAGGCACCTTCAAGCTGTCGAGGTCACAGCAGTGACGCAGAACGCATGAGCCCTTGCTGGATGCAAACCGGCTCAGCCGGAAGTCGCATTGGCGCTTTACCCCGCCCGTATTCCTACGAAAACTTTGCCCTGGTTTTCCGGTAAAGCGCGGCATCCCTTCCTGATCGAACTTGGATGCGCGGCTTTTCAGACCGTTGCGCCGGTAACAAGATTTTTCGCAGGTGCATTATGGTTGAGGTGTAGCGGGCACCGCAAGGAGGTTTGCCCCCTGCGTAACGCTCGGCGACATCGCCGCACCCAACGTCCACCACGATGCCGACCGGCTCGCGCTTCATCGGGTTCTTTGGGCAATCGCTGCGCCCATGTGGGCCGCGCGCGCTTGCCATGTGTCGATCCGACGATGGGAAGAGCGCGATATGCCGAAATCGAGCAGCCACGCCTTTGGCGCAAAGACGTACTACCGACCGATCGAGGCGGCCGTCCGCTGGTGCGGTCTCCTGCGCTTCGAGCAGCGTATTCTGGAAGCGCTGGAGCAGCGTGCCATGCCGGAGCCCGGCGAATTCCCGCGCTGGCCGCTGCTGCGCCTGTATGCCGAGCGCATCTTCGACGCGCTGACGCATGGCGAATTGCCCGGTGGCAAGGCCGGCATCGTGCTGGACTCGCAGCGGCCGGCGCTCGACGACCCCGAGTTGACCGTGCGCCACGTGGACTTGAAAGCGTGGATGTCGCAGTTCTACCCCGGCGATCGGCCGGGGTTTTTGTTTGACGGCATCGAACGCGCGGTGCATCCGGCGGTGAGCGTGGACACGCTCAACATTCTGCTGGCCGATCGCGAAGCAGCGAAGTCGCAACTTGCCGAACTTGCCCTGGTGCATGAAACGCTGCGCACCGCGCACGAAGCACTGGCGAAGGAACATGCCACGCGCGCGGCCAACGACGAACAGGCGCGCGAGCCTGGCCTGCGCAGCGAGACGACTTACCTCAACATCATCGGCGGACTGCTGACGCTGCTGCTGGGCAATTCGCCGTCAGGCGCGGCCTATTCGTCGTTCCGCAGCATGGATGCCGTGGTCAGCGCGCTGATCGCACACCATGAGGGGCGGCCGGGTCTCAGCGAGCGGACGCTGTGGAGCAAGCTCGCGCAGGCGCGGCGCCACCTGGAGGCGTCGTGCTGACGACGCGGCCAGCATGATGCCGATGCGGCGCACTGCAATTGCAGTCGCTGCTTCTGCAATTGCAGTGATTTCGGCGACCGCGGTGTATTGAATACGAGGCACTTTCCGAACAGCGCCAGTGAGCGTCAAGGAGTGTCTCTCATGTCTTCGCAGACCACCGCGCCGGCAGTGCCGGCCGAGCACCGCATCCTGCGTCGCGCCGAAGTCGAGGCCAAAACCGGCTTCAAGCGCGCGCACATCTACAGCCTGATGAAAGAAGGCAAGTTCCCCAAGGCGCTGCGCTTGGGCGTGCGCGCCGTGGGCTGGGACTCGGCGGAGGTCGAGCAATGGATCGCCGATCGCCTCGATGAGCGCGCCTGACGCTTTTCCTCGGTACATGCCATTCAACCGGGAGAGGCCCATGCAGGTGGTGTCCATCATTTCGACCAAGGGCGGCGTCGGCAAGACCACGACGGCGGCCAACCTGGGCGGCTTCGCAGCCGACACCGGGCTGCGCGTGCTGCTGCTGGACCTGGACGTGCAGCCCACGCTGTCGAGCTACTTCACGCTGGCCGAGCGCGCGCCGGCCGGGATCTACGAGATGCTGGCCTACAACGAGCAGCGCGCCGAGCAACTGGTGTCGCGCACCGCGATCGAGCGGCTTGACCTGGTGCTCTCGAACGACGACCGCGGCGAGCTGAACACGCTGCTGCTGCACGCGCCCGATGGCAGATTGCGGCTGCGCCACCTGCTGCCCACGCTGGCGCCGCACTACGACCTGCTGCTGATCGACACCCAGGGCGCGCGCAGCGTGCTGCTGGAGATGGCGGTGCTGGCCTCGAACTTGGCGCTTTCGCCGGTGACGCCGGAAATCCTCGCGGCGCGCGAGCTGCGGCGCGGCACGCTGCAACTCATCGAGGACATCGCGCCGTACCGCCACCTCGGCATCGAGCCGCCGCCGCTGCACCTGCTCATCAACCGCGTGCATCCGGTGTCGTCGAATGCGCGGCTGATCCAGCAGGCGCTGCGTCAGGTATTCCAGGACCAGCCTGGCGTGCGCGTGCTGGACACCGACGTGCCGGCGATTGAAGCCTATCCGCGCGCCGCGACGCGCGGACTGCCGGTGCATCGGGTGGAATACCGCCAGCCGACGGGCCGCACGGCACCTGCCGCATTGGAGACCATGCGCGCGCTGGCCGGCGAGCTGTTCCCGGCGTGGCAGGAGCGCTTTGCGCTCGTCACCGGCCGAGGCGACGCGGGAGGGGCCGGCCATGGCCAGCGCACATGACCTGGCCCGCGGCCACAAGCGGCTGCGAGGGCTGATCGAGTTCGCCCTGGGAGAAGGTTGGAAGGTGGTGCGCACCCGCGGCGGGCACCTGCTGTTCACGAAGCAAGGCTGCGCGCCGATCTACACCAGCTCGACGGCGAGCGACCACCGCGCCGAGCGCAACGCCCGTGCGCAGCTTCGCCGCGCCGACCGACAGGCGGCCCAGGGTGTTGCAGCATCTCAGGAGAATGGCCGTGGCTGACCTGACGCCGCAGGACATGGCCGCCAATCTGCTGGCCTCGGGCTTCGAGCGCAACGGCCCTTCGGTCGCGGCCCTGAGCGACCCCATCGCCGACACGCCGATGGTGGTGACGCTGGACCAGTTGCGCCCCTACGACCACGACCCGCGCGTGACGCGCAACCCGGCCTACGAGGACAT
The DNA here is from genome assembly GCF_012910885.1 of Azoarcus taiwanensis. GTDB lineage: Bacteria > Pseudomonadota > Gammaproteobacteria > Burkholderiales > Rhodocyclaceae > Azoarcus_F > Azoarcus_F taiwanensis. The sequence continues at coordinate 16,794 of NZ_WTVM01000069.1, read as the reverse complement.
CAAGGCGTCCATCCGCGAACGTGGGCTGGACGCGCCCCCCGCGATCACGCGCAGGCCGGGCGAGGCGCACTACATTATTCGCAACGGCGGCAACACGCGGCTGGCGATCCTGCGCGAGTTGTGGAGCGAGACCAAGGAGGAACGCTTCTTCCGCATTGCGTGCCTGTTCCGCCCGTGGCCGGCGCGCGGCGAAATCGTGGCGCTGACCGGGCATCTGGCCGAGAACGAGCTGCGCGGCGGCCTGACCTTCATCGAGCGGGCCTTGGGCATCGAGAAGGCGCGCGAGTTCTACGAGCAGGAAAGCGGCCAGGCGCTGTCGCAAAGCGAACTCGCGCGGCGACTGACGGCCGACGGCTATCCGGTGCCGCAGTCACACATCAGCCGCATGAACGATGCGGTGCGCTATCTGCTGCCGGCGATCCCGACGCTGTTGTACGGCGGATTGGGCCGGCATCAGGTGGACCGGCTCGCAGTGCTGCGCAAGGCGTGCGAGCGCACCTGGGAGCGGCGTGCGCTGGGCCGGCCGCTGACCGTGGACTTCGCTTCGCTGTTTCAGGATGTGCTGTCGCAGTTCGACACGCAGCCGGAGGGCTTCTCGCCCCAGCGCGTGCAGGACGAACTGGTGGGTCAGATGGCCGAGCTGCTGGAAGCGGACTACGACACGCTGGCATTGGAGGTCGATGACAGCGAAAGCCGTCAGCGAGTATTGACCAGCGAGCCGGCCGCGCCGAACCCGGCAACGCCTGTCGCACCTGCGGCGCCAGCCATCACGCCGCAACTGTCGCCCGCGGCGCCAACGCCACGGGACACCTCGCCCGTCGCGCCACCGGCAGAGACACCCTCGGCACCACCTGCCGCTGCACCAAACGCCCGGGACGGGCAGCGCGACGAGCGCCTGCAGGGGCACATCGTGACGCCGGCCCCAACCACCGAGCGCCTGCAGTCCATCCAGCGGATGGTCGCGGATCAGCTCGGCGACAAGCTACCCGACTTCGAGGCAGATGCGCTGCGTGCGATCCCGGTGCAGGTTGGCGGGCTCTTTCCCATCTCGGATGTCTGGTACATCGAGCCGGGCCTGGACGTGCCGGATCGCCTGCGCGTGCATATCTCGCAGTTCGCTCGCGAGATCGCGGGGGAAGCGGCGGTGGGCGACCACATCGAAGCCAGCGATGGCGGCATCGGCTTCGTCTGCGTGACGCCGGCCGTGGGCCAGGCGAAGGCGCTCCCGGCGTTCGCGCGTGCGATGCTGACCCTGCTGCACGCGCTGAGCACCGCGCCGGCACCCGCGACCGGGCTGGACAGCGCGCGGCTGGCCGATGACCTTGGGCCGCTGCTGCATGGTCACGGCGGCTTGGTCACGCGCCTGAGCGATGCCGGGCTGGTAAAGCTGTTCCGTCTGCTGCGCCTGGCGCGTCGGCTGCTGGATCTGGAAGCCGGCGTAGCGAGCCAGGATTCCTGAGCGCAGGAGGCTCCCGTATGTCGGCACCGCACCCGCTCAACCAGGCCGTGATCGCCCAGGCCCTGCATGACCTGCGCAACGGCCAGTTGCGCCGCTGCAAGGCCATGGGCTTCGGTGAGGAGGAGCTGGATGCGCTGAAGCACCCAGAACTCGTGAGCATGCTGGTGAATGCCACGGTGTCGTGGTGTTCGGTGTCGGTGAACCGGGAAGTGTTGAAGCGGCTGCTGAGCCAGGTGCACGACGTGGAGCGGGAGATCGCCACGGTGGACCGCATGCTGCGCCTGGGGGCGAGCACGGAGATGGTCAGCAAGTTCTACGGCCTCACGCATCAGGAAGTGGCGCTGCGCCGCGACATCCTCGGGCTGCCCAAGCGTAAGGGTCGGCATCCGGTGCTCGACGAGGCGCAGGACGTGGCCCTGTGGGAACGCTGGAAGGCCGGCATCACGGAGCGGCACATCGCACTGAACGACGACATGGCGATGCTGGCGCTGACCATGGACCTGGCCGAGGCCATGACCCTGCCCATGTCGGTGATCTGGTCGGCGATACGGAACTGGGTCGACCAGGGGCTGGTGTAGGTCATGACGACGGGCGACGCTCCACGGCGTGATGGCCCGGTTGCGCTGTCGGCGTTGTTCGACGAGGCGCTGCGGCACCTTGAGCCGAAGGAACCGGCGCAGGGCACGGCGCCGAGCCAGGACGGCTTTCTCTACAGCGGCAACCGGCACGAGAGCGTGCCGCGCGCGTTGTTCTTCGACCGGCGCCTGACGCCGCTGGAGCGCAATGCCTGGCAGGTGTTCCGCCTGCAGCTCAACGACGACGGCGTGACCGCCTTTCCCACCTACGACCAGCTCCGCCCATATCTGGCGTCCATGCCCTGTGCGGCGCAAGCCTCGCACGAGACCGTGGCGCGCGCCTTGACGCTGCTGCGGCTGACGCGCTGGCTCAGCCTGGTGCGGCGGCGGCGCGATCCCAAGACCGGCCGTATCCAAGGCAACCTCTACGTGCTGCACGACGAACCGCTGTCACCCTTCGAGGCGATGCAGCTCGACCCGGACTACCTGGGCCTGGTGAGCCAGGCGCTCACGCACGCGGCGAAGGCGGTGCAGGTCGTGGGCATGAACACGCTGCGGGAGATCGCCGAAGACCCGCTGCTCAGCGGGCGCACGCTGCCGACCCGTCTGCAAGTGCTGGCGCAGCGCATGGCGCGGCATGGCTGGACGACGCCAGGTTATCCACAGGAGGGTGCGGACCACGAATCCGAAGAAGGCCAGGAAGCCCTTCTTCGGAATGCTGCGCGCCCGTCTTCGGAATCCGAAGCAGGACCGAAACCCGCGCCGGACGGCTCTCTTTGGATTCCGAAGGAGGACCGTACAGTACGTAATGATCGTATAAATGAAGTACGTACAGTACCGCGCGCGAGGGCCTTGCAGAACCTGCGGCTGCCCGAGCGTTTCCTGCGCTTGAAGGACGAGCAGCAGGCCGGCGCGCTGGTGGCGCTGCAGCAGGTGGACGAGGCGCAGAGGCAGGCCGTTCTCGACGAGTGGGCGGCACGCTGCCACAACAGCGCGGTACGCAACCCGGCCGGCTACCTGTTTGGCATCATCCAGAAGGCGATCCGCGGGGAGTTCAAGGCCTGGGCCGGAGAAAGTGCATCGACGCCGCCAGCGCCCCCGTCACCTGCGCCCTCGTCACCGCCAGCATCCCGTGCGGCTGATCCCGAGGTGGCACGTGCCTACCTGGCTCAGCTCCGAGAAGCCTTGCGTGATCGCTGATGTTGACTATCCCCAGGGGATAGCTGGAACAAACACCCTTCCGCCGTGCTCGATTGCTGCCCGCCGAACGACAGGCGAAACTGTCGCCTGTGAATCAAACGAGGACAGCCACGCACGAGCCCGGCCAACGATGGATATGACGACTTTCCCCGTCACAAACGCACTGCAACCACTACAGCCAGACGTTCAGCGCTTGCTGGGCAGATGCCTGTTGCGCCTTCAACAATACGAGCGCCTCATGAAAGCCATCGTGGCCCACCACGAGATTTCAGGCCCGGCGCATTCGCTGGAGGCCATTCGCGCAGCGCGGATTGAAGATGCCGCGACCAAGACCCTGGGCACGTTGATCGGACAACTGTTTGGTTCGTATGTCGTCACCGATGGAAATGGCGGCGAGGAACGCGACGACGATCTTCCCGGCGACGTGATCTCCTTTCGCACGCGCGTGCAATTGAGCCTGTCTGCGCAGGACTACGCCAAGACCCAGGCCGACCTCAAAGACCTGGTATCGCTGCGCAACACACTGGTGCACCACTTCATCGACCAGCACGATCTATGGACCGTGGACGGGTGCCGCGCTGCACAGGACGAACTCGGTTCCGCCTACACGCGCATCGATCAGCACTTCGAGCAGTTGCGCGGCTGGGCCGAGCACATGGATCAGGCGCGGCGCCTGGCAGCGGAATTCGTCCACTCGGATGTGTTCCACGACCTGGTGGTCAATGGCATCGCGCCGGACGGCACGGTGGACTGGCCGGCCGCCGGCATCGTTCGTGCGCTACGCGAGGCCGCCGCGCAGTTGGCCGTCGAGGGCTGGACACCGATCGCCGCCGCTGGCCGCTGGATCGCGGACCGGCATCCCGAGCAGCTTCCAGCCAATTACGGCTGCAGCAGTTGGCGGCAGGTGGTGCACGAGTGCCGCATGTTCGAGCTTCGCTACCGTGAGGTGGAGGGGCAACGGGCCGCCTGGTACAGACCTCGCGAGGCATAGCCCCGCGACGCGGTCTCACCTCCGCGCGAGTCGCGAACGACTCCGCCGAGCTATCCCCAGGGGATAGCCGGCACACACAGCCTTCCGCGCAGAACAAACCGGGCGCGCATGGGCTGCGGTTTGTTGACTGACAGCCTTCCGGCCGATGCCGATACTGGCGACTCGCCCCTTCACCGCGAGTCGCTCTCATGGCCAACGAACGCACAGAACCCCTGCAACTGAATCTCGGATCGCTGCGCAGCGCGATGTCGCTGACGCTGCACACGCACCACGCTTCGCGCATCTGGCACGGCCGTGCGCCGACCGAGGGGCGCCCCGGCATCATCGGTCTCAACGGCTTCATCGGCGCCATGAACAAGATGAAGCGCGGCGCCGAGCAGGACGACCCGTACTCGGACTCGTGGATGTTGCGGATCGAGGACAAGCTCGCCGACACCAAGACCCGTCTGCAGACCCTGCGCGAACAGGTGGATCAGGCCTTGGCCGACGTGCCAGCGGCGCTGTCCCTGGGCGAGAACATGAACGTGCAGCCGGTGAAGCTGCCGCTGTTCGTGAACGCCCAGCTCGGTTTCATGGCGGTGTATCTGCTGGCCGACTACGACGACCTGGCACGCAAGCTCATCCTGGCGCACCACACGGCGCTGATCGACCGCAGCACCTTGGAGCGCTGGCTCAATGATGGTGCGCACGCGCTGCGCAGCCTGTTCTCGCTGGCCCAGCAGTACCGCTACTCGGGCACGACGCGCGACGACTTCGCGGCGAAGAACGCGGCGGCGCGAGCGGCGCTGGAGAAGTTCGGCGAGTTGCCGCAGGACGTGCTGGAAGGCACGCGCCGCTCGCGCTTCGCGCCACCCATCGCGCGGCGGTCGAACAAGCCCGGCACGCCGCCTGCTGCGCCTGCCATCGTGCCCGATGCGCAGGCTCCCACGGGTGGCGCAGCCGATGGTGCCGCGGGCGATGAGGGTGCTGGCGCATGACAGCATCGCCCCCTATCAGCCACTCCACGCGCTTCGTGGCGCTGGAACAGGCGGACTTCCAGCGGCTGGAACACGCAGGCTACCTAAAAGGCCTTTTACAGCCTTTTAAGGGTAAGGGGAGTCTGGAGACCTGGGCCAGCCAGTGCGCAGCGCTGCGCGACGACGTGATTGGCCTGGCGCAGCGGCGCGTGCTGCCCCAGGCGCGCGCCTATCCATTCAGTCTGCTCGACGTGCAACTGGCCCAGCAGGCCACTGGCGCAGGGACGACCTTCCTGCGCTGGCGCAACCTCGACCGTTCCTCCATGGGCGTGGCGTTGTGGGAGGCCCTGCTGGCCAACCCCGCGACGCCGGCCTCGCTGATCGACGATCTGTACGCGATCGAACTGCAGCGCATCGTGCTGAACATGCAGATCAGCCTGACCCACAGCATCGCCCGCCAAGCCCTGGAATGCGCCAACAAGGCCGCGCAGGCCGAAGCGGCTTACCTGCGGCGCGTCCACGGGCATACCGCATCCGTTCCACCCACCACCAAGGAGTCTCCATGAGCACGCACTTCGTCGGCGAGGGCAACATCGGTTCTGCGCCGGACTACCGCGAATTTCCGAACGGCAACGACGAGCCACGCCGGCTGCTTCGCCTGAACGTCTACTTCGACAACCCGATCCCGAAGAAGGACGGCGAGTACGAAGATCGCGGCGGCTTCTGGGCGCCCGTGGAGCTGTGGCACCGCGACGCCGAGCACTGGAAGACGCTATACCAGAAAGGCATGCGGGTGCTGGTCGAGGGCCGCACCGTGCGCGACGAATGGGAGGACGCCGACGAGAACGAGCGCGTGACGTTCAAGGTCGAGGCGCGGCGCGTGGGCATCCTGCCGTACCGCATCGATTCGGTGGCGCTCAGCACCAAGCCGGCCGGCGGACAGTAATTCGCCCATCGCCGTTCCCCCGAGGGCGACTGTAGCAACCGTCATACGCCCGCGATGCACCAGCGAGCTATCCCAAGGGGATAGATCCAAGGTCGTCCACGGAGTTCCAGCCGCCCTCCCGAAACGACGCTCTTGCTGTGCCAGCTCCTACGATCTATGCACACCGCTGCGGCAACGAACCGCCTGCCGATCACAAAGCGGTGTCTGCATCAATCGACTTCCTTGCTGCCGGCATCTCCTGGCCCCGCCAAGCTGACGCCCATCCGATGAACCGCACATTTCCAAGGAGGCTTCATGCGCCTTTTCCTGTGCGAGAAGCCGTCCCAGGGCAAGGACATCGCCCGCGTGCTGGGTGCCGGCCAGCGTGGTTCCGGCTGCTACAGCGGCGCGGGTATCGTCGTGACCTGGTGCATCGGTCATCTGGTCGAAGCGGTTCCGCCCGAGGGCTACGACGAGCAGTACAAGCGCTGGTCCATTGAGCAACTGCCCATCATCCCCGAGCGCTGGCGCGTCGTGCCCAAGGCCGCGACCGCCGCGCAGTTCAAGATCGTCAAGCAGCTCGTCGGCCAGGCCAGCGAGCTGGTGATCGCCACCGATGCCGACCGCGAAGGCGAGATGATCGCCCGCGAGATCATCGACCTGTGCGGCTACCGCGGCCCGATCCAGCGCCTGTGGCTGTCGGCGCTGAACGATGCGTCGATCCGCAAGGCGCTGGGCGCGCTGAAGCCGTCGGCCGAGACGCTGCCGCTCTACCACTCGGCACTGGCCCGCTCGCGTGCCGACTGGCTGATCGGCATGAATCTGAGCCGGCTGTTCACGCTGTTGGGACGACAGGCGGGCTACACCGGCGTGTTGTCGGTGGGCCGGGTGCAGACGCCGACGCTGAAGCCGGTGGTGGATCGCGACCGCGAGATCGCGCATTTTGTCGCCGTACCGTTCTGGGCCGTCGAGGTGGTACTGTCCCAGGCGGGGCAGTTCTTCACGGCGAGCTGGATGCCACCGCAAGCGTGTACCGATGAGGTGGGCCGTTGCCTTCAGCAGCCGGTGGCGCAGCAGGCCGCCGAGCGCATGCGCGCCGCGGGCAGCGCAAAGGTGGTGTCGGTTGAGACGGAACGGGTGCGCGAAGGTCCGCCGCTGCCGTTCGACCTGGGTACGCTGCAGGAGGTGTGTTCCAGGCAGTTGGGCCTGGAAGTGCAGGAAACGCTGGACATCGCCCAGGCCCTGTACGAGACGCACAAGGCGACAACCTATCCCCGCTCCGACTCGGGCTATCTGCCCGAGAGCATGCTGGCCGAGGTGCCGACCGTCCTCGACAGTTTGGTCAAGACCGATCCCCGCCTGCGCCCCTTGATCGATCGCCTGGATCGCAGTCAGCGCTCGCGCGCCTGGAACGACGGCAAGATCACAGCCCACCACGGCATCATCCCGACGCTGGAACCGGCCAGCCTGTCTGCCATGAATGACAAGGAGCTGGCTGTCTACCGACTGATCCGCGCGCACTATCTGGCGCAGTTCCTGCCACATCACGAGTTCGACCGCAGCACGGCACTGCTGTCGTGCGGCGACCAGGAGCTGCAGGCTGTCGGCAAGCAGGTCATCGTCCCGGGCTGGCGCCAGGTGCTGGCAGCGCCGGAGGAGAGCGACGCTGATGGCGATGACGCCCAGCGCAGCCAGGTTCTGCCGGCGCTGCGAGCCGGCTTGTCCTGCCTGGTCGGCAATGTCGATCTGAAGGCGCTGAAGACCCTGCCCCCCAAACCCTACACGCAGGGCGAGTTGGTGAAGGCGATGAAGGGCGTCGCCCGGCTCGTCACCGACCCGCGGCTGAAGCAGAAGCTCAAGGACACGACGGGCATCGGCACCGAGGCGACGCGCGCCAGCATCATCAAGGGCCTGCTCGATCGCGGCTACCTGTTGAAGAAGGGGCGCACAGTGGGCGCCTCCGAGGCGGCCTTCACGCTCATCGACGCGGTGCCTGCCGCCATCGCCGATCCCGGCACGACCGCCATATGGGAACAGGCGCTGGACATGATCGAGGCCGGCCGGATGACGCTGGACGCCTTCGTCGCGAAGCAGTCGGCCTGGGTTGCCCAGCTCGTGCAGCAGTACCGCGGTGCGGCGCTCTCCATCAAGCTGCCGCCCTCGCAGGCCTGCCAGCAGTGCGGCGCACCGATGCGCCAGCGCACGGGAAAGAGCGGCGCCTTCTGGTCGTGCAGTCGCTATCCCGACTGCAAGGGCACGCAGCCTGTCGAATCCTCAACGAGCAAGCGTGCGACACTGCGCAAGCGACGCGCTCAACCCCGGGCGTCCTGACGTCCTCGAGCCCTGCTGCCGCGCCATCACGGCACGGCATCCATCCCGCTCAACTGCGGGAATCCCCAGCGCGCGTCTCCTTCTGCAACGGTGTGCGCGTCCCGCCTGGCCGGTCACGGCCAGCGGGACGAGAAGGTCGTTTCCTTCCAAGAATCGCACTTGTCGCCATTCCGCTGATCGGTGTCCTTTGCGTCCATCGCGAGGGGTCTCCCGGTGGCTTGCACCGTCGTGCGAGTCGTCGGGAGACCCCTCGGGTCGACGGTATTCGGTGCCGGTGCCCGCCGGCGGAACAACGGGCTCCCTTTGTGCGCGGATGTGTGCCAGAGGTTGCCGGCCCCAACCACGACACGGGCCGGGTGCGATTGCTGATGCAGCCAGCGGCTTTGACGACGGCCGGGACTGCCACAGCCCACGGGTGGTTATCTCTTCCCCGGCTGAAGGCTCAAGGGCCTTCGGCCTGTTGGTCTTTGTTTGATCCTGATCGGTGTCGCGCAGCCTCAAAGCGGCCCGTGTGCAATGCGCATTCCTCGAAGACGCCACTGATCTGCCGGATCCATCCTGCGGCCATGCGCTGCTGACCGTCGTCGGCACCATGCCCTGGCAGCTTCGGTCCTCAAGGCTGCAACGCGGTTCGCCGCGCGGATCGACCCAGTCCGCTTCGCATCGCCCACCGCGGACGAGCGTCTTCATGACGCCGATGCCGTTCGTGTTCAACCCTTCCGGAGATATCCGCTCCCGCTTGGGTGTGGGGCTCCCGGTCCTTCAATCAGGAGAGCCCTATGTCCCTTGCATTTGCATCGACACCCCTGAACCCCTTTCTCGCCAGGAGACTTCTCATGACCCAGTCTTTGCCCCAAGACGTGCTCGACTTGATCGCACTGGAAGAACTGCATTTCTCCCAGGCTCCCGAAGGGTTCTTCAAGGCATGGAAGCGCGGTGCCGAAATCGCCGGCCCCGAATGGTTCGGCGACGGCACGCCCGAAGGCCTGCAGGGTGCGACCAACAAGTGGGATCTGCGGCCCAGGGTGCCGTTGCTCAACGACGCCCTGAATGTCCTCAGCGGCGGCCAGCGCATGTTCCTGTCCGCCATGGTGAGCTTCTACAACGCCCGCGAGGGCGGCGCGATGCTCAGGCGTTGCGGCTTCGAGGGGCTTTCCGATCTGGGCGGTCTCGATCTGGAGCGCCGCAAGGTCATCGCCGATCTGGTGCTGAACTACAGCGGCTGGTGATCCTGATCGCTTGTTCTCTACCCGCTTCTCCTCACCTGTGAGGGACATGCGCCTCTATTCCGGGCCATGTCCCTCTTGGCTTCAAGTTCTCTCATCTACCCACCGGGGTTCCATCCCCGGCAGGGGACTGGCCCCGTCCATCCAATGACGGAGAAATCCCATGTCCCCAAACTCAAATCCCTTCCTCCGCGGCTATCAGAACCTGAGCATCGACCGAACCTTGTGCATCACCTACGAGGACGACTGCCCGCCGATCTGGCGCCCGCTGCATCCCAGCCAGGCGCATCTGCCAGACGACCAGGTCGCGCTCTTCCCCTGCCTCTTCAACAACGACTTCGCCTTGGTCACCGAAGGCCAGGACGTTGCCGCAGACCTGGAGGCCCAGTGCCAGACCGAGGGCGTGGTCCGCACCGTGGTCTACGCCGTGAACGGCGATGACCTCGGCCGGCCCGCGCACGTCGGCGACGCCTACTCGGAGGAAGCCGCACGGGAGGTGGTGCGGCGACTGAGCTTCGAGACCGGCTTCTACAGCCGGTGCTGGGAGATCAGCAGCGCACACCTCAGCGCCCAGGCCGGCCGCTTTCTCGCCGAACTGGCGGATATCGCCACGCCGAGCGACTTTCTGTTCGTTGCCTTTCGCATCCCATACAGCCCGGCGATCGGCGTGAAGTTGATCGCCACGCCCTGGACGGATGCGAACCTGCAACTCGTCGAAGGCGTCACCGCCGAGCAGTTGCGGCAAGCGCACCGGAGGAAGGCCATGCCAGAGTCCCTGGTCGAGGCGCTGCACCTGGCAGCGGCCGCCGACGTGCGCATGCTGGTGTTCGATGTCGATGCACCGGTGCTGGACGGACTGCCTCTGTACGACGACGAGCAGCCCCCTTAGAGCCCCCAAGCGGGGCTCGTTCCCTTTCTGGAACATGGTGGCGGTGTGTTTCCGATTCCCCCGCGACTGGCCCAAGCGCTTGCCACACGCTGCCCGCATGTTCGCTGGCGTTGCCGGCAGCATGCCGAGGCAGTCGAGACCTTCGAGACTGCGGTGCGGTTCGCCGTGCTGGTCGCTTCATTCTCCGGGCGCATGCCGCGTCCATCCACCTCAACCCTCAAGGGACATGCCTCCCTTGCGGGCGGGAGTCCCTTGGTTGCCACAAGGAGTCTCCCATGGATACCCAATCCATCCGCGCGCAAATGCCGATGCTGGTCCGCGGTCATGTGCCTTCCAACATCCGCAGCTTCAAGTTCAACATCTTCGACGGCCAGCCCAAGGTGTCGACGCTGGGCTTTCACATCGATCCCAAGCCCTTCGAGGGTAAGGTCATCGCCAGGAACGACGAGGTCATCGTCGTCAAGACGGGCCGGGCTGCGTTCGCGGTGCTCGACCGGGCGCTCGTGACCGAGGTGCCCGACGAGGGAACCAAGGTGCAGGTCGAGCCCTATGCCAGGCGCCGCTTCGATGGACAACGTGCGGACACGCCCGAGGAACGGGCCGAGCTGACCGCCGACGGCCAACCCTACACGGTGCAGACATTCGTGCTCGGCTTTGCCCCTGCGAAACTGCCGGTTCCGGAGCCCCGTTGCCCCGAGCTGCAGGACCTGATCCAGCAGATGGAGCAGTTAGCCGCACCCGACGGCTTTCGGCGCATCACCCACATGCTCGTGGACGCCGGTGCCCGGGACTTCACCTGGGTCGATCCCGCCCCCGACGACATCATCCGCACGCCGCCGTCGATCGGTTTCAACGTTTCCACGACGAAGTTCCAGGGCCAGGTCACCGTGCTGTATGACCGCGCAGCCGACCTGTACGTGGTGGAGCTGCGCCGCGACGGTGGGCTGGTCGAACGGGTCGACAAGGTGTTCTTCGACGCCCTCGGCGAAACGCTGGAACGGCTGATCGACGACGGAAGCTGGCGACGCATCCACGTGCAGAGCCGTTCCGGCCGCTCGCCTGCCCGGCACTGACCCCAGCGCGGCTTCCCGTCCTCGCGGCGGGAAGCCCTTTATTCCTTTTCCCGGAGATCACATCCATGTCTATTCGATTCAATGGGACCGACCTGCGGTCCGTGCTCAGCGAAACGGTGGCCAACCAGTGTCGCGTCATCCTGGTCAAGGACCAGCGCGTGTACTTGCTGGCCGAGCGCGGCGGGCGCCGGCCCGATGGGTGCCAGAAGCTGATCGCCTATCCACCCCGTTGGTGTCGGCCGGCCAATCTGTGACAATGTTGCGTCTTCCCTTCTTGCCGCGCCCATGACCACGTCCGAGCGAATCCCCAAGACGATGGCAGAGAAATTTGCTGCCATCACCACCCTGACCGACGCGTTCTGCGCGCAGCACCTCAACGAGGAATATCGCCGGATGATCCACCGCGTTGTTGGCGCACTTGCCCGAAAACGCCCCTCACCGCTATCGAGCGGCAAGGACAGCGTCTGGGCGGCGGCGGCCGTGCATGCGGTCGGCAGGGTGAATTTCCTTGATGACCCATCACAGGATCCGCACTGTAAGCCGAAGCTCATCTACACGTTCTTCGGCATTGCCGAGAGCACCGGCCAGAACAAGTCCAAGATGATTCGGGATGTATTGAAAATGGGGCCGTTTTCACAAGAATGGACCTTGCCCAGCCGACTCAAGGACAATCCGATGGTGTGGATCCTTGAGGTGAATGGTCTGATGATGGACATTCGCACCGCCCCGCTTGAACTGCAGCACCTCGCTTATGAGAAAGGCTTGATCCCCTTTGTCCCCGCGGAACAAGCGGATTCGCCCGAATGAGCCGAGTCCCGCACGACGCCATGGTGCGCGCGATCATCGCTGCACAGGCAATGGACCGGTCACAGAAAGAGCAACTCGCCGATGAGGTGTTCCGCACGCAACCGAACCTGCTCGGCGCCGTTCTCGTCTTGCCGCGGCTTGGCGTTGCGCTGCCAAAGGTGGATTTCGCAGTTGAGATCCTGTTTGTCTGCTTTCTGGCGATGAAGGCGTCGGGGCTGACCTGGCCGGTCATCACTGAAGACGACCTGGAGCGACAGTCCAAGCGTTTCATCGCCATCAGTCGATTCGCCGATGACCTCGACGAACATCTGCGAAAGCGCTCGATGGACCAGTACATTGCAGAGCACCCAGAGAAGAATTTACTCGCCTACGTGACAGGAGAAACCTCGAAGTGGCTGGCAAGCATCGCGCCTGAAGAATCGGACAAATACGTCATGCTGGCGATCTGGGATGTGGTGAACTGCATTGCATTCGTGGCCCTTCCGGGGTCGAAAGGGAAAACCCGCCGAGGGCAGGCCAGGTGATGGACGTACAGACGATCCGGTGTGAGGGCTGCGGCGAACGCACCCCCAGCCACGACATCATCACCTATGGCAGCATGGACCGCGGCCACCGGCAGCTTTGCAGTCGATGCTTCAATGCCGAGGTCGCCCGGCTGAACGGCCTGGAAGGTTTCGAGGACTTCCGATTCGAGCCGATCGGGCTCGTGGATTGCGCCGGTGAAACACACCAGTTCCATTTCCGCACGCGTCTTCTGGGAAACATTGTGGCGCTGGATGCGTTTGAACTACGCGATGGACACCCGTCAGGTTATCAGTGCGAGTTGGTCGGCGATCGCGAGGACGATCTGCTCGGGCTACTCGGACGACTGGTAGAGAAACTCCGTCGTATGCTCTCGGTAAAGCACCTTACCGGCGAAGGACCTGAATTCGAGATTGCCGCGCAGACGGTACTAGCCCGCATTTCTCACAGCCGCCCAATCGGGTTCGGATCCAGGGCTTTTTCTTGCCGGCGTGATCGATCAGAACTTGAGGTCACGGCCACGATGAGTCGTGCAGCCGAATTGATGCCCTATTTTCCGGGTTGATGGTCGCCATACGTGCGTGACGGTTTTTTTTGCGCAGTTGCAGACACAGATCGGCCTCGCGGGCGGTTGGTCGCGATCCTGAGGTCAGTCTGAACGTCGCGGGGGATCAGCCCGGAGCGAGTCTGGCCTGGGCCAATCGCCAAGCGGTTTGAAACGGGTGGCTGCTGGCCATACTGATATGGATACGGCGTACGCTGATCTTTACCAGCGCGCCGATCTTGAGCAGTTTCAAACGCAGGCTCTCGCAAGTAGCATCAGCCAGTTCGGTGCCTGCGAGTCCGATGCGGCGCAGCGCCTCGAGCATCACGTAGGCGAAGGAGGCGAACCACAGCCGCAACTGGTTCGCCCGCATCGTGGCCGTCGAGGTCCGGTCGGCGAACAGGTGCAACTGGCACTCCTTGATGCGGTTCTCCATCTCGCCACGGGCGCAGTACAACGGCTCGTAGAGCGCCCGCGCAGGCCAGCGTTGGGCGCTCAGACTGGTCACGACGAAGCGCGGATTGGCCTTGCCCGGCAACTGCTCGGCCTTGCCAACGACACGCCGCAGACACGACCAACTCTTGAGCGTGCGGTACGTGAAGTCGCGAAATCGCCGCGCAGCTTCCCCGGTGCGCTCACATTCGGCTTTCGCCTCACTCATATCGCCTTCAATCTCGGCCTTGAGCCGGTCGTTCTTGGCCAGGCCCAAGATGAAATCGACCTGGTGCGCCTCGCACCAACTCATCAGCGCATCGCGCGCGAAACCTGAGTCAGCACGCAATACGATGCGCACTTCGGGCCAGTGGCGGCGGAGGTGGGTGACGATGCGCTCAATCTCTTCGACACTGCCGGCCGACGCATCCATATTGGCCGGGCGCAGCTTGGCCGCGAGCAGGTGCCGGCCGCAGAAAATATACAGCGGAAGGTAGCAGTAGCTCCCATAGTAGCCATGAAAGAAGCGGCCTTCCTGCTTGCCATGCAGGGGATCATCCGTTGCGTCCAGGTCCAGAATGATCTCGCCCGGGGCGTGCTCGTGCGCCTCGATGAAACAATCGACGAAGAGCGACTCGAAGGCCACCGGGTCATGCGCGATCTTGTGGTAGCGCGAACCATCCTTGGTGTCAGGGGCGTGTTCAAGCCGATTCAAGGTCGACTTGCCGGCCAGCGGCTCGCAGTTCTTACGTCGTGCCGTGAGCTTGCCCACCAAGGTCGCCAGCACCGGATCGCGGCGCAGCTGATCGTGATCGTTCAGGTCCTCGTAGCCCAGCGCAATCGCCACAATGCGCTGCATCACCAGGGTCTGGACCGAGTGCTCGATCAGTTCGCGATTGCGCCCATCCTCAAAGCAGTTGGCCACCCGTTCGGTCAGTCTGAGGGTGCGGTCAACGTCGCGCAGCAACAGCGCACCGGCATCCGAACTGATGTGCCCACCGCCAAAATCAACCGCCACTTTGCGCGCGCCAACACGCCCCCCGTCCCTGATCTCTGCGGTACACTGTGTCTGCATCGCGGGCCTCTCCAAATGTGAGTTAAGTCGTTCTCGTAAAACAACTTTCTCATGTTTCGGACCGCGATGCACCTACTACGTGTGAGAAATGCGGGCTAGGCCGGATCGATTGGGACGATTCCGTCGTGCAGCACACGCCGCTCCTCGTGATTGATGGCCGGGAAATCTCCTGGGATGAGTTCGGCCGCATGTTGATGGCGTTCGAGGGCTGGCAATTCAAGCTGGACATGGTTGATCGCAGCGACGAGGCATAGACGTTCCAGGTGACCTGAGGTCGGACGTCACCGCGTAACCGGTTTGCAGCAGTCTCCTCACGAGCGCGACCGACATTCGTTCCCTTCGTTGGTTTACGGGCCGTAGCGGCCACTGCCGCCGGTCTTGGTCGCCACGAACTGGTCACTTGGTTAGCAGCTTCACTCGGGTAGCTGTCGGCCGCATCTCCGCGTTCGTCAAGTCATCGGCCGAAGCGGTCACCTGATCAAGCTTGCATCTAAGCAAATTGGATGACCGCTCCCAAGCACCGCCAACAACCCTCAGCCGTCGTTCGGGTTTTGCGCCCCACCGGCAGCAATGCAGCGTTTGCGGCCATGGGCCTTCGGGAATCCTATTTCAGCACCCCGCCATCAGTCGTCACTTGGCTTTCCCGACTGAACGTCAGGACCAGACTTCTTGTTGCCCGGTGACAAAGGCATACTCAGTGTCGGGGCCACATTGAAGCCGACCTGATTGTTGATACCAACAATATGGCCTCAGCCGTAAACCTTCGTCGGCTACTTGTGCAACCGCAGGTCGCCGTTCGTTGGCGCGCGCTACCGGTATCTCCAGAACGGACGGGTTCATTCAAGCATTAATTTTCGCTTCACTTGACTTTGTTTCAGCATCTCATAGACTTCCCAGCATCAAGGGGAGTAGCTTCATCCGTTCGGGTATCGTCATCACGGCAGACCGATCATCAGATCGCCGCCCGGTGCCCGAAGCGACGGAAATTACCGTTGCAAGCGAGACCTTGCCGCTAGGCAAGGTCCGTGCTCGCAAACAGCATCAAGGGTCTGTGCCCATCGGGATCAGACCCTTTTTGTTTGTTTGGAGCGTGAAATGACTTCATGGCTATGGATCCGAAAACTTGAGCCCGCGATCGCCAATGTCAGCGTGATCCATCCTTATCGCGGCGTCCGGCAGGCATTTCCTGCGCTCATCGGATCGAAATCATGATCATCAAACTTCAGCATTTTGTGGAATCGCGAGCATTCCAGAACTTCATCATCGCCGTGATCGTGGTCAACGCCATCACGCTGGGCCTGGAAACCTGGCCCACTGCCATGGCACATGCCGGGTCGTTGCTCCTCGCCCTAGATCAGATCGCCCTCGCAATCTTCGTCGTGGAGATCGTTTTGAAGTTGGTGGTCTATCGGGCGAGCTTCTTTCGCAGCGGATGGAACGTCTTCGATTTCACCATCGTGGCGATCACCGTCGCGCCGGTCGATGAGGGACTCGCGGTACTGCGCTCCCTGCGCATCCTGCGCGCACTGCGACTGATTTCGGTGTTGCCATCGATGCGCAAGGTCGTCAGCGCATTGTTGCGCGCCCTCCCGGGCATGGGTTCGGTGGTGAGCCTGTTGCTGTTGCTGTTCTATATCGCATCCGTCATGGCGACGAAAATTAGGGTATACGGATTTAATGGTTGATGGGGCACCTTCACCCCATCAATCTGATACCACCCTCAGATGGTTGATAGATCGACTCCGTAGTTGAGTTCCTCTGCGAAGTCCGGCAGTCCGTAACCGATGGT
>NZ_WTVM01000068.1 GCF_012910885.1 Azoarcus taiwanensis | reverse complement strand
CCCCAGCCCCTTTCTCAACCCCGACCCAGCGCCTGGGCGTGATGCCGAAGGTGGTCATCGATGAGACTCGCGATGAAGTAGCAGCTGTGGTCATAGCCCGGGTGACGCCGCAGCGTCAGCCGATGTCCTGCCGCGGCGGCGGCACGCTCGAGCGCCTGGGGCTTGAGTTGCTCGGTCAGGAAGTTGTCGTTCTCTCCCCGGTCGTCCAGCAGCGGCAGACGTTCGCCCGCGTCGGCAATGAGTTCGCACGCATCCCAGTCCTTCCAGCGCTCACGATCCGGCCCGAGATACCGCCCCAACGCCTTGACACCCCAAGGGCGATTGGACGGATTGACGATCGGGGAGAAGGCCGACACCGAGCGATAGCGCCCGGGATTCTTCAGCGCGCAGATCAGCGCGCCGTGCCCGCCCATCGAGTGACCGCTGATCGCGCGTGCATCCGACACCGGAAACTGGCTTTCGACCACCGCGGGCAGCTCGCTGACCACATAATCGTACATGCGGTAATGCTGCGGCCAGGGCTGCTCGGTGGCATTGACGTAGAACCCCGCACCCAGACCGAAATCGTAGGCGCCGTCCGGATCATCCGGCACAAGAGCGGTGAGATCCGGACCCGCGTCGCGGGCAACTGGCGCTACGTGACCGCCAAGCCATCGCACCTTGATGCGTGGCCAGTCACGGCCTCGCACCCGATGGGGAACGAGCGGTCGACGCCGGTGTCCTCGTTCAATAGAATGCGCTCCGCCGTCAACCATGCCTGTGCCAGCGAAAAAGAAATGCGCACGAAGGCTTAGCCGGACGTAAAGTGTGTTTCCCACTACCCATATGGAGCGATGAGTGATCGTCCTCAACCTGAGCTGCGAAAATGACCATGCCTTCGAGGGTTGGTTTGCCTCGGCCATTGCGTTCGAGTCACAGCTCGACCGGGGGCTGGTGGCATGCCCGGTCTGCGCATCGACGAAGATCGTACGCAAACTGAGCGCACCGTATGTAAACACCCGCAGTTCGGTTGCCGCGGAGTCAGCGCAAAAGCAGCCCGATCAACCGGCAAGAACGGCTCCGGCATCACTTCCAGCCACCACGCCGACACCGGAAGCGATCGCTGCGGTCATGAAAGCGCTGCGGCAAATGGCAAGCAGTTCGGAGGATGTCGGCAAGCGCTTCCCCGAGGAAGCGCGGCGTATCCACTATGGCGAAACCGAAGCCCGCAACATCAAGGGTCAGGCATCGGCCGACGACGTCGGTGAACTCATCGAAGAAGGCATCATGGTGGTACCGCTGCCACCCGATGAAGGCGAGATGCACTGAGCGGGCCACACGGAGGGTCGACCCGACCCCGCCTCACCCGGCGAACGTCCTAGCAAGCACACTCCCGCACGATCAGCGGCACCCACATTTCGTCGGCACTCAAGCCGCCATGTACACCGAGCATCTCGTGCACCGACTCGCCTGCGCGCGGATCCCAGATCGTCCAGCCGGGCTCCATCAGCATCACGTGGCTACCGAGGCGCTCACGCAACACAAGGTGGTCTGGTCCGCCGCCGAACAACCCTGCCTCGAGCAGTCGCGACGCTTCGACCAGCCGGGCAACGCCTGCGAGCTCAGCCTCCACCCAGGCGGTAAAGGCCGCTTCGGCGCCGGCGCGGTCACCACGGTGACGTTGTCGCCGGAAAGTTCGCTCACCAGGCGTCGATAGGCTGACTCGACCCGCCAGAACTCGGCTACAGCCTCGGCGGAGTTGCAGCCGAACTCGTGGCTGACCGCGTCGAACTCGGCGTAGTAGGCGTGCACGAAGCCGCCCCCTTTGCGGCGCAGCGCCCGGCTTGCCGCCACCACCGAGTCCACCAGGTGCTCCAGGTCGATATGAGGGAGGATCTGCGCGCCACGGCAGTGGCGACGCGAAAATGGCGAATCCGCAATATAGGCGGGCAACAGCGCCACCGAGGCGCGCCGGCGCTGCTCAAACAGGTTGGGATAGGGGAAGAAGTGCTTCAGCGTCGCACGATCCGGGCGAAGCCTGTGTCCCACGCGATCATTCAGTGGCAGTGGTGCCACCACTCCGCCAAATCGACGGTCCCGGACGAACCAGCCGTTGAGTCCATGGGTACGTGGTGCCAACCCGGTCAGCATCGTCGTGACCGCACTCGCAGTGGTCGAGGGAAACACCGAGGTCAGCCTGCGCACACGATCCGCGAGCAAGGACGATCCCGCACCGAAGCGCTGCAGAAAGCCGTCACCGAGTCCATCGACGAGCAAGTAGACCAGGGCCGGCGACTCGTCTGTCGCCCGGCTCCCGCCCTGCCCTCCGAATTGCCAGGGCTCGCCATCGAGAAAGCGCGCGAACGACGACACCAGGCCGAAGATGCCGCCGTCGCCGTAGTCCGGCAGGACGCTGTCTTGCGGCAGGCGAAAGTCTGGACGCTGGACGATCACGAGGCGGTAAACGACGAAAGGAAGGCACGATGGCCTTCCTTTCGCGTGATGCTGGAGCGGGAAACGAGTCACGCACCAAGGCGTTAAGTCGTTGTTTCCCAAGCCCTTTCTCCGCCGAAGCGATCAGCGAAGGCCTTAATTATAGCCTTGTTTTTCAGCCTCGGCAACAAACTTCATCCAAGGACATCCGCTGCGATCCACCTACATCCTCCAAGCTGACCAGCACACCCGCACCTTCACTCCCAACGCCAAACTGATGGCGCCGGAACCGGGGCGATGGCCTCTCCGGCCTTCGCCGTCTCCTGCCTTTACTTTGCTCCAGCCCTCTTGAACGAGAAGCTGGCTCATGGCCGGCGAGCGCACTCCGTATCGCTACAGGCTTGAACTGGCCTGGAAGCCACACGCCGCCCCATGCTATGTCGATATGTCAGGATGATGAAAAAGGTATGGCGCACCTCGATTCTCCGAGTCCCTGTCGCGAGGATGGTCACCGAGTCCAACTCGTGAAACCGCATACCTATCAGGCCATACCGAATCCGTCTTGCTCAGATCGCCACACTTCACAACGCTGATAGCGTGAGCGTTCCTGTCGGCTCGACTCGCCCATCGGTCAACGTCCAGGCTGCCGCTCGATTCTTGCACATCGAGCATACGGCAGCCATCGACGGCAAAGACTGGTGAGGGTGCTCACATCTCTCCAAGAAGCGCGGTTCCTGAACCCACTTCCCGCACAGACCGCGTACCGACTGTGCAGTTGGCAACAGAGGAGTCTGCCATGTAGCTCTCCTGGAAGGAGATGGAGCATGCATCAGAATGAACAAGCGTCAAAGGTGTTCTACCGTCCGATCGAAGCGGCTATCCGCTGGGCTGGGCTACTACGATACGAACATGTGGTCTTGGCCGCGATCTCGTCATCGAGGCATCTGCCCCAGTCGCTGGACTGCCCACGCTGGGATGAGGTACGGCTATACACGGATCGCATCTATGACGGAATCCTCAACGGAGAACTGCCCTTTGGCAAGAACGGCATCACGATCAACGACACCAAGCTGATCGACTCCCCGGAGCTGACCGTCCGCCATGTCGATCTGAAACGGTGGATGCACGAACACTATCCCGGTCAGCGGCCCGGCTTCCTGTTTTCGCGCAGCGAACGCATCGCCCATCCCTTCATCACCGTAGAAACCGGCCAGGCCATGCTGGTCGAACGAATGGCGCTGAAGTCTGCGTTGCAACAGTGCAAGCGCCAACTGCTGGAACTGCAGGAACGGCACGACGCACTACTCAAGCAGTCCACTGCAATCCCCGCTTGCGCCCAATGCCCGATCAGCGACCGCGCCGAGGCCACCTACCTGAACATCATTGGCGGCATGCTGGACTTGATGCTCGGCCAGTCCCCTTCGGGCACACCGTACTCCTGCTTCAAGACTCAGGAAGCCGTCGTGAGCACGTTGATCGCTCATCACGGTGGTGTCATGGGCATCACGGAGCGGACGTTGAACGGGAAGTTCGCCATCGCCAGGCGGCGGCTGCATAGCGCGGCCAACTGAGAGTTTCCAGCTTGTATGTGCAATCGCGGAGATTGCATTTGCAATGTCTTTTCTCGGTGAGGTGTATTCAATAGGTGTCACGCCAACAAACGCCACCGAGCGTTCAGGAGTGACCGCCATGACGCAAACGCCTGTACTGCCTGCAAGTGAACGCCGCATCCTGCGGCTCGATGAAGTCGAAAGCAAGTCTGGTTTCAAACGCGCCCACATCTACAACCTGATGCGCAAAGGCCAGTTTCCGAAGGCGCTGCGCCTGGGCGTGCGCGCGGTCGGCTGGGATTCGATCGAGATCGAGCAGTGGATCGCCGAGCGTCTCAACAACCGCACGTGATCCGCGCTGCCACGGATTTCCCATCCTCGACCGGAGAGCGCCATGCAGGTTGTATCCATCATTTCTACCAAGGGCGGCGTGGGCAAGACGACCACGGCGGCCAACCTCGGCGGGCTCGTCGCCGATGCCGGGCTGCGCGTACTGCTGCTCGATCTCGACGTGCAGCCCACGCTGTCGTCCTACTACGAACTCGCCCACCGCGCGCAGGGCGGCATCTACGAGCTACTGGCTTTCAACGAGCGAGACCTCGGCCAGGTCGTGTCCCGTACCATCGTTGCGGGTCTGGATTTGGTGCTGTCCAACGATCACCGTGGCGAGTTGAACACCTTGCTGCTGCATGCTCCGGATGGACGCTTGCGGCTGCGCCATCTGCTGCCGATGCTAGCGCCCCTCTACGACCTGGTACTGATCGACACCCAGGGGGCTCGCTCGGTGCTGCTAGAGATGGCGGTGCTCGCATCGCACATGGCGTTGTCGCCAGTAACGCCGGAGATTCTTGCCGCGCGCGAACTGCGGCGCGGCACCATGCAGTTGCTCGAAGACATTGCGCCGTACCGGCACCTTGGCATCGAAACGCCACCGCTGCACCTGCTGATCAACCGCGTCCACCCAGTGTCGACCAACGCGCGGATGATCCAGCAGGCTCTGCGCGAGCTGTTCCAGGAGCATGCCGGCATCCGTGTTCTGGATACGGACGTTCCGGCCATCG
Source organism: Azoarcus taiwanensis (assembly GCF_012910885.1). Taxonomy (GTDB): domain Bacteria; phylum Pseudomonadota; class Gammaproteobacteria; order Burkholderiales; family Rhodocyclaceae; genus Azoarcus_F; species Azoarcus_F taiwanensis. The sequence goes on along the minus strand of NZ_WTVM01000068.1, from coordinate 17,108 downwards.
AAGCCTATCCGCGTGCCGCCACCCGCGGCCTACCGGTGCATCGGGTCGAACATCGCCAGCCGGCGGGCAGAGTTGCGCCCGCAGCACTCGACACCATGCGCACGCTCGCCAACGAACTGTTCCCGCAATGGCACGACCGCTTCGAGCAGGTGGCCGGACACCCATCGCGTGTACTGGAAACCGGGAGGCACCATGGCGAACGCACATGATCTGTCTCGGGGCCACAAGCGGCTGCGCGCGCTGATCGAGTTCGCGGTGAGCGAAGGCTGGCACGTCAAGCGAACGCCGGGCGGCCACCTCAAATTCACCAAGGCCGGCTGCGCGGCTATCTACACCAGTTCGACGGCCAGCGATCATCGGGCTGCGCTGAACGCCCGCGCGCAGATCCGTCGTGCCGAGCGAGATGTCCGTTCTGCCCAAGCTGCCGACCCCCGGGGGGACGGCCATGGCTGACCTGACCTCCCAGGACATGGCCGGCAAGCTGCTCGCTGCGGGCTTTGAACGCAGCAGCCCATCGGCCACCGCTCTGAGCGACCCGATCGCCGATACGCCCATGGTCGTGACGCTTGACCAGTTGCGCCCCTACGATCACGACCCGCGCAAGAAGCGCAATTCCGCCTACGAAGAGATCAAGGCATCCATCCGCGAGCGCGGCCTGGATGCCGCTCCGGCCATCACGCGGCGGCCCGGCGAGGATCACTACATCATCCGCAACGGCGGCAACACCCGCTTGGCGATCCTCCGCGAGCTCTGGTCCGAGACGAAGGACGAACGGTTTTTCCGCATATCGTGCCTGTTCCGGCCCTGGCCCGAGCGCGGTGAGATTGTGGCGCTGACCGGGCATCTGGCCGAGAACGAGCTGCGCGGCGGTCTGACCTTCATCGAGCGTGCCCTCGGTGTCGAGAAGGCGCGCGAGTTTTACGAACAGGAAAGCGGCGCTGTCCTGAGCCAGTCCGAATTGGCTCGCCGTCTGGCAGCCGACGGCTACCCTGTGCCGCAGTCCCACATCAGCCGCATGGCCGATGCCGTGCGCTACCTGCTGCCCGCGATCCCGACCGTGCTCTATGCCGGCCTGGGGCGCCATCAGGTCGAGCGGCTGGCCGTCATGCGCAAGGCCTGCGAGCGCACCTGGGAGCGGTACGGCAAGGGCCGCTCCCTGCCACTGGACTTCGACAGCTTCTTCCAGGAAGTGCTGTCGCAGTTCGATACAGAGGGCGACGAGTTCGCCCCGCAGCGGGTGCAGGACGAGCTGATCGGCCAAATGTCCGAGTTGCTGGGCGTGGACTATGACGTGCTGGCCCTGGACTTGACCGAACTGGAGAGCCGCCAGCGCGCGCTGGCCAGCGACCCGACGCCGCACGCGCCGCCTCCGGCGTTGCCTCAGCCAACAACCAATACGCGGCCACCCGCCGCCACCCCTGCATCTTCAGTCAGTCCGCCATCGGCCACCCCCGCCCCGCGCCAGGACAGCGCGGAGGCTGGCGAGGTGGTTGCAGGAGATCCTGTCGCAGCAGGGAATCTGGTGCAGGAGCACATCGTCTCGCCGGCACCGACAACCGAACGGCTCCAGTCCATCCAGCGCATGGTCGCCGACCAGTTGGGCGATGCGCTGCCGCCCGATTTTTCAACGAGCGTTTTGCAGTCTATTCCGGTGCAGGCCGGTAGCCTTTATCCCATCTCCGACGTCTGGTACATCGACGCCGGCCTCGACGCGCCGGACCGACTACGTGTCCACATCGCGCAGTTCGCGCGCGAGATCGCCGGCGAGGTCCAGTTGGAGGCCTGCATCGAAGAGCGTCCCGACGGGATCGGATTCGCCTGCAGCGCGCGCACCCAATCCCGTTCGCCGCTGGGGGACGCGGTGCTGATGCTGCTGGCGTCCCTGGCCGGTCAGTCCGCCGCAGAGGTCGGCATCGACGGCGGGCAATTCACCACCGAGCTGCCGAAACTGCTGCACGGCCAGGGTGATATGGCCAGGCGGTTGAGCGACACCGCGCTAGTCAAGCTCTTTCGCCTGCTGCGCCTGGCCCGGCGCCTGCTGGACCTAGAAGCCGATCCTTCGGCCTTCGGGTCGTGAGCTAGGGAGGCCCGCATGTCCGCATCGCATCCCCTGAATCAAGCAGTACTTGCGCAAGCCATCTACGACTTGCGCAACGGGCAGTTGCGGCGCTGCAAGGCCATGGGGTTCGGTGAGGCCGAACTGGATGCGCTCAAGCATCCGGCGCTGATCAGCGTGCTGGCCAACGCCAATGTCTCATGGTGCACCGTGACTGTGAACCGCGAAGTGCTGCGGCGCCTGCTCAACCAGGCGCAAGATGTCGAGAAGGAGATCGCCACGGTCGATCGCATGCTGCGCCTGGGCGCCAGCACGGAAATGGTGAGTCGATTCTATGGCTTGACGCACCAGGAAGTCGCCTTGCGGCGCGAAGTCCTCGGTCTGCCTAAGCGCAAGGGTCGCCACCCGGTTCTCGATGAATCCCAGGACACCGAACTGTGGCGACAGTGGAAAGCCGTCACCAGCAGCAGAAACGTCGACCTGGAGGATGAAACCTCGGTTCTTGACGCGGCCATGGACCTGGCTGAGGGCATGTCACTGCCGCTGTCGGTGGTCTGGGCCACGATCAAGGGCTGGGTTGACCAGGGGTTGGGATAGCCCATGGTGGTGGATGAAGCTCCGCGTCGCCAAGGTCCGGTCGCACTTGCCGATCTGTTCGATGGTGCGCTGAAGGAACTTGCACCCGGTCACAGCCTGCCGACACCCGGCGACGGCTTTCTGTTCAGCGGCAACCGACACGAGAGCGTTCCGCGGCGCCTGTTCCTTGATCGCCGGCTGACGCCGCTGGAGCGCAATGCCTGGCAGGTGTTCCGGCTGATGCTCAATGAGGACGGCGTGACGGCGTTCCCTACCTACGAGCAGTTGCGCCCCTGGCTCGCGTCCATGCCCTGCGCGGGCCAGGCCTCGCACGAAACCGTCGCGCGGGCGCTCACGCTGCTTCGCCTGACTCGGTGGCTGAGCCTGGTGCGGCGCAGACGCGATCCCAAGACCGGCCGCCTCCTCGGAAATCTTTACGTTTTGCACGATGAACCCTTGACGCCGTTCGAGGCGATGCAGCTCGACGCCGATTACCTGGCGCTGGTCAGCCAGTCCCTGGGCCACTCGGCCAAGGCCGTCCAGATGGTGGGCCTCAACACCCTGCAGGAAATCGCCGAGGACCCAATGCTGTCCGGCCGCACCTTGCCGTCGCGGTTACAGGTGCTCTCCGAACGTCTGAACCACCAGGGCATCACCGCCGCCGATAGTTATCCACAGGAGGATGCCGCTCACGATTCCGAAGAAGGGGTTTCGAGCCTTCTTCGGAATCACGAACGCCCCTCTTCGGAATCCGAAGCAGGGTTGAAACCCGCGTCAGATGCCTTTCTTCGGAATCCGAAGCAGGCCCGTACTGTACGTAGTAGTTGTATTGATGAAGTACGTACTACCGCGCAGGCGCGCGCATTGGGCGACCTGCAATGGCCCAAGCGCTTCACAGAATTGAAGGCAGAGCAGCAGGCAGGCGCCAGGATGGCATTGCAGCAGGTGGATGGCTCTCTGCGGCAGGCCGTGCTGGATGATTGGGCGGCCCGCTGCGGCAACCATGCGATTCGCAACCCTGCGGGGTATCTGTTCGGCATCATTCAGCGTGCCATTCGCGGTGAGTTCAATGCGTGGGCCAAGCAGACCACGCCCTCACCATCCACGCTCGGGCGACCACCGCCTGAGCCGCCACGCAACGTGGTGCCCCCAGAAGTGGCCCGGCAGCACATCGAGCGGTTGCGCGACCTGTTGCGCAAGCCCTGACCACACGGCCAAGACCATGAAGCAGATGCCAGTAGCTGTCAGTAGAGCTATCCCCTGGGGATAGCTGTGCGCCCGTGTCAGATGTTGGACAGGGCCAGGCCCGTCATCCCCGCACTCGCCCGCGTAATAGTGCGGTCGGCGAGGCTCATGGCGACCAGCTTTCCCTGGCGCTCCTTGGAGCTATCCCCTGGGGATAGCCCGCGCCGCCGGTGGCCACGACGTACACAACCGGGGATGCGCCGGTTTCGGTTTGTTGACTGACTGCCTTCCGCTGCATGCCGATGCTGGCGGTTCCTTGTCCACCAGCGAGCGGTCACCATGGCAACCAGCAACGAACCATTGCAACTCAACCTCGGCTCCCTGCGCAGCGCGATGTCGCTGACGCTGCACACCCACCACGCCTCGCGCATCTGGCATGGCCGCGCCGCTGCCGAGGGGCGGCCGGGCATTGTCGGATTGAACGGCTACATGGCCGTGATGAACAAGATGAAGCGCGGCGCGGAGCAGGACGACCCGTACAGCGATTGGTGGATGCTGCGCATCGAGGAAAAGCTCGACCAGACCAAGGCCACGCTGCAAGCCCTGCGCGAACAGGTCGATCAGGCACTGGCCGGGGTGCCCGCCGCCCTAAGCCTGGGCGAGAACCTCAACGTCCAACCCGTCAAGCTTCCGCTGTTCGTCAATGCCCAGCTCGGCTTTGCCGCCGTCTACCTGCTGGCCGACTACGACGACATTGCACGCAAGCTTATCCTCGCCCACCACACCGCGCTGATCGACCGCAGCACGCTGGAGCGCTGGCTCAATGAGGGCGCCCATGCGCTGCGCAGCCTGTTCAGCCTGGCGCAGCAGTACCGCTACTCGGGCACGACGCGCGATGACTTCGCGGCGAAGAATGCCGCAGCGAGGAACGCAGTCGAGAAGTACGGCGAACTGCCGCAGGAGGTCCTTGAAGGCACGCGCCGCTCGAAGTTCGCGCCGCCTATTGTCCGCCGTGGCCTGCAACAGCGCGGTGACAGTACTGCCGCAGCGGCACCTGACGTCGATGAAGCAACGGTCGCGGCGGCCCAGGAAGAAACTGCCGGGGATGAGCAGGCATGAGCGAACCAAGCCGCGAAACCCGCTACTTCCGGGGCCTGCAACAGGGTGCCTTCGTGAGGTTGGAACACGCCGCCTCTCTAAAAGGCCTTTTAAAACCCTTTAAAGGTAAAGGGGACTTAGAGGCCTGGGCCAGCCAGTGCTTCGCCATGCGCGACGAATTGATTGCCCTGGCGCAGCGACAAGTGCTGCAACAGGTTAGCGGCCATCCCTTTCACCTGCTGCCCGTCGAACTGGCCCAGCAGACCACTGGCGCAGGCACGACGTTTCTGCGCTGGCGCAGGCACGACAGGTCGGCCATGGGCGTGGTCTTGTGGCAGGAGCTGATGGCGAGCACCAGCACGCCGGTCAACTTGCTCTCCGACCTGCACGCGATCGAGCTTCAGCGCATCACGCTGAATATGCAGATCAGCCTGTTGCACACCCTGGGCCGGCAGGCGCAGGAATGCGCCAGAAAGGCCGCCGTCGCGGAAGACACCTATCTGCGCCGACTCGCTTCGATGTCTGCCACTAGGGATGGTCGGTGATTGCGCCAACGCCCCCAGCACGCGCCTAGGCCCTGCGGGGCATGGGTATTTCAACCACCATGGAGATTGCAACATGAGCACGCATTTTTCCGGCGAGGGCAACATCGGTTCGCCGCCCGAGTACCGCGAATTCCCCAACGGCAATGACGAACCCAGCCGCCTGCTGCGCCTGAACGTCTATTTCGACAACCCGGTGCCGAAGAAGGACGGAGGCTACGAAGACCGCGGTGGCTTCTGGGCGCCCGTGGAAATCTGGCATCACGATGCCGAACGCTGGCAGCACCTGTACCAGAAGGGAATGCGCGTGTTGGTCATCGGTCGCATGGAACGCGCGCCCTGGACGGACAGCGATGACCAGCCTCGCGAGACCTGGCAGGTCAATGCCCGCAGCGTCGGCATCCTGCCGTACCGCATCGATTCCGTGGCCCTAAGCCAGAAGCCGCAGGAAGCGGCAGAGCCGAAGACTGCGGCCGCCAAGGAGGAACCTGCGGAGCCGAAAGAGAACCGGCGCAGGAAGTGACACGGCATGGCGGGCGGCGTTCTTCGCCGCCCGCCCACCTGCCGAGCTATCCCCAGGGGATAGTTCCATCAACGTCTACAGACTTCCACGCGCTCCCGCGAATCGCAGCTTCCGGTTTGAATGCCTCTGGCCACGCGCCATCCCGCTCAAGCTACTCCACCCCGTGAAAGCGGTTGCTTCCCCGTGCGGCTTGTTTGCTGCCGCCCCAACATCCGCCCGGCATCCTCGGTTCCAGCAATTCAATGAGCAACGGGAACTGGATGGACGGACATGCGGCTGTTTCTATGCGAGAAGCCCTCCCAGGGCAAAGACATTGGCCGGATTCTCGGCGCTACACAGCGCGGTGAAGGCTGTCTCAGCGGCACCGGTGTGACCGTCACCTGGTGCATCGGACATCTTGTTGAAGCCGCACCGCCCGAGGTCTATGACGCAACGCTCAAGCGCTGGTCCATCGAGCAATTGCCCATCATTCCCGAGCAATGGCGAGTCGAGGTCAAACCCAAGACCGCCACGCAATTCAAGGTTGTCAAGGCGCTTCTGGCCAAGGCGACCCAACTGGTCATTGCCACAGATGCTGACCGCGAAGGCGAATTGATCGCCCGCGAGATCATCGACCTGTGCGGCTACCGCGGCCCCATCGAGCGGCTGTGGCTGTCGGCGCTCAACGATGCGTCCATCCGCGCCGCGCTCGGCAAGCTGCGGCCATCGGCCGAAACGCTGCCGATGTACTACTCGGCGCTGGCGCGCTCGCGGGCGGACTGGCTCGTTGGCATGAACCTCAGCCGCCTGTTCACCGTGCTCGGGCGGCAAGCCGGCTACGACGGCGTACTGTCGGTCGGTCGTGTTCAGACACCGACGCTCAAACTCGTGGTGGACCGCGACCGCGCGATTGCCGCATTCGTCTCCGTCCCATACTGGGCCATCGAGGTGACCCTTTCCGTAGGCGGTCAGGTTTTCTCCGCGCAATGGTCTCCACCCGAGACTTGCACCGACGATGCGGGCCGCTGCCTGCAACAGCCCGTCGCCCAGCAAGCTGCGCAGCAGATTCGAGCCGCTGACCGCGCCCAGGTGGTCTCGGTCGAAACCGAACGCGTGCGCGAAGGCCCGCCGCTGCCGTTCGACCTGGGAACGCTTCAGGAGGTTTGCTCCAAGCAGTTGGGGCTGGATGTACAGGAAACCTTGGAGATTGCCCAAGCCCTGTACGAAACGCACAAAGCCACGACGTACCCGCGCTCAGATTCCGGCTACCTGCCCGAAAGCATGTTCGCCGAGGTGCCCACGGTCCTGGATAGCCTGCTCAAGACCGATCCCACGCTGGCCCCGATTATGGGCCAACTCGACCGCAACCAGCGCTCGCGAGCCTGGAACGACGGCAAAGTGACGGCGCACCACGGCATCATCCCGACGCTCGAACCCGCGAGTATCTCCGCCATGAGCGCGAAGGAACTGGCGGTGTACCGGCTGATCCGGGCGCACTATCTGGCCCAGTTCCTCCCCCATCACGAGTTCGACCGCACCGAGGTAACGCTCACATGCGGCGGACAGGACCTGGTGGCCACCGGCAAGCAGGTTGTCGTCGCAGGGTGGCGTCTTGTGTTGGCCGAGCCCGCACGTGAAGGTGGAGCTGACGATGAAAGCGACACGGCATCCCGTGCCCAGGTGCTGCCGCCCCTACGTGAAGACCTGGCTTGCCAGGTTGCCAACGTCGATTTGAAGTCGCTCAAGACGCTTCCGCCGAAGCCTTACACCCAGGGCGAACTGGTCAAGTCTATGAAGGGCGCTGCGCGGTTCGTAACGGACCCACGCTTGAAACAGAAGCTCAAGGACACGACCGGCATCGGCACCGAGGCGACGAGGGCCAACATCATCAGCGGCCTGATCGGACGCGGTTATCTCGTGAAGAAGGGGCGCTCGATCCGCGCCTCGGATGCGGCTTTCACCCTGATCGACGCGGTGCCCGCAGCGATCGCTGATCCTGGCACGACCGCCGTGTGGGAACAGGCGCTCGACATGATCGAAGCCGGCCAGCTCACGCTCGATGTGTTCATCGACAAGCAGGCCGCATGGATTTCGCAGTTGGTCGCCCAGCATGGCAGCGCGTCCTTGTCCATCAACGTTCCCCTGGGACCAGGTTGCCCGCTATGCGGTGCACCTACGCACCAGCGTAGCGGCAAGAGTGGCCCATTCTGGTCGTGCAGTCGCTATCCTGACTGCAAAGGCACGCTGCCGGTCGAGTCCGGTGCGTCCAAGCGGGGTGGTTCACGCACCCGCCGTGGTGGCGGCTCCCGCAAAGGCGTCTGATCTACGTCGTTCCCCGTGAACCATGCCAACTATCGATGGCATGGCTAGTGTCCCGCATGCCCTGCGGGACGCCCAGCGCGCAACGCCTTCCCGTTTCTTGTGCGCGTCTCGTGCGGCCGCTCCTGGCCGTGAGACCTGAAGGTGATTTCTTTCGCGAACAGCGCCGCGCGCGTTCTCCTGATCTGCGTTCCTTCCGCCCCTGCGAAGGGTCTCCCAATGGCTTGCCAAGCTGAGCGAACCATCGGGAGACCCTTCGCGGTCAGCGGTATTCGGTGCCGGTGCCCGCCGGCGAAACACTGGGCTCCCTTTGTGCGCGGATGTGCGCCAGACGATGCCGGCCCCAGCCACGACATGGGCCGGGTGTGATTGCTGGATGAGCGAACGGTTCTAGCGACGACCGGGCTTGCTCCTCAGCCCACGGGTGGTTCCTTCCTCCCGAGCCGAAGGCCTCGCCGCCTTCGGCGCCTTTCTCCTGCCTTTCAACCGACCGGCCCGTCCGACGGATCAGGGCCCAACGAACAGGAGAACCGACATGCACCATCCATCTCGCCAAGCACCGTTGCTGTACGGCAGCATTTGCAGCGGCATCGAGGCCGTGAGCCTCGCCTGGCAGCCGCTTGGCCTGCAAGCCGCGTGGTTCGCCGAGATCGACCCGTTCCCGCGCGCGGTGCTCGCGCACCACCACCCGAGTGTGCCCAACCTGGGCGACATGACCGCGATCGCCCGCCAGGTCCGCGCCGGCACCGTTCCGGCTCCCGACATCCTGGTTGGCGGCACGCCATGCCAGTCGTTCAGCGTGGCCGGTGCGCGCCGCGGGCTGGACGACCCGCGCGGCGCCTTAACCCTTGCCTATGTGGAGCTTGCAAATGCCATCGACCAAACTCGCGGCCACGACCGCCGCCCGCCAGCCACCATCGTCTGGGAAAATGTCCCGGGCGTCCTCAACGACCGCAGCAACGCCTTCGGCCATTTCCTGGGCGCACTGGCCGGAGAAAGCCGTGCGCTGGAACCGCCAGGGAAAAAATGGACGCACGCAGGTTGTGTGTCTGGACCCCGCCGCCGCATCGCGTGGCGGGTGCTCGATGCTCAATATTTCGGTGTCGCCCAACGCCGCAAGCGTGTGTTTCTTGTGGCAAGTGGTCATCCTGACCTCGATCCCTCAGAAGTACTTTTTGAGTCCGGTGGCGTGCTCGGGAATTCTTCGCCGGGCTTCGCTCCGTGGCAAGAAACTGCCGCCGCTGTTGGAACGGGCACTGCGGCAGCAGGCGAGTGCTCAGGATATGCGGGACTGAAACAACCCTATGGTTCTGCCACGATCACCTTTGGATTCGGCGGCGGTAACACCGCAGGGCCGATTGACGTGGCCGCATGCCTGACCGCCGCACCCGGCCCGAAGAACGACTTCGAGGTCGAGACCTTTTTGGCGCAGTCCGTCAATGGCGGCATCAGCCATACGCTCGGAGCCGCCAACGGTGGCAAGGGTTGCAGCGAGGACGGTACGGGCCGAGGCGTTCCGATCATCGCCTTCACTGCCCAAGGCAGCGGCGCCGATGCCACACTCGGCCTGGCACCGACGCTGCGTGCTGGCGAGCATCGCAACAGCCATGCGAACGCCGGGGTCGTGCCCGCTGTCGCCTTCGCGCAGAACAACCGCGGTGAAGTGCGGTTCGAGTCGGGCCACGGACAGGTGGCTTGCACTGTCCTGTCCAGCGGCAAACCGGGCTACGGGGTGCCGATGGTGGCTTGCGTTGCCCTGCGGGGACGGCAGCAGGGCATTGCCGCCGAACTGGGCGGCGACGTTGCTGCGGCATTGCGCACCAGCGGCGGTGGAGCGGACAAACCCCATGTTCTAGCCCCCACCTTCGAGGCACATCTCCACTACGACTGGAACGACCCCGCCCTCGGTGGCTGGTCGCACTGGCGGGTGCGGCGTCTGATGCCTGTGGAGTGCGAGCGGCTGCAGGGCATGCCCGATGACTACACCCTGGTGCAGTACCGCGGCAAGCCCGCCGCCGATGCACCGCGCTACAAGGCGATCGGAAATTCCATGGCGGTTCCATGCGTAGCGTGGCTCGGCCGTCGGCTATTGCAATGCCTGCACAAGGCGGAACTGTCAGTTTCGGATTGATCCGCGACGCTCCCAACCGGTCACGCCATTCTTCCTCCTGTATTGCCGATGCTTCGGCAACAGCCAGCAGCCAGGGTCTTTCAGGCTGCGCCGTGGGTTTTCCACGCTGACCAACCTTGTCCGCATCGCACCGCGCCGCGGACACGCGCCCACCCCCGGCGTTGGTGCTGCATCTCCAACGGGCCCATCAGCCCATTTCCCCAGGACCGGCCATTGCCGCCTGTCACGCCATGCGGCGGGCGTCGGCGTGTGCCGCTTCATCCCCGTGCCCATCCGGCACAAAACCTCATCCAAGGAGCCATGCCATGTCCACCATACGTCTTCAGACGAACCAGAATCGCCTGATCGAAACCTATCGCTATGCGTTCACCCAGGCCTCGATGCTGGGCGAGCTGCTACAGAACGCCCGGCGCGCGAAAGCCCGCCACATCCACATCTCCGCCGAAGGCGACACGCTCACCGTCAGCGACGACGGCGAAGGCATCGCCAACCTCCAGAGCCTCCTCTGCATCGCCGAATCCGGCTGGGACGAGGAACTGAAGGCCCGGGAAAACCCCTTCGGCATCGGCGTCCTCTCGACGCTGTACTTCGCCCGCAGCCTACGGGTGCATTCGCTGGAAATGGCCTTTCGCGCCACCACCGCCGCGATCATCAACGGCGAGGACATCGACGTCATCGCCGCGCCCGCTCGCATCGGTACCGAGATCCGCTTGTGCGGTGTCGAACCCCCGTACAAGGGGCCGACACTGACCCAGTGGGTCGCCCAGCAACTGGTGCGGCTGTGCGAAGCCTTCCCCGTCCGCGTGACATTCAACGGCACGGAATTTGAGCGCCCGCTGGCCCGGCCTGGTCTGGCCTGGCGGGATACGGAAGTCGGCCAGGTTCTCATCGATCTGGACGGTACGCCGTCTCAGTACCGCTGCTACCTCCAAGGGCTTCCCATCGGCAGATGGCCATCTTCGCAACACCACCAGATCGTGATGCTGCGTGATGACATGATCGCTCGCCCACCGGATCGCCAGCACCTTCTGCACGAGGAAGAGGATGGCAAGCGCATCCAGACTGCGGTCGAACGGGCCTTCCGCCAATCCCTGATCGAAGCCAAGGAACGGCTGTCCGGGGCCGATTTCATGATGCAGTACGCATCCACGTGCCTGTCTTCATCGAACGCTGACCTGCTCAGCAACGTCCCCTTTGTGCCGCGCAGCTGGTTTCGCGACTGGACCCATGAGCCGCCAGGCTTTCGCAGTCATTGGACCAGGTACTGGGATCGTCATCACGCCGAAGGCGTTATCGCCCAGGAAGTACTCCAGGAGGCCGGTGTCTGGTCCATCGATGCAGAAGACGATGACGATGTGCCGACCGCCGAGGTCTATCTGGCGGCCAGGCAGGCCTTCCTGCTGGAGGAGCACCGTTTCGATGGTGACCACTGGCTGTTCGATTTACTCCACTACGCAGACCCTGATCAGGTCGGCATTCACCACGGCGAGGTGATCCATGTGGACGACGGCCTGCCATTCAATAGCGACATCAGTGGCGTCACCTTGGTCGGAACTCTGTCCGCCAGCATTGGAGGAGACACCCGCGAATATGCGGTATCTGCCATTCGCAGGCACGACCGACTCTACGTGACGCCGCACGCGGGTGACGTCACCCGCCTGTTATCCGACTACATCTTCGACGACCGCTACGACCAAGGCCGCGAGGACGCGGATGCGCAGACCATCGCCACGTTCATCGCAGTCGGCTGCTCGGTTTCACCTGCCCGTGCCATCGAGGAGCTGCTACCAAAGTCCTGGCGATACACCCCGCAGCCCAAGCTCGCCGGTGCCACCGTGCGCCTGAGCTTCGACACTGAGGGCAAGCTCACCAGCGTGGAGTAGTCCTCCCTTCCAGCTCCCTTCGGGGAGCTTTTTTTTGGGCGTGGCAATCCGTTAGCGATGAATTCAGATTGCTGGATGACGCACGGAGGCGCCACACCGATGCTCCTTCGCATGTGTTGCTGCTGTCGCAGCACCATACCCGCAGCCAGGGTGTCCAGGCTGCCGTGGGTTCCGCCCACGCCACCCGCCAGTTCGCCCCGACATCTCACCGGCGAACGCTGCCCACCGGGGCATCGATGCCTCCTTTCTCCAACCCACGGGATGGTTGCCACATCCCGCCAGGGGCGTGTCATCACCCGGTCGACATCAGGACTTACCATGGAAACCAACACCCAAGACCGCATCACACTGAAGAATCTCAAAGTGGCAGATTTCGCCAGCGAGGAAACGCTGTGCTTCACCGCCACCGTGCTGTTCGACGGCAAGCCGGTTGCCACTGCCAGCAACGACGGGCACGGCGGCTCCACCCGCCTGCTCGCACTGAAAGGCCAGCGCGATCGCTTGTCCGAGGCCGAGGCCTTCGCAGCCAGCTTGCCGCCGGACGTCAGCGAGCACGTCGATCCCAACGACAACGCGTGCCGGTTCACCATCGACATGACGCTGGACTACCTGGTTGACGGGCTGGCCAACACCATGCACGCCGATCGCAAGCTGCGCAGTGCGTTCAATCGCGACATCGGCAACAAGGTGCTATTCATCAAGGACGGCAAGCTGCTGTTCCTCAAGGGCATCAAGCTCAAGGCCATCGTCGATCGCAAGGCGTACTTCGCTGCGCTACGCAGCCGGCGGGCCCAGCCCATCGTGATCCTCGCCGAACTGGCGCCGGACGAGGCATTCGGACTCTGGAAGCAGCACGTTCTGGGGGACAAACCCGACTAAACCCGCGCCTTCGCATCGACCTTGACGGCCCCGCATTCGCGGCGGGGCCGTCTTCATCCGATGCACATCAATCAGGGGCAGATCGGATTCCGATTCCAGGCTGACGCAGCGCGGCCCGTGCACGAAGCTGCCCGCATGTTCGCTGATTCGTCAGCACATGCCAGCAGCCAGGGTTTCAGGCTGCCGCGGTTTTTCCGCGCGACCCGCCAGTCCGCCTCGCATCGTCCTGCGGATGAGCGTTTCCCCAAGACGCCGATGCCTTTTGTTCAACCCTTCGGGAAGTTCCGCTCCCGGCCATTCTTCCAGGAGAAATCCATGTCCTCCGTTTCCTCGCCCATCGTGGTGGATGCTCGGCAAGCCCGTGCTGAATCCATCGGCTATCTGGCGCTGGCCTACACGGGCAAGCGCTTGCCTCTTGACGTGCACCTTAGCGCCGCTGGCCACTACATCGGCACGGCAGACAAGGACGGGCCGGTATCGCGTGAGTCCGAGCACTACTTCCGCTCGTACCAAGCCGCCAGCAAGGCCCTGACGAAAGGCCGCTGGCAGCAGCGGCTCCATCCCTGAATCCTCTTTCAAGGAGATTGCTCATGAACCAGTCCGTTCCCCACGACGTGCTCGACCTGATCGCACGGGAAGACCGGCACTTTGCCCAGGCGCCCGAAGCGTTCTTCCAGGCCTGGAAGCGCGGGGTCCAGATTGCCGGCCACGAGTGGTTCGGCGATGGCACCTGCGAGGGGCTGCAACGCGCCACAGAGAAGTGGGATCTGCGTCCGAACCTGCTGCGGCTCAATGACGCCCTCGGCGTTTTGAGTGGAGGTCAGCGGATGTTCCTCGCAGCCATGGTGAGCTTCTACAACTCCCGTGAAGGCGGGGCGATGCTCAGGCGCTGCCAATTCGAGGGGCTGTCCGATTTCGGTGGTCTCGACTTGGAACGCCGCAAGGTACTCGCCGACCTGCTGCTCAACTACAGCGGCTGGTGAGCTTGCCTGCGCGCTACGCCGTTCTCATTTTTCCAACCCCACGAGGGACATGTGTCCCATCCGGGGCCATGTCCCTCCCTTTTATCCAAGGAGTGCTCCATGGCCCGAACCCCATCCATCGCCGTCGTCATTGAAGGCGGCCTTGTCAAAGTCACACTCGTCGAGGACTGGCCAAGCCACGTTCCACTGCCGCGCGTCGTCATTGTCGACTACGACGATGAGGGTGCCTCAGATGATGAACTAACGACGTTCAACATCGGGAACGACGTTCTCGATGCACGCTGCCATGAAGAAATTCCCAGCGTGTACGAATCCTTTACCAAGCCCGCGCTTTCGCCGCGTGCCGTGCTTCGTGCTCTCGGTGTAGCCGCCGACGATGACGACGAACAGCCGCCGCTGGAGGTCGCACGCCGCGTCCGGCAAGAGATTCTCGATCTGGACGCCCGCATCAACGTCACGGGGCAGGCTCCGACCGGCAGCGATTACAACGAGCTGTACGTCCTGGCCAACTGCGGCCTGATCGAGGTGCTGAAGTCCCTGGGCGATTCGACCAACTTTGGCGAGTAGCACTTTTCTCCCATAGCCCGCGCCTCCCGACGGTGGGCTTATCCCTGCGGATGCCATGTCCGCAAGGGCTGGCTCCGCTCACTTTTCCGAAAGGAGCCACCATGGCAAACAACTACTACGAGGGCACTGGTGTTCTGGTGCTGGATCGTGTGACACCCGTCATCAAGGCGCTGTTCGGCGCTTTCGCGCTGGATGCAAGTTATCCCGGCAACGGGCAGGCCTATATCGCCCAGATCGCCGAAACCAACGATCCTCAATGGGACGACGTACTGGAAGGCCTCGCCGATCTCGCTGCCACGCTGGGGCTTGATCTGCCCGATCAGCAAGGCGATTCGCCGCTGTCGGGCGTTCTCGAAGTCCTTGCCGAGCACTTCGGTGCCGACCAGGACGAAGAACTGGAAAACCTGATCGAGCATCATCAGTTCGAGGATGGCGCCGAATTGGAGGCGCTGCTTCTGATCGCTACCTGCTTCGATGACGGCCATCACCTGAGCGCCATCCAGTTCGAAGGCTGCTGGTACTGCAGCAAACCACGGCTATTCGAGTTCGGCGGCAACGGCGTAAGCGCTCACCCAGCGGCGTCGTTGCTACGCAGCGCGCCTTGAGATTTCCGAGCGCAACGGCGCTTTCCCGAAGTGCTGCTTCCACAGTCTGGGCGTGAGCTGCGCGACGTCGGCGGCCGGGTGCTGGGCGACGCGCTGCAGTACGTCGACGAGATAGTCGTAGGGATCGAGCTCATGCAGCCGACAGGTCGCAATCAGGCTCTGGACGACGCCGACGTGCTGGGCGCCGAGCTCGGTCCAGCTGAACATCCAGTTTTTCCGACCCAGCGGAATCGGCCGCAGCGCCCGTTCGAGGTGGTTGGTATCGATCGGCACATCCGGGTCGGCGAGGAACACTTCCAGTGCCGCCCGTCGCTTGTGTGCGTAGATCAGCGCCTTGGTCAGCGGGTTGCTCGGTAGCAGCCCCTGCGCGTCCAGGCGCTCCTGTACCCAGGTGAAGAAGGCCGTCACGATCGGACGGGCGTGATCGAGCCGGTACTCGCGCTTGGCCTCGCCCTTGAGCTTGTCGTCGCGGATCTTCGCTTCGACCGCGTAGAGCGCACCAATGAACTCGAGCGCCTTGGCCGCCAGCGCTGGCTCGGCCGCCTCGGCGTTGATGAATTCGCGCCGGCAGTGCGTCCAGCACTGCGCGTGCGTGAGCCCGGTCTTGCTCGCGTAGGTCTCGTAGGCGCCGTAGCCGTCCGAGAGCAGCACACCCCCTTCGGTGGGCTTGAGCCCGAGCACCTTCTCGACGTTGCTGTGGGCGCGGCTGTCGAAGAACGGGAAGCAGATCTCGTGCAGTTCGCCATACACCGGCCAGAAGTAGCAGGCCTTCATCTTGCCCGGGCCGGCACGGCCGGCCTTGATCGGGGTTTCGTCCATGGCCTTGACGCGACTGGCACGGATCGACGCGAGCTGCGCCTCGTAGATCGGCGTGAGCAGCGCGGCCGCCTGCGCAGCCAGTTGCGTGAGCCAGGCGCGGCTGACCGTGATGCCAGCGTCAGCCAGGCGCTGATGCTGGCGGTACAGCGGCAGGTGCCAGGCGAACTTGTCGAGCAGCAGCCCGACCAGGAAACTCACGTCGGCGCGGCTGCCCTCGAGCACCCCGACAGGCGCCGCCGGGCAGTGGATCGTCTGCGTGTCGCGGCGCTTAATGACCGGGCGCACGTACTTGAGGATCACGTAGCTGCCCGGGCGCTGCGCCAGGCGATGGCTGAGCTTCTCGCCGATCACCTCGAACTGGTCGGCGGCAAGCCCCTCGGTCTCGGGGTTGGCGAGCGTGATGGTCTCGACCGGCACGCGCGTCTCGTCGAAGAACAGCGCCGATTCGTCCTTGTCCTGGGCGTAGTCGGTGCGCGACGCACGGCGGGTGTGTCCCGCCACGGTCTTGCCGGGGACATCGGGCTGCGTGTCGGGGATCGGTAGCTCGCCCAGATACATCTGCGCCGGGTCCGGTGGGACCAGGCGCTTCTCGCTCTTCTGGCCGAAGAGCTGGCGGCGGAACCACTCGAGCTGATGTTGGATGGTCTGCACTTGGCGCTGCAGATCCTCATGCGCCTGGGCCAGTTCGACGACGCGCTCGGGCGCCCACTGGGCGGCCTCGGCAAGGGTCGGAACGGGGGCGGAGTGCGGCGCGGGCATGGCGCATATTTTACCGTATGACCCAGCATTCATGCGGGTTACACGGCGTTTGCGGGCAGTCGGAAACGGCGCTTGTAGCGTGCCGGCTCGATGCCTTCGAGCAGCAGCTTGAGCCCGGTCCAGTCCATCTGGCGCGTGCGAACCTGCGCCCAGTTCGACACGAAGCGTCCCTGTTCGCGGCGCTTGGCCCACACACAGAATCCG
>NZ_WTVM01000067.1 GCF_012910885.1 Azoarcus taiwanensis | reverse complement strand
CGCTGAAACAGGCCGGCCCCACCGGGCAGAAGATGGCCGCGATGCTGACCCGCCAGCACCCGGGTCAGAGCTTCGGCGCCAGCATCCCGGCCGAGATCACGCCGGAGTTCGTGCGCGACGAGGTCGCCCGCGGCCGCGCGATCATCCCGGCCAACATCAATCACCCCGAGACTGAGCCGATGATCATCGGCCGCAACTTCCTGGTGAAGATCAACGCCAACATCGGCAACTCGGCGCTCGGCTCCTCCATCTCGGAGGAAGTCGACAAGATGACCTGGGCCATCCGCTGGGGCGGCGACACGGTCATGGACTTGTCAACCGGCAAGAACATCCACGAGACCCGCGAGTGGATCATCCGCAACAGCCCGGTGCCCATCGGCACGGTGCCGATCTATCAGGCGCTGGAGAAGGTCGACGGCAAGGCCGAGGAACTCACCTGGGAGATTTTCCGCGACACCCTCATCGAGCAGGCCGAACAGGGCGTGGACTACTTCACCATCCACGCCGGGGTGCGACTGGCCTATGTGCCGATGACCGCCAACCGCCTCACCGGCATCGTCTCGCGCGGTGGCTCGATCATGGCCAAGTGGTGCCTCGCGCATCATAGGGAGAGCTTCCTCTACACCCACTTCGAGGAAATCTGCGAAATCATGAAGGCCTACGACGTCGCCTTCTCGCTCGGCGACGGCCTGCGCCCCGGCTCCATCTATGACGCCAACGACGAAGCCCAGCTCGCCGAGCTCAAGACCCTGGGCGAGCTCACCGACATCGCCTGGAAGCACGACGTGCAGGTCATGATCGAAGGCCCGGGCCATGTGCCGATGCAGCTCATCAAGGAGAACATGGACCTGCAGCTCGAGTGGTGCAAGGAAGCCCCCTTCTACACCCTCGGCCCGCTGACCACCGACATCGCCCCCGGCTACGACCACATCACCAGCGGCATCGGCGCCGCCCAGATCGGCTGGTACGGCACCGCCATGCTCTGTTACGTCACCCCCAAGGAGCACCTCGGCCTGCCCGACAAGGACGACGTCAAGGAAGGCATCATCACCTACAAGCTAGCCGCCCACGCCGCCGACCTCGCCAAGGGCCACCCCGGCGCCCAGATCCGCGACAACGCATTGAGCAAGGCCCGCTTCGAGTTCCGCTGGGAAGACCAGTTCAACCTCGGTCTGGACCCGGACAAGGCGCGCGAATTCCACGACGAGACCCTGCCCAAGGACTCCGCCAAGGTCGCCCACTTCTGTTCAATGTGCGGCCCGCACTTCTGCAGCATGAAGATCACCCAGGACGTACGCGACTACGCGGCGAAACAGGGTGTGGACGAAGCTGAAGCACTGAAGAAAGGGATGGAAGAGAAGGCGATCGAGTTCGTCAGGAGTGGGGCGGAGGTTTATCGCAACGTTTGACCGAAGCACCCGGTGCGGCACGCCGCACCGGGCATCAGCCCAAACTCAACGGCCAGAAGATCGGAATCAGCACACTCGCCACCGCCACGACGACGAGATTCATCGGAATGCCCAGCCGGGCGAAGTCGGTGAAACGGTAGTTGCCGGCGTTGTAGACCAGGGTGTTGGTCTGGTAGCCGATCGGGGTGGCGAAGCTGGCGCTGGCGGCGAACATGACGCCGACGACAAACGGGCGAGGATCGACGCCGAGTTGCTGGGCGACGCCGATGACAATGGGGGTGAACAGCACCGCGACCGCGTTGTTGCTGATGAACTCGGTCGCGACCGAGGTGAGCAGGATCACCAGCACGAGCATCATCCACGGTGACAGTCCACCGCCTGCGCCTACCAGGCCGCTGGCCAGTAGGTCGGCAAGGCCGGATTCGCGCATCGCGATGCTGATCGCGATCATCCCGAAGATGAGGATGATGATCGGCCACTCGATGGCCTTGTAGGCTTCATCCGAACGGATGCAGCCGGTGGCGACGACGACGGCGGCGCCAATCATTGCCAGCCCCTCGATGGGCATCACATTGAACGCCGCGAGCAGCATGACGCCGCCGATGGTGGCCAGCGCGACCGGCGCCTTGGCCGAACGGTTGGTCGGGGCGCGGCCTTCGGTGATCGCGAACAGGTCGCCGTTGTCGCAGAAGCGCTTGATCTGCGCCGGCGTGCCCTCGACCAGCAGCACATCTCCGAACTGGAGCTGGAAGTCGTCGCCGATTTCCTGGATGGACGCGTCGCGCCGGTGCACCGCGATGAGGTGGATGCCGTAGCGCGCGGCGAGGTCGAGATCGCGAATCGGGCGCTCTACATAACGTGAGGTCTGGCCGACGATGGCCTCGACCATCACGACGCCGCGCCTGCGCAGGGTCTCGAGATCATGGCTGTCGGTCGGCTGGCCCTGTTGCAGCCCGACGAGATCGGTACTGCGCAAATCCATCATCGCGTGGCTCTGCGTGTGCACGATCACCCGATCACCGACCCTCAGCGTGGTTTCCGGCGCCGGCGCCGAGATCTCGTCGTCGCCGCGGAAGAGCTTGAGCACCTTGATGGTGCCATTGGACAGCCGGGCATCCTTCAGCGTCTTGCCCGCGAGGCGCGAACCCTCTGGGACGAAGAGCTCGGTCATGAACAGGCGGTCGCCGCTGCCGGTGAATTGCTGGGTCAGCGTCTCGCGTGCCGGGAGGAATCGCGGCGCCAACAGGTACATGAAGCCGCAACCCACGAGCGCGAGCACGATGGCCGGCGCGCTGATCTCGAACATGTGGAAGGGGGCGAGCCCCATGTCGCGTGCAACGCCATCGACCAGGATGTTGGTCGATGTGCCGACCATGGTGATCAGACCACCGAGAATCGTCGCGTAAGAGAGGGGAATCAGCAACCGTGACGGCGCGATGCCGTGCCGCGAGGCGATCGCGATGACCGCCGGGATCATCACCATGACCACCGGAGTGTTGTTGATGAAGGGCGACACAAGCACTCCGACCGCCAGCAGCGCGAGCAGCAGACGCCGCTCGCTGTGCCCGGCAACCGCACCCAGCCATTCACCCAGGCGGTCGACACAGCCGGTGCGGCTCAGGGCACCGCTGATGATGAACAGGCAGGCGACCGTGATCGGCGCGCTGTTGCCGAAGACGCTGAGCACCTGCCCGGGCGAGAGCAGGCCCAGTCCGAGCAGGGCTGCCACCGCCACCATGACTGCGACATCCGGCTTGAGCCACTCGCGCACAAACGCGGCGAACAGTCCCAACAGGACAACGCCGACGATGAGCGGGTGCAAGTTTTCCGGTAAGGCAAGCATGCCGACGACGGCCAGTGAATTGCAAGGCAAGCACAGTAGCGGAATGCCGCCCGCCAACAAAAGAATGAAGACTCACTTGTTTATTCCCTGAGAAGCATAAACAGTCGCATTTCGACGTCAAAACCGGCCGCCTGACTGCGCCACCCCATCCGACTGATGCGAAACCGGGCCGGCGATGCGAGAATCACGTCTGGATCAACACCGGCCCCAGTCATGAACGCCGACACCCTCGCACCGATCGCCGCTGTGGTGTACAAGCCCACCGACCACGTGGAACCGCTGCTATTGCGCGTGGCGATCGCGCTTCGCAACCGTGGATTGCGGGTTGGCGGCGTGCTTCAGCACGACATGGCGACCATCGCCGAGGATCCTTGCGCGATGGAGCTCGAGGATTTGCACAGCGGCGAGAAGTTCGCGTTATCACAGGAGCTCGGCAGCGGCTCCGAGGCGTGCCGGCTGGACCCGGCCTCGCTCGCCCACGCGGCAGTCGCGATCCGGCGCGCGCTCGATGACGGCGTCGATGTGATGATGTTCAACAAGTTCGGTGCTCAGGAGGCTGGCGGAGCCGGTCTGCGAGACGAAATGGGGCTGGCCGTGGTTTCGGGCGTCCCCATGCTCACCGCAGTCGGCGAGCGCTTTGTCGACGAATGGGAGACCTTTACCGGCGGCGTGGCCACCGTGCTCCCGCCTGATGACGCAAGCATCCTCGCGTGGTGCGATCTGACGCTCGGCACGTGATGCCGCCAGCGCTCACGGCAACTGTCTCCTCGACGGACTGCCGTCCGGGTTGTGGCGCGTGCTGTATCGCTCCTTCGATCTCCAGCGCACTGCCCGGCATGCCCGAAGGCAAACCCGCTGGCGTCGCCTGCCCACAGCTCACCGCCGACTGGCGCTGTGCCATTTTTGGCAAACCGGAGAGACCCGCTTGTTGCAGCGGCCTGCAGCCGTCACCGCAGATGTGCGGTGAAACGCGCGAACACGCCCTGCAATGGATCGGCGAACTCGAGATCGCCACTGCGCCGTGCCGACCATCCCACCCGACCAGACATCCGACATGATCATCTACCTTCATGGCTTCCGCTCCGCGCCGGCGTCGGTCAAAGCGACCGCATTGCGCCAGCACATGACTGAGCTGGGACTGGAGAACGCCATCTGGTGCGAGCAGCTTCCGGTCTCGCCACGCAACGCGATCACGCTCATCGAAGAGGCAATCGCATCCGCGCGACGCAAGGTCAACGCGCCGACGCCGACATTGGTTGGCAGTTCGCTTGGTGGCTACTACGCCACCTGGCTTGCCGAGCGTCACGACCTGCCGGCGGTGCTGGTGAACCCGGCGGTGGTCGCACCACTGGCGCTCGAAGCCTGGGTCGGCCCGCAGACCAACTTGTACACTGGCGAGACCTTCGACTTCACCCATGAGCACATCGCGCAACTGCGCGCGCTCGAGGTGGAACGCATCACCCGCCCGGAACGCTACTGGTTGCTGGTGGAGACTGGCGACGAGGTTCTGGATTATCGCGACGCAGTGCGCAAGTACGTTGGCGCACGCCAGACCGTTCTCGAGGGTGGCGACCACGGCTTTTCTCGCTGGCACGACTACCTTGGCGAGATACTGGCCTTCGCCGGCCTCAAGGAGCGGAGATGAGCACACCGGGTTTCGACGCGACACGCTTCAAGGCCCTGGAGCGCGCTGGTTTCAACCGCATCGCGGCGCGCTATGCGGACAGCGCCCCGCTGCGCCAACGCCTCGCTGACGCGCTGCTCGATGCCGCCTCGCTGGCACCCGGCATGCGCGTGCTCGACCTTGCCAGCGGGCCGGCCTTGCTCGCGCATGACGCCGCCCGACGGGTCGCACCCGAAGGGTGGGTGATCGCAAGTGATATTGCCGAAGGCATGCTGATGGAGGCACGCTCGCGGATTGCCTCGACCACTTCGGACACGGGCCGCAACATGTCTTATCTCGCCGCCGATGCAGAACACCTGTGCGTCGCGCAGGCATCCTTCGACCGGGTGCTCGCCGGGTTGGCGCTGTTCATCTTTCCGCATCCTGAAAAGGCCTTGGCCGAGATCCGCCGCGCCCTCAAACCGGGCGGGGAACTGGTGCTTTCTGTGTGGGCCGGACGCGAGGAGGTGCCGCTCATCAGCCGGGCGCAGGACTGCATCGCGCGCATGCTCCCACCCTCCAAGGTGGTGCGACCCTCGGTGTTTCGCTTTGGCGACCCGGAAACCCTCACGCGGACACTGCGGGAAGCGGGTTTCGACTCGATCCGAATCGAATCCTGCGATTTCGAATGCGATTTCGAGGATGCCGCGGCCTACTGGCAGGCCTTTCTCGATCTGGCCGGCGGTGCAGCCGAGGCCTTGTCGCGATTGCCCGAAGCCACCCGCGACGCATTGCGCAAAGCGGTAGCCAAAGACCTCGCACCTCACCGGCAGCAAACTCGCGGCTACCGCGTGCCCGCGCGGGCTCTGGTCGCCTGCGCGCGGGCCTGAACGCCTCCGCTCAGCTTCCTTTGCCTTCCGAGCCGCCTTCGGTGGCGGCCGACTCTGCGCGCTTCTTCGCCGCACGTTCCAGCGTTGACTCGCTGCCGTCGCCCACCGGCTTGTCCTCAGCCTGGGGCTTCGCCGCGTCAGCCTCAGTCGACTTCTCTTCCCTCTCTGCTTCCGGCTTGACAGCCTTTTCAGCCGCTTCGGCCGGTGCGTCGCCCTGCTTCTTGTCGGCTGCCGGCTCGCCGGACGCTGCTTCGGGCGTGGTCGCGTTCGAAGCTTCATCGGCACCTTGTTTCTTCTCAGCTTCGCTCGCCAACGCCGCCTGCTCGTCAGCTTTGGCGTCTGCGGTCTGATCCTGCGGCTTCTCGGACTCAGCGGGCCTGGTGTCGTCTTTCCTCACGTCGCTGGCCGCGGCCGCTTCGGCAGGTTTCGCTTCGCCGCCGACCTGCCCGGTGTTGCCCGCAATCGCCTTGCGCTCGGCCGATCCCCCGTTCTCGAGCAGCATTGCACTGACCCGCTCCTTGAACAGCTCGCGCGCCGAACCCTCGGAGAGCTTCTCGTAGTCGGCCGACAAGTGCTCGAACAAGGCCTTGTAGGAACCCGCCATGTCGACGAAGAGCGTTGCTGTTTTGTCGAAATGCGTCTCGACTTCCTTCTTGTATTCGGCAATCTCCTCGTTACGACGGCTGACTTCGGTCTCCAGTTCAGCGATGCGCTCCTTCGAGCCACCGGTCGACCGGCCAATGAAGAACCCCGCCCCTGCCGCGACCACGGCCGCCACGATCGCAACCACCCACATCGTTTCCATTTGCCACTCCCCCTCCGAACAGTTACAAAGTTTGCGCTACACGCTCGACCGCGTCCAAGGCGCCTTGTTCCGAGCGCTGCCATTTCAGTGTCTCCAGGCGCACTCTTGTCTTGATCACCGAATCCGGTTGTTTACCAGTCTGTCGCGCAAGCCATGCGAAACCCACTCGATCCCGGTTCACGGACATATCCCGGGAGAGGGGAATGCAGCCTTCGTCCTGACTTCGCTTTTGTCTAAAAGTATACGCGGATTGCATCTTGCTCGCAGAATCGCCGGGCACGCGCGACCCACGGCGTGGCCGCTCGCCGAACCGGACAATTCCTTGCCGCAAGCGGCATTGACTCGATCCCTGCGGGTGACACGGAAGTTTGTTGCTTGCCTGTTAAACTGTGTGGCTTGATTCGCTACGGTGGCAAGATGTACCTATTCTTTGAAGAGAGTGGCGCGTTCAAGGCGGGGAGCATCCTCGCCGACAATGACGCTTCGTTGCAGGTTGAAACCACTCACGGCAAGCGCCTGAAGATCAAGGCAAACCACGTGCTGCTGCGCTTCAGGGAGCCTTCACCGAATGAATTGGTCGATCGTGCCGAGGCAATCGCCGGAGAGCTGGACGTAGACTTCCTGTGGGAGGTCTGCGGCGATGAGGAATTCGGATTCGAGTCACTTGCCAGTGAATATTTCGGCCGTACACCGTCGGCGGTCGAGGCCGCCGGTGTGCTGCTGCGGCTGCATTCTGCCCCGATCCACTTCCACCGCAAGGGCCGGGGCCGTTTCCGCAAGGCACCGGAAGACATTCTCAGGGCCGCACTGGCGGGTCTGGAAAAAAAGCGCCAGCAGGCCGAAACCATCGAGCGCTATCGCAGCGAATTGCTTGCCGGCAGAGTCCCTCCCGAAATCGGAGCGATGCTGCCTCAGCTGCTGTATCGGCCGGATCGCAACCGCCTCGAAAGCAAGGCCCTCGAAGCCGCCTGCGTCGATGCCGGATTGTCCGCGGCGCGGCTGCTGCTGAACTGTGGTGCGCTGCCCTCCACCTACGAGTTTCACTACAACCGCTTCCTCTTCGAGTATTTCCCCGAGGGAACCGATTTTCCGATCTTCGATGCACCGGGGACAGCGGACGATCTGCCGCTTGCGAACGTGCGTGCGTTCTCTATCGACGACGCCACCACGACCGAGATCGACGATGCTTTTTCGATCACCCCCCGCGAGGAAGGCGGCTGGCGGATCGGCATTCACATCGCGGCGCCGGCGCTGGGTTTTGGTCGCGGCTCCAAGCTCGACGACGTCGCACGCCAGCGTCTGTCGACGGTCTACATGCCCGGCAACAAGATCACCATGCTGCCCGACGAGGTGGTCGAGCAATTCACGCTGGCCGAAGGCCGCATCTGTCCGGCAGTGTCGCTCTATCTTGAAGTCACCCCGGCTCTGGCGATCGTCAGTCATGAGAGCTGTGTCGAACGGGTGCCGATCGTCGCCAACCTTCGCCACCACGACATCGAACCGGTATTCAACGAACAGACGATCGAGCACGGCATGCCCGACTTCCAATGGAAGCAGGAGCTCATGCTGCTCTGGGATCTCGCCACCGTGCTCGAGGCGGGCCGCGGCAAGCCAGGCGCAAACCAGAACCAGATCGACTACAGCTTCTACGTCGATTGGCACACCCAGACCGAGGACGGCCCCGGCTACGTCACCATCAGCCGCCGGCTACGGGGTTCGCCTCTGGACAAGCTGGTGTCCGAGCTGATGATTCTCGCCAACTCCACCTGGGGCAAGATGCTCGACCAGGCCAATGTGCCGGGCCTGTACCGCGTTCAGAACGGTGGCAAGGTCCGCATGAGCACGAGCGCGGAACCTCATGACGCGCTCGGCGTCGATTGCTATGCCTGGTCAAGTTCACCGCTGCGCCGCTACGTGGACCTCGTCAACCAGTGGCAGATCATCTCGGTGCTGTCCGAGTCCGAGCCGGCGTTCGCGCCGAAGTCACCCGACCTGTTCTCCGCGATGCGCGACTTCGAGCTGACTTACGCGGCCTATGCGGAATTCCAGCGCGGGATGGAACGCTACTGGTGTCTGCGCTGGCTGCGTCAGAAGGGCAAGCCTGAGGTAACAGCACGCGTGTTACGCGACAATGTAGTCCGCCTGGAGGAGATTCCGCTGGTCATCAAGGTTGCATCCCTGCCGCCCCAACTGCCCGACAGCCGGGTCAGGCTCGCGTTCGAAGACAGCGACCTCCTCGATATCGTCGCCGAGTTGCGTTATGTTGCGACGATATCGGAGCCGGAACTGACCGCGGACGACGCACTCGGCAACCCGTACTGAAACTTCATCGATGAGCGAGAGCACCCTGACCTTCGGATTTCAGCGCCCTGCCGGAAACTCGGCGGCAATGAGTGCGTTACTCGGAGACCGTCGCCTGCAGATTGCCATAGCGTTTTCAGCACTGCTGCATCTGCTGTTGCTCAGCGTTCACTTCAGCCTGCCAGTGATCGAACCGGAAACACGACCAAACCGATCACTCGACGTCATCCTGGTCAACGCCCGCCACGAGCGCCCGCCACTCGAAGCCGATGCCATCGCGCAAGCCAATCTCGAAGGCGGAGGCACGGTCGAGCAGGATGTCCGCCCCACCACGCCTGTCCCGCCTCAGGAGGTGCGTCAGGACGGTGATGCGCTGATCGACGCCAGCGCCGCTCGCCCGGAACCCGCCCCGGCACCGCAGGAAGTCATCACCCGAGCGGAGCCGGTAGAGCGCCCACCAGCGCGTGTCGCACCGGAAAGACGCCAGCCAGATCCGCAGCCGGAACGTCCGCAACCGACCGCGTCCGGGCTCGACCTGATGGACAGTATCGCCGCGGTCGCGCGCATGGAGGCGCAGATCGACCGCTCTCTCAGCGAGTACGCCAAGCGGCCGCGCACGCAGTACATCGGCGCCCGCGCGCGCGAGCATCGCTTCGCACAATACCTCGAGGACTGGCGGCTCAAGATAGAGCGCGTCGGCACCCTGAATTATCCGGAAGCTGCACGAGGCAGGCTCTATGGCAACCTGATGCTCTCGGTCGTGATCCGCTCGGACGGCTCGGTAGAGCGTGTCGAAGTCCAGCGTTCGTCGGGACAGCCGCTGCTCGACGAAGCCGCGATCCGCATCGTCGAACTGGCCGCGCCGTTCGCTCCCTTCCCGCCCAACATCAAGGTTGATACCGACGTCATCGACATCACCCGGACGTGGACCTTTACCAACACGGATCAACTCAGGACCTCGCGCTGATGGATCGTTACGCAGTCGTGGGCAATCCGATCGCTCACAGCAAGTCGCCCCAGATCCATCGTCTGTTCGCGGAGCAGACCGGCCAGACGATGAGTTACGAAGCCTTGCTGGCGCCGCTCGATGGATTCGCCGAAACGGTCGCCAGCTTCCGCGCACAAGGGGGCCTGGGCATGAACGTCACGGTACCGTTCAAGCTCGAGGCCCACGCGCTCGCCGAGCGCCTGACACCGCGCGCGCAAGCGGCCGGCGCAGTCAACACGCTCGCCTTCGGCGACGAGGGCATGCTCGGTGACAATACCGATGGCGCCGGCTTGGTGCGCGACCTGGAGCACAACCTCGACTGCCGTCTTGCTGGCGCGAGCGTGCTGCTGCTCGGCGCCGGCGGTGCCGCACGAGGCGCGCTGCTCCCCCTCTTGTCATCCAGGCCGAAGAAGCTCGTGATCGCCAACCGGACGCCAGGAAAGGCATTGGCACTCGCAGAGCATTTTCGGGGACTTGCACCCCAGGCGCCACTCGAAGCCTGCGGTTTCGAAGGCCTTGCCGGGCTGGACTTCGACATCGTGATCAACGCAACGGCCGCGAGCCTGGCAGCCGAAGCGCCTGAGCTGCCGCCGGCCATTTACGCGTCAGGGTCATTGGCCTACGACATGATGTACGGCGCGACACCAACTGCATTCCTGGTTGCGGCCGATCGCGCAGGCGCCGCGCGCCTCGCGGACGGCCTTGGCATGCTGGTCGAACAGGCCGCCGAGAGCTTCGCGTTGTGGCGTGGCGTGAGACCGGACACCACACCGGTGCTGGCGGAGTTGCGCCGCCAGCTCGCGGGTGGATGAAACGGGCTTTTCGGTTTCTTGGGCGGATCCTCGCCGTCCTGCTGCTGGCCTTCGTGCTTGTGCAGGCCTGGTTCTTCGCCCATGTGCTGTGGTGGGAACACAATAACCCCACCAGCACGCGCTTCATGCGGCTGCAGCTGGCTGAACTGCGCGAGCGTGATCCGCAGGCCCAGCTCCGTCACGAATGGGTCCCCTACGAGCGCATCTCGGTGCACCTGAAGCGCGCGGTGGTCGCCGCCGAGGACGACCGCTTCATGCAGCATCAGGGTTTCGACTGGCACGGGATCCAGCACGCCATCGAACGTAACCGGGCGCGCGGCACGCGCACCGCCGGTGGCTCGACCATCAGCCAACAACTCGCGAAAAACCTCTTCCTGTCACCCAAGCGCAGCTATCTGCGCAAAGGCCAGGAAGCGATCATTACGGTCATGATCGAGCAGACCTGGGACAAGCGGCGCATTCTCGAGGTCTATCTCAACGTGGTCGAATGGGGCGAAGGCGTATTCGGCGCCGAAGCCGCGGCACAGCACTATTTCCGCGTCTCCGCCGACCGTCTCGGTCCGGGCGAGGCAAGCCGGCTGGCGGTCAAACTTCCGAATCCCAGACGCTACGAGCGCGAGTTCGGACCACGCATGACCAGCCATGCGGAGCGAGTCCGCCAACGCATGCGCGCGAGCCGGATTCCGGCAGATTAACCCGCATCTCTCACACGGACGCGTCGCGAGGGCGCCGAGGTGCCGCTGTGGTGCACCGCAGGGATTTCGCGACAGTGCAGGCGTACGGCATGCTTCAACGAGCGCATCGGTGGTCGCGGCCGTGATGGTGAGGGAAGTGCGGGTTAACAGCCTCCGGGATCGCCTATAGCAGGCGCAAGCCGTAGAATTGCGCTTTGAGCCTTTTTCGCGACCCGAGATCATGTCCGAAGAACCCGAGCGCCACCCCGACGACGTTCAGCAACACCTGCGAGATGTGCAGGAGCTGTTGTCGCGCCAGAGACTCGTCGAGGATCTGGTGCTGCGCCAGGACATGCCACGTCACGATCTCGTCGAGGATCTCGTCCATCGGCAGCACCTGGCAGAGCTGCAGCACAGGCTGGACGAACTGCATCCGGCCGACATCGCCTTCATCCTCGAAGCCCTGCCGCTGGACGAACGCCTGTTCCTCTGGAACCTGGTCAAGGCGGAAAGGGACGGCGAGATCCTGCTGGAAGTCTCGGATGCGGTGCGCGAGTCGCTCATCGAGACGATGGACCCGCAGGAGCTCAAGGCTGCTGCAGAAAGTCTGGACGCCGACGAACTCGCCGACCTTGCGCCCGACCTGCCGCCCGAGGTCATCCAGGATGTCTTCCAGTCGCTGGATACCGAGGAGCGTGAGCAACTGCGCGCGGCCATGTCCTACCCCGAGGACACCGTCGGGGCGTTGATGGACTTCGACATGGTGACGGTTCGCGAGGACGTCACGCTGGAGGTGGTCCTGCGCTACCTGCGCCGGTTCGATGAGCTTCCCGAGCACACGGACAAGCTCTTCGTGGTGGATCGCGAAGAGCACCTGCGCGGCATTCTGACCCTGGAGCAGCTGCTCACCAACGACCCTGAGACCCTGGTCAGCACCCTGATGCGCACCGAGACCATCATCAGCTTCGAACCGGGCGACGACGCGGACGATGCAGCCCAGGCCTTCGAACGCTACGATCTGATCTCGGCGCCGGTGGTCGATTCGGAAAAGCGGGTTATTGGACGCCTGACGGTGACCGACGTGGTCGATTACATCCGCGAGGAAACCGAGCACGAAATCCTGTCAAACGCCGGTCTGCGCGAGGAGGAAGACATCTTCGCTCCGGTGTGGCACTCGGTAAAGAACCGCTGGGGTTGGCTCGCGATAAACATGGTCACCGCGATCATCGCGTCGCGGGTGATCGGCGCCTTCGAGGGCTCAATAGAGAAGCTGGTCGCACTCGCCGCGCTGATGCCGATCGTCGCCGGCATCGGCGGCAACTCCGGCAACCAGACAATCACCATGATCGTGCGCGCGATCGCAATGGGCCAGGTCGAGCACTCAGCGATGAAGCGCCTGATCCGCAAGGAGATGGGGGTCGCCGTGATCAACGGGGTGTTCTGGGGTGGCTTTCTCGGCGTGATGGCCTGGTGGCTCTATGGCAGCTGGTCGCTCGGGGTGGTCATGACTTCCGCGATGATACTCAACCTCCTGCTCGCCGCCAGCGCAGGCGTGCTGATCCCGATGATCCGCACCCGTTTCGGCCGCGATCCGGCTCTCGGCAGCTCGGTGATGATCACCGGTCTGACCGACTCGGGCGGCTTCTTCATCTTCCTCGGGCTGGCGACGATCTTCCTGCTGTGAAGTGCCGGGGGCGGCGGCAACGCCCCCGCCCGGCTCTCGCGCCGTCATCACAAGGATGCGAATGCCTCTCGCGAAGCTTCGACGGTCGCATCGATGTCTGCTTCGCTGTGCGCCACCGAGACGAACCCCGCCTCGAACGCTGAGGGGGCGAAATAGTGGCCGGCCGACAGCATGGCATGGAAGAAGCGATTGAAGCGGTCACGATCGCAGGCCATGACTTCACCGTAAGATGCCGGCACCGACTCCGAGAAGTAAATACCGAACATGCCGCCGACCGAGTCTGCACTGAAGACCACGCCAGCATCACTTGCCGCAGCGGCAAGACCCTTCACGAGACGCTCGGCGCGCGCCGACAAGGTTTCGTAAAAGCCCGGCGCCGATAGCAGCTGCAGGGACGCCAGTCCGGCCGCGACCGCAACTGGACTGCCCGACAGGGTGCCGGCCTGGTACACCGAACCGAGCGGCGCAATGCACTCCATGATGTCGCGGCGCCCGCCGAAGGCGCCCACCGGCATGCCACCGCCGATCACCTTGCCGAGGGTGGTGAGATCCGGGGTGATGCCATATAGACCCTGCACGCCTTGCGGACCGACGCGGAAACCGGTCATCACCTCGTCGAAGATGAGCACCGAGCCGTATTCGCTGCAAATGCGGCGCAAGCCCTCGAGAAATCCCGGGCGCGGCTTGATCAGGTTCATGTTGCCGGCGACCGGCTCGACGATGACCGCCGCGATCTCTGCGCCGCGGGCACGAAAGACCGTTTCGACCTGGTCGAGGTCGTTGAAGTCGAGCACGATCGTGTGCTTCGCGAAGTCCTCTGGCACGCCGCCGGAAGACGGGTTGCCGAAAGTCAGAAGCCCTGAGCCGGCCTTGACCAGCAGGCTGTCCGCATGGCCGTGATAGCAGCCCTCGAACTTGACGATCGCGTCACGGCCTGTGAAACCGCGCGCGAGGCGGATCGCGCTCATCGTCGCCTCGGTGCCGGAACTGACCAGCCGAACCATGTCCATCGACGGCAACAGGGCACACAGCCGCTCTGCCATTTCGATCTCGGCTTCGGTCGGCGCGCCGAAGGAGAGGCCGCGCAACGCCGCCTCGCGCACGGCTTCGACGATTGCAGGGTGGGCATGGCCTGCGATCGCCGGCCCCCACGAGCCGACGTAGTCGACATAGACCTTGCCGTCTGCATCCCAGACCCGCGCACCCTCTGCCCGCTCGATGAAGCGAGGCGTGCCGCCGACCGATCTGAAGGCGCGCACCGGGGAGTTCACTCCACCGGGGATGGTCTTTCCGGCGCGCTCGAAGAGGGCTTCGTTCTTGCTGTTCATAAGTTCTCTTGTAAGAAAGTTTTGGCGTTTGAGCGACGCATTGTCGCCCGCGACGCAGCCCGGGTCCACCCGCGTCAGCGGTCGTGCTCGACGCGATCGAACAGTTCTTGATAGGCAGCCGCCCGCTGCGCGGGATCCGGCGAATCGAAGACATCACTGATGACTGCCAGCATGTCCGCACCCGCCTCGACCACCTCCGCTGCATTGTCCAGCGAGATTCCGCCAATCGCGACCAGTGGCAAACCCAGCGCACCAGCACGGGAAAAGAGCGCCAGCGGCGCCCTCACTGCCCGCGGTTTGGTGCCTGACGGCCGCACTGCACCGAAGGCCACGTAATCGGCGCCGGCATCCCGCGCCGCGACGGCGCGATCGAAATCCGCGTAGCAACTGACCCCGAGCAGCATCTGCCCACCAATACGCCGCCGGACCTCCGCCACGTCGCCGTCGTCACCACCGACATGCACCCCATCGGCTCCGATCGCGACGGCCAGATCGACATCGTCGTTCACAATCAGCGGAATACCCCCGGCACGGCACTCGGCGAGCAGCGCGGCAGCCTGGACGCGGCGCAGTTCATCCGATGCCAGCTTGTTGCGATACTGAAGCAGCGCCGGCTGACCCGCGAGGACGGCCCGAACGAGCGCAAGCAGCGCTTCGTTGTTCTGGACGTCCGGGGTGATCGCGTACAGGCCACGCATGCGGTATTCAGTCCTCACGCCCGGCATCCTCCCGGGTCCAGAACAACCGGTCTGGCAGAGCCAGCCCCATGCCGATCCGGTACGCGCTCGAAAGCGCCTGGAAGACGAACTCCTCCGCCTCACGACACGCTCGTGCAACATCCATGCCCTGTGCGAGCGATGCCGCAATCGCCGTGGCCAGCAGGGCACGTGCGCCGAGGTAGTGCCCTGCCAGACGTCGCCAACGGTCGCTGCGCAGTGGCGTCCCATTCACGTAAAGGACGTTCTCGATCTCGTCACCCGGCGAATCCCCGCCACAAAGCAGTACGTGACCAACTCCGGCAGCGAATACCGCCTCGAGCGCTGCGGTCTGGTCGATGCCACCCTCTCCGTCATCCTGATCGCTGCTGCCTTCCACGACAAGACGTTCGAGATCGCGCTGACCAACGACCAGCACCGATGCCATCGGCAGCAAGAGCTGCATCAGCGCCTGGCAATACTCCTCGCCGTCTTCATCGAGGAAATCGATCAGCGCCAGCGATGGCTCGAGCACCAGCGGCGTCTCCGGATAGTCGGAAAGCAATGCAGCCACTGCAGCAACATTCTCGACGCTGCCGAGCATGCCTACACGAAAGGCGGCCACCGGCACATCTTCCAGTATCACCTGCGCCTGTGCCACGATCACTTCGGCATCAAGCACCGACACTTCATCCACCCCCCGCGTGTCGCGAACCGCAACTGCGCAGGCAACCGACAACGGGTGGCAGCCCATGCTCGCCAGCGTGAGCACATCCGACTGCAGACCCTCTCCGGACGTCGTTTCGAGGCAACCGAAGGCCAAGACAGCGGAATATGCATTGTTCGTGCGAAAAGTCATGATCCCGTTGGTTCCCAAAGGCGTTTCACTCTGGCATTGAAATGAAAATGCGGTAAGATGCCGCGAGCCGATTCTACAGCCAAAGCCATACCTGGACGCCAAGACATGTCCGACGCCAATTACAAAACGTATATGTGTCTGATATGTGGCTTCATCTATGACGAGGCCGCCGGACTGCCGCAGGAGGGCATCGCACCGGGCACCAGGTGGGAAGACATTCCCCCGAACTGGACCTGCCCCGAGTGCGAGGCACGAAAGGAAGACTTCGAAATGGTGGAAATATGATTTGCACCGACTCACCCGCGTCCATGCCAACCCTCGGAGGGGGTGCGTAAGCCATGGGCTCGCGCATCATCCGTGACGACATGTGCGTTTCAGCGGGAAAAGGATTTTTTGCATGAACCTGAGCGGACTCAAGGTGATGGTGATCGATGACAGCAACACCATTCGCCGCAGTGCCGAGATCTTTCTGGGTCAGGCCGGATGCGAAGTCATTCTGGCCGAAGACGGCTTCGACGCCCTTGCAAAGATCGCAGACCACAAACCCGACGTGATCTTCGTCGACATCATGATGCCGCGCCTCGACGGTTACCAGACCTGTTCGCTCATCAAGAAGAATGCCAAGCTGGCTGCCACCCCGGTGATCATGCTGTCATCGAAGGACGGCTTGTTCGACCGCGCGCGCGGACGCATGGCCGGCTCTGACGAATACCTGACCAAGCCGTTTACCAAAGATAGTCTACTGAAGACCGTCGCACACCATACCGCCGGTCGCAGCTGATTTTTTGCGGAGATAGAAGACAGACAATGCCGATCAAGAAGATTCTCGTGGTGGACGACTCACCCACCGAACGGTTTGCAATGACCGAGGCACTGACCAGCAAGGGTTACCAGGTTCTGACCGCAGAGAGCGGTGAGGAAGCAATCGCCAAGAGCAAGAGCGAACTGCCGGACCTGATTCTGATGGACGTCGTGATGCCTGGAATGAACGGTTATCAGGCCACTCGCACCATCTCGCGCGACCCGGTTACCGGCTCGATCCCGATCATCATCTGCACCACCAAGTCCCAGGAAACCGACAAGATCTGGGGCATGCGACAGGGTGCACTCGACTACATGGTCAAGCCGGTCGATCACGCTGAGCTCCTCGCCAAAATCGCGAAGATGGGCTGACCCGGGATGGCACGGCGGATCAGCCTTAGGGAGTTTCAGGAGAACCTGGTCAAACGTCTTGCCGAGGCACGCACCGGCGACCGACGTACATTGCTGGGTGTCGAGGCCGGCGAAGAGCACTGGCTCGTGGATCTCACCGACACCGGGGAGGTCCTGCCAGTGCCGCCGGTCAGCCACGTACCTTTGACGCGCTCCTGGTTCAGAGGCGTAGCCAATGTGCGCGGGACCTTGTACGGCGTCGTCGATTTCGCCAACTTCCATGACCACCCGAACCTGCCGGTCGGCGGCCGGGCCCGGTTGCTGTTGATTCACCCGCGTCACGGCGTCAATAGCGCGCTGCTATGCTCACGCACCAGCGGCCTGCGCAGCCCGGAGGAGTTCGAGGAGATCGCAGGCGCGGAAGACCCGCGCCCCTGGGTCGCGGGCAAGGTGCGGGACATCCAGGGCACCGAGTGGCAACGACTCGATGTCGTCACCCTGATACGACACCCCCGTTTTCTCGAGGCCGGGATCAGTTCAACCTGATCTCCCAAATCAACCGAACCAGCTTTTTCTAGCGGCGGAGCAAGCTCAATGGCATCCCAGCTTTCCGACAAGTCAGCGGACCAGAACAACGATACCGAATCGCAGACCACGATTCTCGACACAGGCACGCCAACGGCTGGGGGCAGCAATGAGCCCCAAAAGGCACCAGCGCGGCGCAGCGCGGCCGAGCGCATGAAGACGCTCGGTCTCGTTTTTGGCTTGTTCGTCATCATCACCGTTGGCCTGCTTGTCTATCAGGGCCGTCAGACCGCAAATTCCACGCTGTACATTTCTGCGGCTGGTGAGCTGCAGATGCTCTCGCAGCAGATCGCGAAGGCCGGGCAGCTCGCGATCCAGGGTGATGCGGACGCGTTCAGCGAATTGCGTGGGGCCAACGCCCGCTTCACGACACTGCTCAATACGCTGATCAACGGCGGCATGCTGGGCAACAGCGAAGTGCCGCCCAGCCCGACTACAGTCACTCCCCAGCTCGATGCACTCAGTGAAATCTGGGCTCGCTCCGACCGCGACGCACGTCAGCTGCTCAGCCAGGACACCAACCTCGCCAACCTGAACCGTTCGGTCGAGACGATCAACGTGCAGAGCTCAGAACTTCTCGATCTCACCGAGGAGATCGCGGCACTCAAACTGCAAGCCGGCGCGGACGCCGCGGACATCGCCTCGGCGAACAGTCTCGTGATGCTGACCCAGCGCATCGCTCGAAACGCCAATGCGCTGCTGGTCGCAACCGCCATCGACCCGGAAGTGGCTTTTCTGATCGGCAAGGACGCCAACACCTTCCGCGAGTTGCTGACCGAGCTGCGTCAGACCAGTCGCGATTTCGATGTACGTCAACGTGTGACCGATCTTGAAGGCGCTGCCCAGGAGTCGCTCGAGGCTGTCACCAACATTCTCGCAAACATGCAGTTCCTGGTTCAGGCCAAGCAGGCCGGTGCGCGCCTCTTCGGCGACTCGACCCAGCTTCTCGAGCGCACTCGCGAACTGTCCGACGCCTATGACCAGACGGTGCGGGGCATCGGCGCAGCAACGGTCGGCGCCATCGCAAGCGGATTGCTTGCGTTGCTGCTGCTCTGGCTGATCGCAAGAACCTACAACGAAGATATTCAGGAGCGCCGAGCCGAGACCGAAGCCCGCCGCCTCCAGGCCGAGGATGATCGCAACCTTTCGCAACAGGCAATTCTGCGCCTGATGAACGAAATGGGCGACCTCGCGGACGGCGACCTTACGGTTCGCGCGACGGTTACCGAAGACATCACCGGCGCGATCGCAGACTCGGTGAACTATACGGTCGAGGAACTCTCGGTTCTGGTGCGTCGAATCAACGATGCTGCCAGCCGCGTCACGCTCGCCACCGAATCGGCACAGAAAACATCGAACGAGCTGCTCGATGCCACCGAGCGCCAGACCCGCGAAATCGAGCAGGCGGGAGACACTGTGCAGCGCATGGCGCAGTCCATGACTTCATCCTCCGAACGCGCCCTCGAATCTGCCCAGGTCGCCCGCAAGTCGCGCGATGCGGCACGCAAGGGCACCAATGCGGTGGAGAACACGATCAAGGGCATGCAGGGTATCCGCGAGCAAATCCAGGAGACCTCCAAGCGAATCAAGCGCCTCGGCGAATCGTCCCAGGAGATCGGCGAGATCGTCGAACTGATTTCGGACATTACCGAGCAGACCAACGTACTCGCGCTCAACGCGGCGATCCAGGCGGCTTCGGCCGGCGAAGCCGGTCGTGGCTTCACGGTCGTTGCGGAAGAAGTGCAGCGCCTGGCTGAACGAAGCGCAGAGGCGACCAAGCAGATTGCGGCGATCGTGAAAACCATTCAGACCGACACCAAGGACGCAGTCGGCGCTATGGAAAGCGCCACCCGAGACGTGGTCGACGGTGCGCAACTGTCCGACGCAGCAGGTCAGGCGCTTGCCGAAATCGATGAAGTTTCAACCGAAACCGCCCGCCTCATTGAGCAGATTTCGACCGAGATCCAGCAACAGGCTGCAACGGCAGGTCGGGTTGCGAACACGATGAAGGACATTCTCGCCATTACCGAGCAAACGACCCGAGGCACCGAGCAGACCGCAGTGTCGATTGGCGAACTGGCCGATCTCGCCGTCGAGCTCAAGGGTTCGGTGTCCGGCTTCAAGGTCTGAGTCCGCGCGGAGGCGGGAGAACGTTGCCATGACGCACACCACCGAACTGGATCTGGGCCCACTTACCTGGGTCAAGAGCGAGATCGATCAGGCGCTTTCAAAAGCGGAGGAAGCCCTCGGCCTGGCCGCATCTTCCTCCGGTGAGCGCACCACCCACATCCAGTTTGCGCAAACTCATCTGCACCAAGCGTGTGGCGCGCTATCGATCGTCGGGCTGGACGGCCTGACACAGTTCGCCATTGCGCTGGAGCGCTTGCTCGGGTCACTCGCGCGAGAGGAACAAGTCGGCGGCGCTGACGAGGCCATCTCGGTCTGTCAGCGTGGTCTCGCATCAATCGGCAACTACCTCGAAGACATCGTGCGCGGCGCGCCCGACCAAGCCTTGCGGTTAGCCGAACTTTACGGCGTCATCGAAGGCGCTAGGGGCAATAAGGTCCCAAATCCGGCAGATCTCTTCTATCCTGATCTCGCCGTCAGGGCGCCAGTCCGCCAGAAGGGCCCCGAACTCAAGGGCCAGGCCTGGGACGCAGGTCTCAGACGCGCCCGTGCGGATTTCCAGCGCGGCCTGCTGAGCTGGCTCAAAGCACCGGGGAAGCCAGAGGGCGCGATCCTTATGCGGAATGCCGCATCCCAGGCGCAGGCCTTGCAGGCGAGCCACACAAGTACCGCCCTGTGGTGGGCAGCCCAGGGTTTCTTCGATGCGTTGGCACAGGGTGCCTTGCCGACCAACACACTCATCCGCAATCTGTGCACGCGCTATGACAAGGAGCTTCGGCAGCAGCAACGCGGCTTGCGCACACCACCGGAAGGGCTTCTTCGCGAAACCCTCTACTGGCTCGCTCAGTCTGGGCTCGAAGGCACTCTGCAACAGGGCATCCGCAATGCCTGGCAACTCGACAAGCTGATTCCTGCAGCCGGGAGCACGGTTACCGAGGTACCCCTCGCGCCATTGCTGAAATCCCTGCATCAAGAGGTACTTGCTGCCAAACGGGCTTGGGATGAGTTCAGCGACGGCCAGGCCGCTGCCCTTCCCCGTTTCGAATCTCACGTCGGAAAGCTTGGCGAACTGGGTCGGCAACTCGGACGCCCCGCGTTCGAGCAACTCACGGAAGGTCTTTCCCAATTCGTGGCGTGGCTTCGCAAGGATCCTCTGCGCTTTGGTGACGCGGCCGGGCTCGAGGCCGCATCGGCCTTGCTGCTGGTCGAGATCGCGCTCGATCGCGGTGTCTCCGAAAGCGATTTCGAGAATCAGGTTGCCGATACGGTTGCCCGTCTCGAGGCGCTCTCTCGCGGCGAACAGCTGGCAGCGGCCGACGACTCCGCAACGATCGACGCAGCACGCAAGCTCAACGAGAGGCAAGCGCGGGCTCAGGTCGCGCGCGAGATCATCAGCAGCCTGGCGCAAGTCGAACAGGCGCTCGACGATTACTTCCGCAATCCCAACAAGCGCGCTCCGCTTGCGACGCTCGCCAACCCATTGCACCAGATACAGGGAGCGCTGACCCTTGTCGGCGACGATCTGGCCGTCGCGCTGATCGAGCGGTCTGCTGACACGGTCGCGCGCCTGGCCGAGGGCCAGGAACTCGAACCGTCGGCGCATGAGACACTGGCACATGAGTTGTCCGCTCTCGGCTTTTACGTTCAGGCCTTGAAGCATGGCCCGGCGGACCTGCGAAGCTTTCTGGAGCCTGAAGCCGGCGAAGAGGCCGGCCCTGAGCCCGAGCCGACTGCGCTGGCGGAGGAGCTCGAGTCCGAAGCGGTATTCGAGTTCGAGGCGCCGCTCGAATCCGAGGCGGCGTCCGATACCGCTCCAGTGCTCGAAGCGGCACAGCGTGTGGAAGAAGCGGGGCCGACACACGCTCCGTTCGAGGCACCGCCTCTTCCGCCTGCATTGCCGGCCCCGTCCGCAGCAACGCCTGAAGAAGCCGACGAGATCGACGAAGAGCTACTCGAGATCTTCCTCGAAGAAGCCCGCGAAGTACTCGACACGATTACCAGCCACATCGACGCAATACGCCCTTCAGTGGCAGACCCGGAAGCGCTCACCGTCGTTCGACGTGGCTTCCACACCCTGAAGGGTAGTGGGCGCATGGTCGGCCTCACCGAACTCGGAGACGCCGCATGGGCCATTGAGCAAACCCTGAACCGCTGGCTTCAGCTTGAATGGCCGCCAAACGACACACTGGTGGAACTGATCGAGGAGGCGCATCGACGCTTCAGCGTGTGGGTCGAACAGATCGCAGCGAAAGGCGGACTCAGCCTCGATGTCCAGCCGCTCATGGCCGATGCCGAACGCCTGCGATTGATGGAAGCCCCCGAAACCGCGACCGCAGCCGCATCGGCCGAGTTGATATCCGAGCCCACGCTCGCTGAGGCGACGGAGTCTCGTCAGCCACCGGAAGAAGCGCTCACGGCCGAAGAGTCGCAACCTGGTGCAGACTTCG
Source organism: Azoarcus taiwanensis (assembly GCF_012910885.1). GTDB lineage: Bacteria > Pseudomonadota > Gammaproteobacteria > Burkholderiales > Rhodocyclaceae > Azoarcus_F > Azoarcus_F taiwanensis. The sequence continues at coordinate 211 of NZ_WTVM01000067.1, read as the reverse complement.
GCGCCTCGGATGAGTCGCTGCCGTCTTTCGAACAGGCTGCAGCCGTCGAGCAGGCAGGCCCGGGCACCGAAGACATGCCTTTGCCGACGCTTGACTCAGAAGCATCGGCGGAGGAGGAACCGGAACCCGAAACCGCAGACGGACTGCTGTTGCTCGATGAAAGCGAGCTCGGCGCTGAGATTCTTCTCGAGGACGGCATCTGGGCGACAGG
>NZ_WTVM01000066.1 GCF_012910885.1 Azoarcus taiwanensis | reverse complement strand
CGCTTAACCCGCGTATCCGAAGAACTCCCTGTAGCTTCGCATGTTGCGCAGGCGCTCGAGCAGCCTGTCGAAATCGTCCTCGTGGTCGACCGGGTTCAGAACTTCTGCGTCCACGATGAACAAAGGAGCCGCATCATATTCATAGAAAAAGGTCGCATAGCGTTCCGACACCCGTTGAAGGTAACTCTCGGTGATCGGGCGCTCTGCGTCAAGTCCGCGATTGTGCACCCGGGTGATCAGCGTCTCTGGCTTCGCCTGGAGATAGATGACGAGATCGGGCGTGGGGAGTGACTGCGGTCGGAGTGCATCGAACAGGCGTTGGTAGAGCACAAGTTCGTCGGTCGGCAGATTCAGTTCGGCAAACAGCGGATCCTTGTCCATCAGGAAGTCCGAGACGACGCGATTGCCGGCATGGGTATCCGCAAATGCGGCGAATTGGTCGATCCGCTGATGGAGGAAACCGATCTGGGTTGCCAATGCCCAGCGCGCGGGGTTCTGATAGAAGCGCGCGAGAAACGGGTTGTCCTGAGCAAGTTCAAGAAAGAGTGCGGCATTGAGATGTTCGGACAGACGCTTCGCGAGCGAGGTCTTGCCCGCGCCGATAGGCCCCTCGACGACGATGTAACTTGCCGTGTCGAGTATGTTGTCCTTGCGCGCAGAAGCGTGATTCACGGTAGCGCGTTCTCCATGGTGTGTGTCGTCCCGGGCGGAGGGAGCCGGTGGATGACCTGGTCTGCGACCTTGTCGAGCAGGCGCGAAAGCGGTCCGAGTCCGGGAATCTCAAGTGCGGGGTCGATCTCGGCCAATGGCAGGAGCACGAAGGCACGCATGTGCATACGCGGGTGCGGTATCTTCAAGGTTGCGCTGTCGATTTGCGCGTTACCGAAGAGTAGCAGGTCGAGGTCCATGGTGCGTGGTGATACGGTGACACTTCGAGTGCGACCATGGTGCTGTTCGATGGCGAGCAGCGCGTCGAGCAATGTGTGGGGTGCAAGCTCGGTGCGGACCTCGAGAACGGCATTGATGTAGTCCGGATGGCCGAGCACGCCAACCGGCGCGCTACGGTAAAGCGAGGACCGGGCGTACACCCGCGTCGAGGGTAGCGCGTTGATCGCACGTATCGCGTCCGTATGGGCCTGGACGGCGTCGCCGAGATTCGCCCCGAAGGCGATGAAGGCCCGGGTGTCTTGCGTCATGGAATGCTCAGTTGCCGGCCTCGGGCGGGGCGGCTTCCGTTGCCGGACGCGGCTTGCGTCGGCGACGGCGTTTCCTGGATGGAGAAGCGGCGGATTGGGGCGCTTCGGCAAGTAGGGCTTCACGCTGTTCGGTACTTGCATGGGCGAAACGAAGCCACCAATCAACCAGCGCCATGTCGATCTCTCCGGACTGGGCGCGAAGACGCAGGAAGTCCCAGCCCGCACGATAGCGGGGTTGTTCGATAAGACGATAGGGTGACTTCCCGCCCCGTTTCTCGAAGCGTGGCTGCAGTGCCCAGATCTCCTTGATGTCGCCGGCGATGCGTTTCGTAATCGCAAGTTTGCGTGCCTGCGTATCGAGAATGTCGTCCATCGCTTCGAACAGAGCTGGATGAGGCTGTTCCCCATCCTTCTTGCGCAATTCCCAGTTCGCAAGTACCTGATGCCAGAGCAGGGTGGCGAAGAGAAAGCCGGGAGAAACGGATTTGTCGGCGCGGATCCGCTCGTCGGTGTTCTCGAGCGACAACCAGACGAAGCGCTCACCCATTGGCTGCTCCAGGATCACATCGAGGAGCGGCAATAGCCCATGATGCAGGCCTTCTTCGCGCAACTGCTTCACGCATTTGACGGCGTGGCCCGAGAACAGCAGCTTGAGCATCTCGTCGAAGAGACGGGCGGCCGGCACGTTGTCCAGCAATTGCGCCATTTCACGGATAGGCTGACGTGCGTCGGGGGCGATGACGAGATCGAGCTTTGCACCCAGGCGAACCGCTCGCAACATGCGCACCGGATCCTCGCGGTAGCGCGAACGCGGGTCACCGATCATGCGCAGGGTCTTCTGGCGGATGTCGGCGACTCCGTGATGGTAGTCGACGATGGTTTCGCTGCTGGGGTCGTAATACAGCGCGTTGGCGGTAAAGTCACGCCGCGTGGCGTCTTCGGCCTGGTTGCCATAGACGTTGTCGCGAAGCACCCGTCCATGCTCGTCGGTTTCGGCGGCGGCATCGTCATGCATTGCGCGGAAGGTCGAGACCTCGATGGTCTCGCGTCCGCTCATGACATGCACGATCTTGAACCTGCGCCCGATGATGCGGGAGCGCCGGAACAGCGCGCGGACCTCTTCCGGGGTCGCGCTGGTGGCGACATCGAAGTCCTTTGGCGTGTGCCCGATCAGCAGGTCACGCACCGCGCCGCCCACGATGTATGCGCTGTGTCCGTTCTCCTGGAGAACGGTGCATACCTTGCACGCGAAGCGGGAAAACCCTTCGCGCGAGATGCCGTGTTGTGACGCGGGAATCGTTGCCGGCCCGGGCAATGCCCCGGAGTCAGGACGACGAAAGACCTTGCGCAACAGTTTACGGATCATCGGGTGGAGGTTCGTGCAATCAACATAAGCGCCGAATCATAACCGATCGCCTCGCCGGCTGCGAAGCGGCTTCTCGGGTCAACGCAAGGAAATCACCGGCCAGTCTGACTTCTCGGCGTGCGCGAGCAGGGTTTCGTCCGGATCGACTGCCACCGGGTTGCTCACCCGACCCATCAACGGCAGGTCGTTGTGGGAATCGCTATAGAACCAGCTACGCTCAAAGCTCCCCAGATACAATCCGAGGGACTCCAACCATGCCTCGACCCGCTCGATCTTGCCAGCCTTGAAGGCTGGCATGCCACGAGGCTTGCCGGTGAATTGGCCTTGTTCGTGCGCGGGAATCGTGGCGACCAGGTGCTCGATGCCAAACTCACGCACGATCGGCCCGGTTACGAAGCTGTTGGTTGCGGTTACCACGGCGACCAATGCGCCGCGGTCGAGATGCTGCCGTACCAGCGTGCGAGCCGGCTCGCCGATCATCGGCACGATCGACCGGGTCATGAACTCGCGGTGCCATGCGTCGAGCTCGGTGCGCGGATGTCGCGCGAGTGGTGCGAGCTGGAAGTCCAGGAACTCGAATATATCCAGGGTGCCGGCCTTGTACTGCTCGTAGAAGTCCTTGTTGCGGGCTTCCTGCACTTCACGGTCGAGTACACCCTTGTGGATCAGGAACTGGGCCCACTCGAAATCGGAGTCGCCGGCCAGAAGCGTGTTGTCGAGGTCGAAGAGTACGAGTTCCACAGCTTGTCCTTGCTTTCGTTCAGTGGCGGCGGTCGATGTCAGATGTCGAGCCCGGTCTGCATGAGATCGCGCAGCAAGGGCAGGGTCACCGGTCGTTTGCGTTCGAGCGAGGCGCGATCGAGTGCGTCGAGCGTCGTGATCAGGCTCGGAAGGTCGCGCCGACCGTGGCGCAGCAGAAACTGCACCACGTCATCGCCGATGCTCAGCCCGCGGCGTTGTGCCAGGGTGAGCAGAATGTGGCTTCGGGTCTGGTCGTCCAGGGGCTTGAGCTCGAAGACCAGGCTCTGGCCTATGCGAGTGCGCAGATCCTCCCTGAGCTCAAGCTCGCGTGGCGCGCGTTCTGCAGCCAGCAGAAGGGTGAGGCCTTGCTCGCGCGCACGGTTGAACGCGTTGAAGAGGGCGATCTGTGCATCGGCACCCAGTCCTTCGATGTCGTCGACCGCAACCAGCGTGCTGGGTGCCGGGACAAACTGGCCGTCGAGCTTGTCGGCCTCCACATGCAGGGCAGGGCGACCGGCTGCGCTGGCCTCGTTGATAGCGGCGCGCAGCAAGTGGCTGCGGCCGGATCCGCGAGGTCCCCACAGCATCACATGACCGGCGCCGATGACGGCGGCACGAAGTGCCTCCAGGGGCGCGGCATTTTCCCCCAGGATGAAATTGTCGAAGGCGGGTGGCGCATCCGGTCGGATGTCGAGCAGCAGTTGCCTCATTGGTCCTGTTCCGTCTCGCTCTGTCGCGCGCCGAGATAGATCGGGCTCGCGAACCAGGCCGAACGGAGTTCGCGCAGTCCGACGAGGATTGCTGCGCTGGCCGGCAGGGCGACAAGCATGCCGACGAAGCCGAACAGCTGTCCGAAGGCCATCAGCGAGAAGATCACGGCGAGCGGATGCAGCCCGATGCGCTCACCGACCAGGTAAGGTGTGAGCAGATAGCTTTCGAGCAGTTGGCCGATACCGAAAACCACGGCGACGCCGATGAGCAGCGGCCAGCCCTCAGCCTGGAGCAGGGCTGCGAGTACCGCCAGTACCAGGCCGCCGCCGAAGCCGACAAAGGGAATGAAAGCGAGCAGACCGGTGATGACGCCGACCGGCAGTGCGAACTTCAGTCCCGCCATCCAGAGACCGATGCTGTAGAAGACCGCGAGCAGGAGCATCACCGACAGTTGACCGCGCAGGAACTCGGACAGCACCTTGTCGATCTCGCTGAGAACACGCGTCGTGCGCGGCAGCATCGGCCGCGGTATGACCGTCTGCAGAGCGGCGAGAATCCGCGGCCACTCCTGCAGTAGATAGAACATCACGATCGGGATCAGGGCGAGATTCGCGACGAACGCGATCAACACCAGGCCGCCCTCGCGGGCGCGCTCGAGCAGCGCGGGCAGCATGTCCTGCGCGGTTTCGCGGTATTCCCCCATCCAACCCTTGAGCGAAGCGGTGTCGAGTGTCAGTTCGGTGCCGAGGCGTTGCCCGAGCCATGGCAGAAGCCGGTTGTTGAGCATCTCGAGCAACTCGGGAAAGCGGGCGATCATCACGACCGCTTCGCGGTAGATCGCGGGCACCAGCATCAGCATGAGCAATGCGAGCAATGCGCCGAGTCCGATGATGACGCCGAGTACCGCGAGCGCCCGAGGGACCTTGCGGGCGACCAGCCAATTGACCGCAGGGTCGCAGATGTAGGCGAATACCGCCGCGATTGCGAAAGGGGTCAGAATCGGGCCGAGTGCGTAGAAGAGGGCGAGTAACGCGAGGCCGACTGCAGCCCAGATGGCGGTTTGCATTCGGTCGGCGCGGGCTGGGATCATTTCGAGTAAAATCGTGGTGTTCGCGAACCGGTAGGCTCGCAGAACCCGTTAATGTAGCCCCTCAGGCCGGGTACCTCAAGATCGAGGGCTTGCGGCGGGGGCATCCAAGCCTAGAGGAATGACATTGAGCGCTCTGACTTATCGTGATGCCGGCGTGGATATCGAGGCCGGCGATGCCCTCGTGGACCGGATCAAACCGTTCGCGAAGCGGACCATGCGTCCGGAGGTCATGGGGGGGATCGGTGGCTTCGGCGCGCTGTTCCAGCTGTCTGGCAAGTATCGGGAACCGGTCCTCGTCTCCGGTACCGATGGCGTCGGGACCAAGCTCAAGCTCGCGTTCCAGTTGAACCGCCATTACACCGTCGGGCAGGATCTTGTCGCGATGAGCGTCAACGATATTCTGGTGCAGGGCGCGGAGCCTTTGTTCTTTCTTGATTACTTCGCGTGCGGCCGGCTTGACGTCGATACCGCCGCCGATGTGGTCAAGGGCATCGCGCGCGGCTGCGAACTTGCCGGATGTGCGCTGATCGGCGGTGAGACCGCCGAGATGCCCAGCATGTATCCCGATGGTGAATATGATCTTGCGGGTTTCGCCGTCGGTGCGGTCGAGAAGTCCGAGATCATCGACGGTTCGCGGATCGCCGGCGGCGACGTGGTGCTCGGCCTGGCTTCCAGCGGGGCGCATTCCAACGGCTATTCGCTGATCCGGAAGATCATAGAGGTGAGCGGTGTCGACCTTTCGGCTGATTTTCATGGTCGTCCGCTCGCCGAGGCGGTACTCGAGCCGACCCGCATCTACGTCAAACCCTTGCTCGCACTGATGCAGGCCCACCCCGGCATTGTCAAGGGCATGGCCCACATCACCGGCGGCGGGTTGACCGAGAATATCCCGCGCATCCTGCGTGATGAGCTCACCGCGCGCATCGATGCCACTTCATGGACCTTGCCGCCGCTGTTCCAGTGGTTGCAGCAGGCCGGCAACGTGGATATGCAGGAGATGTACCGCGTGTTCAACTGCGGTATCGGCATGGTGGTGATCGTGTCGCAGGAAGACGCTGACACTGCGCAGGCCGCACTGGCCACCGCTGGCGAAACCGTCTTCCGTATTGGCCGCATCGATCAGCGCGGCGACAACGAGCCGCAAACGGTGGTTGGCTGACCTTCGCCCCATACTTTTCGGTGCGTTTTGCCAGGGGCTAAACGCACCAGCTGTCCCGCGTTCAGCCTTTGCCGTGTTCTGCTACCGCTGCCAGCAGCCTGTCCGTTAGTCTTGGATCGAGACAGTCGAGTTCGGTGAGTTCCGGCCAGTTCTCCCGGAACTGGCGTTGCCATGTGAGCTGACGCTTGGCCAGCTGGCGGGTGGCCACGATGGCCTTGAAGCGCATCGTGGCGAAATCGTCCTCACCCTCGAGGTAGGACCACACCTGGCGGTATCCAACGCAGCGCATCGACGGCATGTCGGGGCTGAGCTGATATCGGGCGCGGAGCGACTCGACTTCGCCGACAAAGCCCGCAGCGAACATCTGCTCCAGACGCGCCTCGATGCGCTTGTGCAGCACTCCGCGGTCGGATGGCGCCAGCCCCAGCATCACCAAACGATGACACAGGCCCTTTGGCTCAAGCCGGGCGTAATTCTCGGCGACAGGCAGGCCAGTCAGCAGGACGATCTCCAGCGCGCGCTGGATGCGCTGTGCATCGGTCGGCTCGAGTCGTGCGGCTGCATCCGGGTCGAGCTGGGCGAGTCGGGCGTGCATCGCTGGCCAGCCCTCGCGAGCCGCGTCCTCGTCGATCTTTCCACGCAATGCTGCATCGGCGCGGGGCAGATCGGAGAGTCCGTCGCGCAAGGCCTTGAAATAGAGCATTGTCCCGCCGACCAGGAGCGGGATTCGTCCGCGTGCGGTGATGTCGTCCATCAGCGTGAGTGCAGCGCTGCGAAACGCTGCGGCCGACCAGCTTTGCTCGGGGCTGATGATGTCGATCAAGTGGTGAGGACAGCGTGCCAGTTCGTCATGCGTCGGCTTGGCGGTTCCGATATCCATGTCACGATAGACTAGGGCCGAGTCGACGCTGATGATCTCGATCGGCAGATGTTCGGCCAGCGCCAGGGCTGCACCGGTCTTGCCACTCGCGGTGGGGCCCAGAAGCGCCAGCGCCGGCGGCTTCGTGGCTTGCTTGTCACTCATCCGTGCCGCGCTCAACTGTCCTGGGTTCGCTTGCGATCACCCAGTTTGTGATCGTACATGATGCCATCGGCAATCCGGAGCAGAGCCTCCGCGTCGGTCGCGTCATCCGGATAGACCGCGATGCCGACCGATGCGCCAAGCTCTAGCTTGTTCTCGGTGCCCACCGATTCCAGCGGTTCCGAGAAGATGCGCTGAATCGTGCTTCGTGCCTGGACGAAATGGTCGGAAGCGTCGATGTTGTCGAGCAGAATGACGAATTCGTCGCCGGCATAGCGGGCGACCAGGTCCTCGGTTCGCAGGCTCTCACGCAGTCGATTGGCCACTTCCTTCAGCGCGAGGTCACCCGCGTCGTGGCCGAGCTCATCGTTGACCTGTTTGAACTTGTTCAGATCGATGAACAGGACGGCAAACCGGCGTTTGCGTCGGTCACCGCCGTAGGCTGCGATGCGGCTGCGCAGCTTGAGGGTGAAGGCTTCGCGGTTGAGCAGGCCGGTCAGTTCATCGGTCTGCAGGCGCAGTTGCATGGTTTCGAAACTACGGGCGAGCTCACCGAGCTCATCACGCCGGTGAATCCCCACTGGCGCATCCAGCTGACCCTCGCCGACCCTGCGAGCGGCTTCCTTTAGCCGGCGAAGGTCGCCGGCCACCCAGTTCAGGATGCCGAGCCCGATCGCAACGGTCAGCAAGACAGCGAAAAGCGCGATGTAGATCGTGCGACGGATGTTGTCGGTGATGCCGGACATGAAATCACTGTCTGGCATTGCAACGACAGTGATCCAGTCCAGACCGGCATCATCCCGGATTCGGTCGAAGGCGATGTGAATCAGGGCGCCTTCGATGGGTACCGACAGCGCGCGGGTGCTCTCGGAGATGCCGTGGGTTGATATGTGCCTGATGATCGAATCATAGGACTTGCGCAGAATGGCATGATCGCTGTCGCTTGCCGATGCCCGCTTGTACTCGCCGTCGGGTAGGCGGACGACGTTCGGCGACGCCGAGGACGCAATCAGCGCACCGTTGGGTTCGATAATGAAGGCAATGCCGTTCGGCGACACCCGTAGCTGGCCGACAAAGTCGTTGAGTGCTTTGAGCGACACGTCGGTTGCGACCACGCCCTCGAAGCTGCCGTCGAGCGCGAGTACGCGCCGCGCTCGGGTTGCGACAAGCTCTCGAGTGCCGAAGTCGATGTAGACCGAAGTCCAGGTATGGCCTTCCTGGTCCCGTCCGTCGGCATACCAGGGACGTGTGCGCGGATCGAAAACCCGTTGCTCGCGTCGCACGAATTCCAGCGAGCCGTCGATGCCCTCGTAGTGATAGATCGCGCGCCGCTCGTTCTCCTGGAGTTTCAGGCGCATTTCGACTTGATCCGGATTGAGCCGCATCAGGCCCAGGTTCTGGCCGGACTCATTGCCGTAATAGACGTAATCGTTCGGATCCGTATGCAGTGCGGTTGCAATCCAGAAGCGTGTGCGCAGGTTCTCCAGATCCGACTCGATCGCCTTGGGCGCCGGCATGCCATCGGGGAATGCGGTCTCGAGTACCGCACCGGAGCCGACTATGTGGCGGTCGACTGCCTGGGTGATTCGACCCACGGTTTCGAGCAGCAACTGATCGGTCAGGGTCCCGATCGCCCGGCTGCCTGCCTGATAGGAAAGCACGCCCAGCACCGAAGCCAGCATGATCACCAGGATCACATAGGGCACCGTGAGCAGCAGTCGTAGCGAGAGTGCGTTTTTCTTGGTATTTGCCGGCATGGTCTCGTTGTTGGGTTCGGCCGCCGTGCTTGCATCCGACCCGGCGAAACAAGCTCGGCACGACGCTGAACCCGCAGGGAAAGCGCGGGAGGGGCTATGATAGCGCCCATTTCATCACGATGTATGAATGCGGACTGTCGAGTGTGTCGGCTTTCGCATTCCGGAGGGCAACGGATGAGGATTTTTTCCTCGCTTTATATCTGGACAATGCAATGGGCACGCCACCGGCGCGCGCCCTGGTTCCTGGGTGGCTTGAGCTTCGCCGAGTCCTCCTTCTTCCCGATACCGCCGGATGTGATGCTCGCACCGATGAGCCTCGCCAATCCTTCGCGTGCATGGTGGTTCGCGCTGATCACCACGGTTGCATCGGTGGCCGGAGGGGTTCTCGGTTACTTCATTGGGGTCTTCGCCTTCGACATGGTGGCACCGCTGTTGTCGGAAGGGCGCTATTACGAGGGCTATCTGCGGGCGCAGGACTGGTTTGCGCGCTGGGGTTTCTGGGCGATATTGCTCGCAGGCTTTTCGCCGATTCCATACAAGGTTTTCACGATTGCGGCTGGGGTGGCCTCCATGGCGCTGATCCCGTTCGTGGTGGCCTCGCTGATCGGCCGGGGTGCGCGCTTTTTCCTGGTCGCGATGCTGATGGCTCTGGGCGGCCCCCGGATGGAGGCCCTGCTTCACCGCTATGTCGACCGCTTGGGCTGGGCGACGGTGGTGATCGTCGTCGTGGCGGTGGTGTTGCTCAACGGGTGACGTCGCGGGCGGGGCTCACTGGCCTCGCATGAAGAAGCGATCCAGATCTGCCATGCCGAGCTGAGTCCAGGTTGGTCGCCCGTGGTTGCACTGGTCGGCGCGTTCGGTGCGCTCCATGTCACGCAGCAGTGCATTCATCTCCGCGAGAGTGAGCTGACGGTTGGCGCGTACCGCTGCGTGGCAGGCCATGGTCGCGAGCAGTTCGTTGCGCCGCGCAGTGACTACCTGCGAGGCGGGAAAGTCCGCGAGTTCTCCGAGCAGTTCGCGCACGAGCTCGGGTATCGCAGCGTTGGCGAGCAGGGCCGGTACGGTGCGAACCGTGAGCTGTGTCGGACCGGCCGGCGCAATCTCGAAACCCATTTCCGCAAGGACGTCGGCGCACTGTTCAGCGGTGGCCATCTCCTTGCTGCCGATACCGAACACTGCCGGAATGAGCAGGCGCTGGACGGCTGGACGTCCGTCGAGCACGGTCTTGAGTCGTTCGTAAAGAATGCGTTCGTGAGCGGCATGCATGTCCACCAACACCAGGCCATCGCGGTTCTGCGCCAGGATGTACACCCCGTGAAGCTGACCCAGTGCGAAGCCCAGTGGTGCGTCGTCGTCGGTGTGCGTGGCAGCAATGCGGGCCATCGAAGTGTCGGCTGCTCCCACGGAAGTTAAAGAGGCGGGGGAGTGGCCGAGGGCTTCCGGCTTCGCGGTGGCGACGAAACCGCGATAGGCGTCGCGGGCGCCCGAGTCCATTGCGAGCCGGGACTGGATCGCCGCCGGGTGTGTTTGGTCCGGCTGTCGGTAGGATGGCAACCGCGCTGGGCCGGATTCGGCGTCGAGGCCGGTGGCCGCCGCCCCGGGTGCCGCAAGACTGCGGGAAACCGCGTGAAATACGAACTGGTGTACCGCACGGGCATCGCGGAAGCGGACTTCGATCTTGGCCGGATGGACATTGACGTCAACCCCAGCAGGGTCCAGCTCCAGAAACAGCAGATAGGCCGGATGACGCTGCCCGTGCAGGATGTCGGCGTAGGCCTGGCGCACTGCGTGGGTCAGGAGCTTGTCGCGCACGAACCGGCCATTGACGAAGAAATATTGTGCATCCCGGTTGGCGCGGGAGTAGGCGGGCAGGGCGGCGAGCCCGCTCAGGCGCAAGATGCCGCTGTCGGCGTCGATGGGGCGGGCGTGGTGAATGAAATCGTCAGACAGCAGGGCGGCTGCGCGCTTTGTGTGTTCGACCGGTGGCAGGCGATGGATCACCCGGCCGTTGTGGCTGAGCTGCATCGCGATGTCGGGTCGTGCGAGTGCGACTCGGCGGAACATCTCGTCGCAGTGCGCGAATTCGGTGGCCTCGGTCTTGAGGAATTTGCGCCTGGCCGGGGTGTTGTAATACAGGTCGGCCACCTCGACGACGGTGCCGTGATTGAGCGCCGCCGGCGCTGGCTGGCGATCGCTGGCATCGATGCGCCATGCGTGACGTTCGCCCTCAGCCAGGCTGGTTATCGTGGTGCGTGCGACTGCGGCGATGGCGGCGAGCGCCTCACCGCGAAACCCCATGGTCGCGACATGCTCGAGGTCGTCGAGGCTTGTGATCTTGCTCGTGGCGTGGCGGTCCAGGGCGAGCGCCAGCTGTTCGCGGACGATGCCGCAGCCGTCGTCTGCAACCCGGATTCTCCTCACGCCGCCTTGCTCCAGCGCGACCTCGATCGAACGCGATCCGGCGTCGACCGCGTTCTCGAGCAGTTCCTTGAGCACCGAGGCCGGTCGCTCCACCACCTCGCCGGCAGCGATCTGATTGATGAGCAGGTCTGGCAATACTCGAATCTGGGGCATTGGGCGGGAGCTTCGGCGGGGAGCAAACAAACATTATCCCGACTGGCTTGCAGGTCCGGCAAGTCGAGTGCTTTGTTCTTGGTGCCCCGGCGGGCAGTTCGGATGCGGTATGATCCGCCCCGACGAGTCAAGCGGGTGAAGCATGGGAGAACGATCCGGCCGCACGGAGACGCAGTCGAATGCAGCTTCCCGATTGAACCGGGGCAGGCGTCGTGCGCTGCTGGCGATCAACGTTTTGGTGCTGTCGGGACTGGCAGCGTGTTCGGTGCCGGGCACCGCGCCGCGCCTGACCTCGACCCCGAGGTTCTCGCCTCAGCAGTGGCTGAAGACCGACTCCGACCACTTCGTGGAGGTGAGTCAGCGGCGCATCTTCATCAGTCTGCGCAGTCTTGCGGAGAAGCTTTATCGGCGCAATCCGCGCCAGTGGCGCAAGACCGATGCGGGCAGCGTGGAAGAGGCGGTCTCACGGATCTTCGATGTGGAACACGGCTGGCGGTTCGAGGGATTGGGCCGGCGGCGCGGAATCGACGCGCTACACGTGGCCTTCGATCCTTCCTTCACCGGTGATCGCGTGCAGGCCTTCATCGTCGGCCTCGCGAGCATGGTGCAGACCGCATTTGGAGACAAGGTCGGTTTCTACATGCTCAATGACCTCGATGCGCAGCACTTCTACAATGCAGCACGCAATGTCGAGATCGCTGCCTGGAAGCTGGCGACCGCGAGACATCAGGATGGTCGCCTGCTTTTGCTGTCGAATGAAATGGGAACCATCAACAATCTCAGTTTCGAGAGGGAGTTCGGTCGGGTCATCGGAATACTCGAGGTGCTGACCGAGGTTATCGAACACAAGACCGAACGCACGGTGGTGAGGGTGGTCCAGAACATGGCGACCGCAGTATTCCTGCCGTTGCCTTGAGCTACTTTTTCAGGAGTCTTATGAAGTCGGTCGTTCTACTCATTTCCGGGCGGGGCTCGAACATGGAAGCCATTGTTCGTGCGGAGATTCCCGGTGTGCGTATCGCCGCCGTGATCAGCAACCGGGCGGATGCCGCCGGGCTGGATTTCGCGGCCTCTCATGGCATCGCCACCGCAGTGCTGGATCACAAGGCTTTTCCCAGCCGTGAAGCCTTCGATGCCGCGCTTGCCGAGCTGATAGATGGCTACTGCCCGGATCTCGTCGTGCTGGCCGGTTTCATGCGCGTGCTCAGCGACGGCTTCGTCCGGCACTACGAAGGGCGTCTGCTCAATATCCATCCGTCGCTGCTGCCGTCTTTCCCGGGGTTGCATACCCACAGGCGCGCACTCGAGAGCGGGGTGCGGATACACGGTGCTACCGTGCATTTCGTCACGCCCTCGCTCGATGCCGGACCCGTAGTGATCCAGGCCGCGGTGCCGGTGCTCGATGACGACGATGAATCGACTTTGGCCGCACGGGTGCTCGCCGAGGAGCATCGCATCTATCCCCAAGCGGTGAAGTGGTTCGTGGAAGGTCGTTTGTCGATCGATGCGTCAGGCTGCGTCAGGTTGGCCAATGCGCAGGAGCAGCGGGCCGTCTTGTTGGCGCCGCTGCCCGACCTGCAGCCTGCGGAGGCGCGATGAGGAAGTTTGTGCCAGTCCTCGCGCTGTGTTGCGCAGCGTTTCTGGCGGGTAGCGCCTTTGCCCATGGCGAGTGGCCGGCCGCTGGACGTATCGTCTTCGAAGTCCTGCGCGGTGAGGATGGTGTGAAGCTCGGCGAAAGCGAGCACCGTTGGCGCCAGGACGGCAAGACCTACGAAATGAGCACGGTCGTCCAGACGACGGGCCTTGCGGGTCTGCTCTACGACTTCCGCTACACGCAGCGCAGCGCCGGTGCCATCGAGGCCGGACGACTTGTCCCGGCGCGGTTCTCGGTCGTGCAACAGGACCGGCCAGAGGATGTGGCGAGTTTCGACTGGTCTGCCGGTGAAGTCGAGATCGCGAGGCGGGCGCGGCTGCGGAATTATCCCCTTGCGCGGGGAGATCAGGATGTTCTCAGTGTGTGGCATCTCTTTGCCGCGCTCAATGGGAAGGAACCGCCGGAAACCCTGCAGTTGGTGACCAATCGTGGCGCGTATCAGGCTGACATCACTATCGTTGGCAGCGAGACGGCGAGTCTTGACCTTGGTGAATTGCCGGTGCGTCATGTGAAGCTGATTGCGCGATCCGGGCGGCTCGCCATCGACGTGTGGTTGTCGGAGGCCCACGGCAGTCTTCCGGTGAGAGTGTTGATGCGGGACGATCGGGGGCAGGTCCTGGACCAGCGGGCAATTCGAATCGAGACCGGCAATTGACCGGTTGCGGAGTGACATGAGCAAGACAAGACAGAATCAAAGGCGACCGGTGCGGATGGAGCGCGGCAGTGATGCACCGGGACAATGGACGGTATCGCGAGGCCTGATGGCCCACGCCACCCAGGTGTTGGCCGCTGTGCTCTCCTTCGAGCACCCCGCCGACGCGGTACTGTCGCGCTACTTCAGGGAGCATCGCGAGATCGGCCACCGGGATCGCGGTTTCATTGCCGAAGCGGTCTATGGCATCGTCCGCCGTCTGCGCTGGGTTGCACGGCTTGCAGGGGTCAAACCGCTGCCGCGTGACCTGTTGCTGGCCTGGCTGGCACGCGGCGAGGGCTGGAGCAGCAAGCAGTTCGAAGGCCTGGTCTCTGCCGCCGAATTCAGATGGCTCGAAGAGGTCCGGGCGAAGCGCTTCGAGCCGGCGGGTCTCGGTGAGGCGCTCGATTTGCCCGATTGGCTGACGGTACGACTGAGCGCAGAGTATGGTGATGACGCGCTGCAAGCGCTCGCCAACGGCTTCAACAGGTCGGCGCCGCTGGATCTTCGGGCGAATCTCCTCAAGATCAACCGCGACACTTTGCTCCAGGAATTCGTCTCCAGCGGGGTCGAGGCTTCGCCCTGCCGGTATTCGCCTTGCGGGGTAAGGCTGGCCGGCAAGCCCGCCTTGCAGAAGCACCCGCTGTTCATCAACGGCAGTTTCGAAGTGCAGGACGAGGGCAGCCAGCTGCTCGGCTATCTGGTCCAGCCGCGCCGTGGTGAACTCGTAGTGGATTTCTGCGCGGGCGCCGGCGGCAAGACCCTGCAGCTGGGCGCGATGATGCGTTCCACGGGTCGCCTCTATGCCTTCGATGTGTCGGAGCGGCGGCTGGCCAAACTCAAGCCGAGAATGGCCCGTGCCGGCTTGTCCAACGTTCATCCTGTGCTGATTGCACATGAACGCGATGCCAAGGTGAAACGCCTTGCAGGCAAGGCAGACCGAGTGTTGGTCGATGCGCCTTGCAGTGGCCTGGGTACGCTGCGCCGAAATCCGGACCTCAAGTGGCGTCAGAGCCCGGAGTCGGTGGCTGAAATGACGCTGAAACAACAGGCTATTCTCGACGCCGCGGCGAATCTCGTGAAACCCGGCGGTCGGCTCGTCTACGCCACTTGCAGCCTGCTCGCAGACGAGAACGAAGCGGTGGTCGATGCCTTCGTCGCTTCGCACCCCGATTTCGAGCTGATGTCCGCCCAGGCGGTGTTGGCCGAGCAGGGTGTCGCGCTCGACTGTGGCGAGCGATTGCGTCTGCTGCCGCATGTGCACGACACCGACGGTTTCTTTGCCGCGGTGCTGGAGCGAAAGCGCGATGGCGGTTGAGGTGGGTAGTCACCTTGCCCTCGGCAGCTTCCTCACGTGCCTGGGGATCGCTTTCACTGCGGGGGTGTCGGCGCCGCTGGCGGCAAGTCAGGCATTGCCAGCCAAAGGTTCGATCGAGGTGGCCTTCTCGCCGAGCGACAATCCAGAGGGCTTGCTGCTGCGTGTGATCGGTGACGCGAGGGAATCCATCCGGGTACATGCATACGTATTCACCAGTCGCGCGATCGCCGGCGGCCTGGTGGCCGCACACCAGCGCGGGGTGAGGGTGGAGGTGCTGGCCGACGCCGAGATGAACCGGCGTGGCGGACGCAATGCCGCCCTGCCGCGTTTGCTTGATGCTGGCGTTCCGGTGGCCTTCGAGACGGCCTATGCCGCCGCCCACAACAAGGTGTTGATCGTGGACCCGGGCCGCGCGGGCTGCACGGTGGTTACCGGTTCCTACAATTTCACCTGGTCGGCGCAAAATCGAAACGCCGAGAACGTACTCGTGTTACGCGACAACTGTCCGTTGGTGGACGCTTATCTGCGCAACTGGGAGCGTCACCGCGAAAAGGCGACTGTGGTTACCAATCTCCCCTGGAGCCCTTAGGGCGTTCCCGGGAACCGCTGCGGTTGTGCCGGGTCCACCAGCGGTGCTCCGTCTCGGGGTACGTTGTTGGTATCAGGGCATTCTTCTAGAATGTTTCTGCTACATCTAAAAGGATATGTTCTCGCATGTACACCGGGTTGATAGATCTGCCTTGGTGGGGCTACGTCGTCGTGGCTCTGGTTCTGACTCACATCACGATCGCTTCGGTCACCATTTTTCTCCATCGGCACCAGGCGCACCGTGCGCTTGAGTTGCATCCGATCCCATCGCACTTCTTCCGGTTCTGGTTGTGGTTGACCACGGGCATGGTCACCAAAGAGTGGGCTGCGATCCACCGCAAACATCACGCCAAGTGCGAGACCGAGGAAGATCCGCACAGCCCTCAGACCAGAGGTATCCGCAAGGTGCTGCTCGAGGGGGCGGAGCTCTACCGCGCCGAGGCCAGGAACGAGCAAACCATCGAGCGGTACGGTCACGGCACGCCGAACGACTGGCTCGAGCGCAACGTCTATCGCCGTTCGGCGGTGGGCGTGAGCATCATGCTGATCGTCGATGTGCTGCTGTTCGGCCCGATCGGCCTGACGATCTGGGCGGTGCAAATGCTGTGGATTCCGATCTTCGCCGCCGGGGTCATCAACGGGCTGGGGCACTACTGGGGTTACCGTAATTACGATTGCAGCGATGCCTCGACCAACCTCGTTCCGTGGGGCATTCTCATCGGTGGCGAGGAGCTGCACAACAACCACCACAGTTTTGCAACCTCGGCCAAGCTCTCCGCCAAGTGGTACGAGTTCGACATCGGCTGGATGTACATCCGTGCGCTCGAAATGATCGGCCTGGCGAAGCCGAGACGGGTGATACCCACGCCGCGTTTCGGCGAGGCGAAAAGCGTCGTCGATCTCGACACGCTGCAGGCGATCATCACCCATCGCTATGATGTAATGACCCGCTACGTCTCGTCGGTCAAACGCAGTTGCTCCAGCGAGATCGACCGTCTGGTCGCAGCGCATGCCGACAAATTCGATGCCAAGCTTCTGCGTCGCTGGTTGGTGACCGGAGAGCAGCGCAATCTGGGCGCAGCGGACCGCGATCGTCTCGAAGTGGTGCTGGCGGACAGCCAGATGCTTGCAACGATCGTGTCGATGCGCGAAGAACTCGCTGCAATCTGGGCGCGCTCCAATGCGTCGCGTGAGCAACTGCTGGAGCAGTTGCAGGACTGGATCCGCAGGGCGGAGCAGAGCGGCATCGAGCATCTGCGTGAGTTCTCGATGCGCTTGAGGCGTTACGCTGTCTGATTTGAGTGTACTTACAGTCGCGCGACACGGCCGCTGACGTCAGTCAGGCGGCCGTTGTTTTTTGGTGCCGTTTCAGCGGGTTTCCGATCGCATTGCATCTGCCCAGCAGTTGGGCGTTTCGTAGAGACGTACGCGCTCGAGCTTCAGGTCGTTCCCATAAGCGTCGCGATAGAGCGGCTCAAGAATTCTGAATGCGGTTGCTGCGAGGTTCTCGGCGGTCGGAATGAGGTCGAGAATGACGGTCTTGTGATCGGGTAGCGCGTTCAGGAAGTCGACCACCTTGGTATCGCCCCTGAACACCAGAAATGCGTGATCCCATTTGTCGACCACATGCTCCTTGGCGATCGCCTTGACGTCGGCGAAATCCATCACCATCCCGCGGTTCGAGTCACCTTCTACGTCGATGACGTCGCCCGCAAGTGTGACTTCCAGGACGTATCGGTGGCCATGCAGATGCCGGCACTGGCTCTTGTGGTCCGGGATCCGGTGACCTGCATCGAATTCGAGTTTTCGGGTGATTCTCATCAACGGACTCTGCTGCGAATGGCGTGAAATTATAACGGCGTACCGGTGCCGCGCCCGCATGAAAACGGGCCCTCCTCGGAGGGCCCGTCAGGTCGATTGCCGACGCCTGAGCCAAGGGTCAGCGCTGTTCCTTCTTTTTCGCCTTGGCTTCCTTCTTCAGCGTCTTGTACATCTCCGGGTCGGACGCCTTGAGATACTCGGCCACTTCGACGTCGTCCTTCCTGATCTTGCTGATATCGATCTGCTCGATATGAACGAGCCGGAGCAGGGCCTGCACCGGCCGCGGGATGTTGCGCCCGCTCTCGTAGCGGGAGCCTCCGCTCTGGGTAACACCAATCTTCGACCAAAACTGGGACTGGTTGAGCCCGAGCTTGCGCCGGATTTCGCGCACGTCCAGTTTGTCAGCGTTCTTCATCATCTATTCCCCATGTGTGATCCAGTTTGCGTATTCGATACGACTGGCGCGTTTTTGTTCCCTACAACTTAGGTTGTAGGATGGACGGAGTATAAAACCATATTCAGTGCTCATACAATCAGAAAGTTACATTTTTCCGGCATACCCGCTTTCTATCGTGAGGAAAATCACATGGTCTCGGGGGGTCACTGCTTTTTTCTTCGGCTGTTGTTAAGATACCGCCCTTTATCACCGCTACTTGGATGCATCATGGCATTGATAGTTCAGAAATACGGGGGTACGTCGGTCGGCACGCCCGAGCGCATCAAGAACGTCGCCAGGCGCATCGCTGCGTGTCGTGAGCGGGGCGACGATGTGATCGTCGTCGTGTCGGCGATGAGCGGCGAAACGAATCGCTTGATCGGCTTGACCAAGGAGGTGTCGAGCAAGCCGCTCCCGCGCGAGCTTGACGTCGTCGTATCCACCGGTGAGCAGGTGACCATCGGTTTGTTGTGCATGGCGCTGCACGATATCGATGTCAAGGCCAAGAGCTACACCGGCGGACAGGTGCGCATCCTCACCGACTCCGCGCATACCAAGGCGCGCATTCTCAGTATCGACGAAGCCCCGATCCGCAGGGATCTGTCCGAGGGCAGCGTCATCGTCGTCGCGGGGTTTCAGGGTGTTGACGAAGCTGGCAACATCACGACCCTCGGGCGGGGTGGCTCTGACACCACTGCAGTCGCGATTGCCGCGGCGCTCAAGGCTGATGAGTGCCAGATCTACACTGATGTAGACGGGGTGTATACGACCGACCCGCGCATCGTCTCCGAAGCGCGCAAGCTCGACAGCATCACCTTTGAAGAAATGCTCGAACTGGCCAGTCTCGGATCCAAGGTCCTGCAGATCCGGTCGGTCGAGTTCGCCGGCAAGTACAAAGTCAAGTTGCGCGTCCTGTCCAGCTTCGAGGATCAGGGTGAAGGTACGCTCATCACAGTCGAGGAAGATCAAAACATGGAACAGCCCATCATCTCCGGTATCGCGTTCAACCGTGACGAAGCCAAGATCACCGTTCTCGGCGCACCGGACCGTCCGGGTATTGCCTATCGCATCCTCGGACCGGTTGCCGACTCCAATGTCGATGTCGACATGATCGTGCAGAACGTCGGCCACGATGGCGCCACCGATTTCTCGTTCACCGTGTCGCGTGGCGATGTCGAGAAGGCCCTCAAGGCGCTCGAGGCTGCGAAGGGTGAGATCGGTGAGCATGTCATCGAAACCGATACCACGATGGCGAAGGTGTCCGTAGTCGGCGTCGGCATGCGCTCACATCCCGGTGTCGCAGCCAAAATGTTTCGCGCTCTTGGCGACGAAGGCATCAACATTCAGATGATTGCGACCTCCGAGATCCGTATTTCGGTAGCGATCGAGGAGAAGTATCTCGAGCTGGCAGTGCGCGTTCTCCACAAGGCTTTCGGCCTCGATCAGGCCTGAAAACGGTTTGACCTGAGGGCGCGGAATCGCTATGATCGCGCCTCCTGAGGTTGGAGACGTGGCCGAGAGGTCGAAGGCACTCCCCTGCTAAGGGAGCAGACGGGCAAAACCTGTCTCGAGGGTTCGAATCCCTCCGTCTCCGCCAACCAAGGAAGAAACCGCCGATTTGGCGGTTTTTTTTCGTCGGCGCCGTTTCATTGTTTAGCAGCCGTATCGTGCTCCTCGAAGATGGACGGCTTCTCACTTGGCAGCAGCGCACCGGCGGCGCTTGTTCATGCCAGGAGCTTGTCCACCACCGACAGCAGTTGCGCAACGTCGACCGGCTTGGTCAGATAGGCGGCGAATCCGGTCGTCTGCGCGCGGTCGATGTCCCGCTTCATGGCATTCGCCGTCAGTGCGACGACTGGAATGTCTCGTGTGAGCGGGTTTCCCTTGAGTTGCTCGAGGGCGTGGAAGCCATTCATGCCGGGCAGGTTGATGTCGAGCAGGATGAGTTTGGGGTGCTGCTGTTGCGCAGCGATCAAGCCAGCTTCGGCGCTCTCCGCTTCGATGAGTTGCAGTCGCGTTCGAGAGGCAAGAATGCGCCGAACCAGTTTCATGTTCGCTGGGTTGTCCTCGATGTAGAGAACACGGGCTTGCGGGGCAGGGGCGATATCGTGTTCGGGAGACGGCTGCACGTGCCGCGGATTCGCTTCAGAAGAGGCGGTCAGGCTCTCGTCGAATGTCTCAGGAAGCTCAACCCAGAACGTGGAGCCGAAGCCCTGTTTGCTTTCGACGCCGATCGTTCCGTGCATTGCTTCAGTGAGCCGCTTGGAAAGCGCCAGACCAATACCCGTTCCTTCGGTTGCCTCGTATGCGGATTCGAGACGTTCGAACGGTTTGAAAAGTCGCTCGAGATGCGTTGCCGGAATGCCCGGTCCGGTATCGACAACAGAGATCCGCACTCGGTCGTGCGGGCGATGCTCGATGATCACCTTGGCCGTACTGTCGCTGAAGTTGTATTTCACGGCGTTCGAGAGCAGGTTGAGCAACACCTGCTTGAGGCGAATGTGGTCGGCCCGCACGCAAGCGGACGGACCGCTGCGGGACAACGCGATGCGTTTCTCGTCGGCAAGCGGGCGCATCTGTGCGAGGCAGGCATCGATCAATTCGTCCAGGCCAACCGGCTCAAGACTGACGTCCAGACGACCGCTCTCGATGCGTGCCAGGTCGAGGACTTCGTTGATCATCTCGAGCAGGTGACGTCCCGCGTTGAGAATCTCGCTGACGTTGCCTTGCTGCTCGTCGGTGAGACGATTCGGGTCAGTCTCGAGCAACTGTCCGAAGCCAAGAATCGCGTTGAGCGGGGTGCGAAGTTCGTGACTCATGCGGGACAGGAATTCCGACTTGGCCTCGTTGGCGCGCTCGGCCTCTTGCATGGCCTTTCGCAGGTCCGCAGTGCGGTCCTCCACCCGGGTTTCCAGTTCGAGATTGAGTTGCTGCAGCGCAAGCTCTGCGGCCTGTCGCTGGCGTTCGCTTCTGAGAGATATGATGATGTTGCGAATTGCCGTCGTAATGGGTTCCAGCCTTGGCAGCAGGCTTTCGTCGTAGCCATCGCTGCGGTTTGCCAGCGCGATGATCCCGAGCAGTTCGTCGCTTTCGAAGAAAGGCAGTCCCATGAAGGCGTTGAGTTTCGGGTGGCCAGCAGGCACTCCCGTGCTGCGCGAATCGTTCGCCGGATCGTTGCTGATGATGAGTTGGCGGTCGGTGACCACACGACCGAACAGATTGTCGAGGCTGTGGAAGTCGACGCCGCTGGGTGCGTTTTCATCATAGAAGCGACGGCTGTCGTCATCCCAGGCAATGTTGGTGATGCCATGGGCCTTCAGATAGACGTTGCCCTCGTCGGTATGGTGGAGTTCGCCGATGAAGCCGTACTCGCTTTCGGTCAGCGAGAGAATGGCCTTGAGCAGATCGTTGAAGATGTCCGCTGCGCTGCATTTGGCCATGAATTGCGATTGGGCGTGACGCACCGCGGACAATGCGGTGTTCGTGTGACGCAGGGCTTCTTCGGCGAGGCGTTGCTCTGTGATGTCCAGGACTGCACCGACCGTGCGATGAGGATGCCGCTCGGCGCCCTCTCCACGAAAATAGGTTTGTGCTTGTGAGGTCAGCCACCGTATCTCTCCGTCGTGCCGGCAGATGCGATAAGCGACGTTGAACACGCCGTCGCTGGCAGGGTCGTGGGCCAGCCTGACTGCGGCGATGACTTTTCCGGCGTCGTCCGGGTGAATGAGCGAGGCCATGTCTCCGAGCGTGAAAGGTGCCTCCGCTGCAATCCCGTACATTTCCCGCAGCTCGGGTGACCAGTAGATTTCGTCGGGGATGTGGTCATGGTCGAACACGCCGAGTTGCGCAATGCGCATGGCCTGGCGCAAGCGCTCTTCGCTGGTGACTACCGCGTTCTGGGCGCGTTTGCGTTCGCTGATGTCGCGCAGGGTGAACTGAAGCAGGTCGCGGTTGTCCGCGCGGAACGCAAGAACATGGACTTCGGCATCCCACTGCTCGCCATTGCTGCGTTGCTGGCGCCACTCGAATTGTGCGGCTCCGGCATTGTCGACCGTGGTGAGCATGCGGGCCAGAACCTTGGCGGAGACGCTGCCGTCCGGTTGAAAGTCCGTCGAATAGTCGAGAAGTGTAGAGCCAATGGCCTCTTCCTTCGTTCTCAGGCCAAGCGTCGTGGCCGCAGCGGGATTGCAGTCGAGGAACTGCAGGTTGCGTGCATCCGCGACGAGAAGCGGCACCGGGGAATTGTCGAAGATGCTTTTCCGAAACGCGGCGTTCCGGTCGACTTCGCGTTGCTGCCGCGCGACACGGGCGAATAG
>NZ_WTVM01000065.1 GCF_012910885.1 Azoarcus taiwanensis | reverse complement strand
GTGATGCTCGTCGGCGAACAGGTCGGTCTTGATGGCGGTGCGTTTCTTCATGGCTGGCGGCAGAGAACGAAATCAGGACAATCCAATTTTACCAATCACAGAGGTGCCGAGGTTTTTCGAGGCGCCCTAATCATTCTTGTGTCGATGCTTACAGAGGTGAGATCAATGTAGCGATAAGTGCGATCCGTATCACGCCACCTGATATTGGCAGTGGGCAAGGTAACTTCCCCCAGCGCTCTCCACTCCACCGAAACTCGATCGAGAAGTTTTCCCAAGAAGTCCGTATCACTCATGCCTCCAGCTCCTCGCCTTCGATCTCGGCCACAATGGCATCAATGTCTCTACGGAGCTGGTCGATTCGGGCGACGGTGGTTTTCAGCTCGGCATTGATCCGGGCAATGTCCACCACGTCGCGCGTGTCCTTGGCGTCGATATAGCTGCTGACCGACAGGTTGTAGTCGTTGCCGGACACCTCCTCAAACGGCACGGATTGGGCGAAGTGGTCTACGTTCGCCTTGCTGCTGAACACCGCCATGATTTGCTCGATGTGCGAGTCCGACAGCTCGTTGTTGTTGGTTTTCTTGTCAAACAGGCCGCTGGCGTCGATGAACTGAGTGGTGGTGTCGGTCTTGTGTTTGGACAGCACCAGGATGTTCACGGCGATGGTGGTGCCGTAGAACAGGTTGGGCGCGAGCGAGATCACCGTTTCCACATAGTTGTTGTCCACCAGGTATTGGCGGATCTTTTGCTCGGCCCCGCCCCGGTAGAAGATGCCCGGGAAGCAGACGATGGCGGCGCGACCCTTGCTGGAGAGGTAGCTCAGCGCGTGCAGCACAAAGGCGAAGTCGGCCTTGGACTTGGGTGCGAGCACGCCGGCCGGGGCAAAGCGGTCGTCGTTGATCAGGGTGGGGTCGTCCGAGCCTTTCCACTTCACCGAGTACGGTGGGTTGGAGACGATGGCGTCAAAAGGCTTGTCGTCACCAAAATGGGGTTCGATGAGGGTGTCGCCCAGCTGGATGTTGAATTTGTCGTAGTTGACGTTGTGCAGGAACATGTTCATCCGCGCCAGGTTGTAGGTGGTGTGGTTGAGTTCCTGGCCGAAAAAGCCGTCTTCGATGATGTGGGCGTCAAACTGCCTCTTGGCTTGCAGCAGCAGCGAGCCCGAGCCGCAGGCGGGGTCGTAGATCTTGTTGATGCTGGTCTGCTTGTGCATGGCCAGCTGAGCAATCAGCTTGGAGACCTGCTGCGGGGTGAAGAACTCGCCGCCCGACTTGCCGGCGTTGGCGGCGTAGTTGGAGATGAGGAATTCATAGGCGTCGCCAAACAGGTCGATGCGGCTGTCGTCAAAATGGCCAAAGTCCAGCTCGGCCACGCCTTTGAGTACGGCGGCCAGACGGGCGTTCTTGTCCTTGACGGTGTTGCCCAGGCGGGTGCTGGTGGTGTCGAAGTCCGCGAACAGGCCTTTGATGTCCTGCTCCGAGGGGTAGCCGCTGGCAGACGCTTCAATGGCGGCAAAGATGGAGGCAAGGTCGGTGTTCAGGCTTTCGTTGGTGCTTGCCCTGGCCGCCACGTTGGAAAACAGCTGACTGGGGTAGATGAAGTAGCCCTTGGTTTTGATGGCATCTTCTTTTGCGGCGGCGATGTTCTGATCGTCATCGCTCATGGCCGCGTAATCCACGGACTCGTCGCCCCCAGTGATGTAGTCGATGAAGTTTTCGCTGATGAAGCGGTAGAACAGGGTGCCGAGCACGTATTGCTTGAAATCCCATCCATCGACGGCGCCACGGACATCGTTCGCGATCTTCCAGATCTCACGTTGCAGGGCGGCGCGTTGCTGACTGCTGGTCATGCTGTTGTTCCTGTCGGTCTTGCTTCTGTTGGTTTTTCTGTCGGCCTGGGATAGTGCTTGAATCGGCTTGAGTACGCATGGCAGTGCGATCACCGGAGCCGAAGGCACAATTCTAATTACTCGTAGCAGATCGGGGGGGAATCGCCCCATGGTGATGCATGCGCTCACGATCTTGTGAGGATTCAGTTGTGAATACGCCTTGAAGCTCTCGTCGGTAAAGTTCGAGCAGCAGTTTCGATTGAGCCACACAACCGTGCAGTGAAACCGGGGCGATTCAGAATGATGAACATGGCGAGGGCGATCTGCACATCGCATAACGTCGGAATGACAAGATGATAGCGGACCATCCTCAAGCAGCGGCGTGACCGGTTCCCTGAGAGCGGGCTGACGCTCACCCTTCCCCCGCAACCTGGTAGCCTTGACGTCATCCGGGCGAAGCCCGGTGACCCATTCATCTGGCCCCCAAAGACCCGGTTCGCTTTCTCCGACTCGATGTCCCGCACGATTCGCTACTACGACAGCAATGCCGCCCTGTTCGTCGAGGGCACGGTGGGCGTGGACATGTCGGAACTGCACGATCGCTTTCTGGCGCATTTGCCGAGTGGCGGTCTGATACTCGACGCGGGCTGCGGGTCCGGGCGGGACAGCAAGGCGTTTGTGGATCAGGGCTACCGGGTGTGCGCCTTCGACGCGTCGGCGAAGATTGCGGAAGCGGCGGCCGGTTTGCTCGGCCAGCCGGTGGCGGTGCGGCGATTCGAGGATGTGACCGAGCAGGCCTGCTATGACGGTGTCTGGGCGTGTGCCAGTCTGCTGCATGTGCCCAATGCCGACATGGCCGGGGCGATCGCGCGGCTTTGGACCAGCCTGAAACCCGGCGGGGTGTTTTATCTCAGCTTCAAGCATGGGGAGGGGGAGCGCACCGACGGCGAGCGACACTTTACCGATGCGACCGAGGCGCGCTTGCATGACTGGCTGGCGGCGCTGGACGGGGTCGAGGTGCTGGAGTGCTGGCTGACGCCGGATCAACGCGCTGACCGTGACGAGACTTGGTTGAACGCGCTGGTGCGCAGGCGTGCGATGGCGCCGGAAAAACTTTTCACCGGCGATGCCAGGCATCCGTTTCTGCCGCAGCTTTGCCATGCGATCGCGCGGGCCGACGAAATCGACCTGGCGGTGTCGTTCGTGAAGACCACCGGGCTTCGCCTTCTGCTGCCGGATCTGCTCGACGCGCTGACGCGTGATGCCGCGGAAGCCCGGCCGCCGGCGCGGGTGCGCATTCTCACAAGCGACTATCTCGACATCACCGATCCGGAGGCGCTGCGCCTGCTGATGCTGTTGGCCGAGCAGGGTGCGATGGTTCGGGTGTTCGAGGCCCGGGGCGCGAGCTTTCACATGAAGGCGTATCTGTTCGCGCATTTTCCGGAGCCGCAGGGCTTGCACGGGACGGCGTTCATCGGCTCAAGCAACATCAGCCGGCAGGCGCTGACGGATGGGTTGGAGTGGAACTACCGGGTCGATTACCCGGGGGACGACGGCTTTCTGGAGGCGCGGGTGCGCTTCGAGGAGGTGTTCCGCGATGCGCGCACGGTGGAGCTGACCGACCAGTGGATAGAGCAATACGAAGCCCGGCGGATTCCGCCCCCGCGTGCGATTGCGCCGGGTAGTGAGGAGAACGAGCCGCCTCCGGTGCCGACGCCGATTCAGGTGGAAGCGCTGGATGCGCTGGCGGCGACTCGGCGCGAGGGCTACCGGCGCGGGGTGGTGGTGTTGGCGACCGGCCTTGGCAAGACCTGGCTGGCCGCGTTCGACGCCGAGCAGCTTGGGGCACGGCGGGTGCTTTTCGTGGCCCACCGCGAGGAGATTCTGAACCAGGCGGCGGAGACCTTCATCCGCATTCGCCCGCGTGCGCGGGTCGGCTTTTACATGGGGCAGGTGCGGGACGCGCAAGTGGACGTGTTGTGCGCGTCGGTGCAAACGCTGGGCAAGCATGCGCACCTGGAGCGTTTCCCGCCGCAGCACTTCGACTATGTGGTGATCGATGAATTTCACCACGCGGCCGCGCCCACCTACCGCCGGTTGCTCGCGCACTTTGCGCCGCAGTTTCTGCTGGGGTTGACCGCCACACCCGACCGAACCGACCAGTCGGACATCCTGACCCTGTGCGACGACAATCTGGTGTTCTGCCGCAACCTGTTCGACGGCATCCAGGCGGGCCTGCTGGCACCGTTTCACTACTACGGGATCTGGGACGAGTCGGTGAATTATCGCGAGATCCCGTGGCGCAACGGCCGCTTCGACCCGGAGCAGCTTTCGAACAAGCTCGCCACGCTCGCTCGCGCCCGCCATGCGCTCAGGCAGTGGCAAAGCCGGGGTCAGCAACGGACGCTGGCGTTTTGCGTGTCGGTTCGCCACGCGGAGTTCATGGCCGCGCAGTTCGCTCGGCAGGGGGTGGCCGCCGCAGCGGTTTATGCGGGCTCTGCACTGGCGCGGGGCGAAGCCCTCGAACAGCTCGCCGACGGGCGGCTGAAGGTGATCTTCTCGGTGGATCTGTTCAACGAGGGTGTCGACCTGCCGGCCATCGACACCGTGCTCATGCTCAGGCCAACGGAATCGAAGATTCTCTTTCTGCAGCAGCTCGGGCGCGGATTGCGCAAGGCGCAGGGCAAGGAGAAGCTCGTGGTGCTGGACTTCATCGGCAACCACCAAAGTTTTCTGCACAAACCGCAGGCGCTGGCCGGTGTCGGCAGCAACTACCGGCAACTGGCCGAGTTCGCCCGTCAGCTGGAGAGCCAGCGGCTCGAGTTGCCCCCGGGGTGTTTCGTCAATTTCGATCTCGAACTGATCGACTTTCTGAAGTCGCTCGACGGCGACGGCATTTCGAAGGACTACGTCGCATTGCGGGACGGTCTCGGTCGCCGGCCGACGCTGGCCGAGTTCTATCGCTCGGGCGCCAACCTAAGCCGCATGCGCAAGGAGTACACGAGCTGGTTCGGGCTGTTGAAGGCGATGTAAGACCTCGAAGCACCGGAAGCGGCGGTGCTGGAAGCGCATGCGGACTTTCTGCGCGAGCTCGAGACCACCGCGATGACCAAGAGCTTCAAGATGGTGCTGATCGAGGCCCTGCAGGAGCTGGACGGTTGGCATCGCCCGCCGACGCTGGCCGACCTGGCGGAGCGGTCGTGGCAAGTGCTGCAGCGTCGCCGGCCGCTGCTGGTGGATTTGCCGGAATCGTTCGACGACACGCAGGCGGGTCGCAACCCGGCCTGGCAGTGCTACTGGCGGGACAACCCGGTGAACGCATGGGTCGGCGGCAATCAGGCCGCCGGAGCACGCCGCTACCTCCAGGTGCGAGAGCAGCGTTTCGAACCCGGCTTCGACATTGCGTCGAGCCACCTGGAGCCCTTCGCCGAGATGGTGCAGGAGCTGGTCGATTACCGGCTCGCCGCCTATGAAGCCCGGCGGGGGTCGAGCGGCGGCGGTAGCAACGTCGTCCCCTTGCGCCGGCAGGCACCCGACCGAACCGAGCTTCCCTACTTTCCCAATCTGCGCATCGCCTGCGGCCACTTCCGCACGGCTCGGGCGGATGCCGAGGAGCACCGAAGCCTCGGCGCCGGCTACGGTCGCCTGGACCCGGCCCGGCACTTCATCGCGCGCGCCTCGGGCAACTCGATGAACGGCGGCAAGCAAGCGATTCGCGACGGCGACTATCTGCTGCTCGAACTGGTGAGCCCGGCCAACGCCGGCTCGATCACCGGAAGCATCATGGCCATCGAACGCCAGGACCAGACCGGCGACGATCAATACCTGCTGCGGGTGGTGAACAAGCAGCGCGACGGCAGCTATGTGCTGGTCGCCAACAACCCGGACTACGAAGACATCGTGGTCACTCCCGAACTGGCGAACGAGCTGCGCACCCTCGCCCGCCTCAAAGCGGTGATTGACCCGCTGGAGCTGGCGGTGGGCGAATCCTTCATGCGCGAAGACATCCCGGCGCTGTTCGGCGACACCTTCAACCCCGGCAACTGGAACAGCGGCCACGTGGTCGTCCCCGAGCGCCAGGCGCACGTGCTGCTGGTTACGCTCAACAAGCAGGGCAAGGCGGAGGATCATCGCTACCTCGACCACTGGATAGACGACCACACCTTCCACTGGCAAAGCCAGAACGCGACCACGCCCGCGAGCAAACGCGGGCGGGAGATCATCGAGCACGAGAAGCTGGGCCTCTCGATTCATCTGTTCGTGCGCGAAACCAAACTCGCCGGCGGCAAGGCGGCACCGTTCCAGTACTGAGGACCGGTGCGGTACAAGGAGCACAGGGGCAGCGCCCCGATGAGTGTGGTGTTCGAGGTGGGTTAAAGGGCGATCCATGCGGCGCCGCGGACGCCCGACGAATCGCCATGGTGTGCCGGCATCAGTCGGGTCTTCACATCATCCGAGTACACGTAGGGTCGCCATTGGAGAGGCACCCGGGGGTAGATTTCGGGCACGTTCGACATGCCGCCGCCGAGGACGATTACGTGTGGGTCGACGGTGTTGATGATGGTGGCCAGTGAGCGCGCGAGGCGGTCGATGTAGTCATCGAAGCAGCTGCGGGCAATCAAGTCGCCTGCTCGCATGCGCTCGATGATTTGCGGGGCATCGAGTGCGCTTGCGCCGGCGCGCACGTAGCTTGCCGCGAAACCGGTTCCCGAGAGCCAGGATTCGATATGACCCGGCTGGCCACACGAACAGGGCGGACCGGGCAGTTCAACCGGTCTTGGCCAGGGCAGGGGATTGTGCCCCCATTCGCCGGCAATTGCGTTTGCACCGCGAAGCAGCCGACCTCCGACGACGAAACCGCCTCCAACGCCGGTTCCGAGGATGACGCCGAATACTGTCTCGGCGCCCGCAGCAGCGCCGTCGAGCGCCTCGGACAGCGCAAAGCAGTCGGCATCGTTGGCGATGGTGACACCGCGCCCCAGTCGGGTTTCGATGTCTTCAGCGAATCGTTGTCCGAGCAGCGGCGTCGAATAGGCGTTCCGCACCCGGCCCGAGGTCAGGGACAGCGAGCCGGGAATGCCGATTCCGATACTGTCCGCGGGTCCGATCCGGGATTCACACTCGCGAACGAGCGATTCGATCGCATCGAGCGACTGGCCGTAGTCGGTTCGCGGAGCGGGTATGCGCTTGCGCCAGACCTCCGCCCCGTTCGCATCGATTGCGATGATCTCGATCTTGCTTCCGCCGAGATCAATTCCCAGATGCAGGTTGCCATGCTTGCCCAAATCCAGCCTCCCATTCTCCTCCTCGGCAGTGAGCCGAGGACCCGGCACGATCAAGTCTGATCACTGTTCGATATCTGCTCGGGGGTCGAAAAATGCGACCGCACTGCCGCCTCATGTTGCGACCAGCTCCTGGTAGAGAGCCTTGTATCGACCGGCTGCGCGCGACCAGGAGAAATCCTGCGCCATGCCGTTGCGCTGAATTTGGCACCATGTAGCCCGATCGCGCCAGCATTCGACCGCCCGCAGCACGGTTTCATACAGGTCCTGCGGGGTCGGTTCAACGAAACAGAATCCGTTTGCCGTGCCGTCGGCGAGGGTCTGCGGGGTGCAATCCACAACGGTGTCTGCGAGGCCGCCGGTGCTGCGC
Source organism: Azoarcus taiwanensis (assembly GCF_012910885.1). Lineage (GTDB taxonomy): Bacteria > Pseudomonadota > Gammaproteobacteria > Burkholderiales > Rhodocyclaceae > Azoarcus_F > Azoarcus_F taiwanensis. The sequence goes on along the minus strand of NZ_WTVM01000065.1, from coordinate 15,066 downwards.
ACCACGGGCAGTGTTCCGTAGGCGAGGCTGTACATCTGGTTCAGCCCGCAAGGTTCGAAACGCGATGGCATCAGGAAGACGTCGGCACCGGCTTCGATGAGGTGAGCGAGCCCTTCATCGAAACCGATCCGGACCGACACTCGATCGGGGTGAAGGTCGGCTGCGGCACGCCACGCTTGCTCGAGTGCTTGCTCACCACTGCCAAGCACGGCAATGCGAACACCTCTGGCAATCAGCGCGTCGACGGTGGCAAGCGTGAGGTCGACGCCTTTCTGCCGGGTCAGACGACTGACCATGCCGAGTATCGGACTGGCCGGATCGGGGTCAAATCCGCACGCATGCTCCAGCGCCTTGCGACACTCTTGCTTGCCGGCCAGTCGCCTGAGGCTGTAGCGCGCCGGCAGCAGAAGGTCTCGAGCCGGGTTCCATGTACGCGTATCGATGCCGTTCAGGATGCCTTCGAGTTGTCTGGCGCGGAAGCGCAACAGACCATCCAGCCCACACCCGAGCTCCGGGCCGCGAATCTCCTCCGCATAGGTGGGGCTCACCGTGGTGATTCGGTCGCAACACTGCAGTCCGGCCTTCAGAAACGAGAGCTGGCCGTAGAACTCGACGCCGTCGAAGGTGAAGGCATGGGCAGGCAGGCCAAGGGGTTGGAGCGACTCTGCTGCAAACAGACCCTGGAAAGCCAGATTGTGGATCGTGACGACCGAGGCGGCCGTGGGCTGAAGCACATAGCGCAGGTAGGCGGGCGCAAGAGCGGTCTGCCAGTCATTGCAATGGAGGACGCGAGGCCGCCAGGCAAGCGGTGACTCGACGCTCGCGAGCACCGCGGCGGTGCGCGACAGCAAGCCGAAGCGCAACGCGTTGTCGGCCCAGTCTTCGCCTCGAGCATCCACGTACGGGCCGCCCGGTCGGTCGAAACAGGTCGGGCACTCGAGAATGAGTACGGACAGTCTCGGCGCCAGACGTGCGGTCGAGAGAGACGCTCCCGGCAGCCCGGCGAAAGGCGCAATCACCGCCACGGTGCGGCGGCGGGGAAACGCGTCGAGCAATTCGGGATAGCCCGGCACAAGCACCCGAACTTCCATGCCGAGCAAGGCCAGTGCGCGCGGCAAGGCCGCGGTGACGTCTCCGAGCCCGCCTGTTTTCATCCAGGGGCCGAGTTCGGAGCTGGCGAACAGGACCGGCAACGGCGCGCCGGTAGCTTCCGGATCCACCGGCCTTTCGCGCCCGGAATCCGTTACAGCCATAGCATCAAGCCGGTTTCGAAGGGATGTGCGAGCAGCGGATGCTGCGGAAACGCACGGAAACGGTATTCCGTCTTGCCGCAGAGATCCGGCTCCAGTTCCAGTGCATAGACCTGTTCTCCGCTTTCGAGCCGGGCGGCGGGCAGCAACTCATACGCGGTGGCCCGGTGCGGCTGGCCGTCTTCGGATGGACGGCCGAGCAGCATTTCGACCTTCACATCCGCCGGGTCGAGGCCGTTGAGCCATACCGCAAGCTCGAAGCGAACACGGCTCCCATACACGATCCGGCGTTTCTCGCGGTCGATGCGCTGGATGCGCACCGAGCCCCAGCGCTCGCGTACCTTCGCCTTCCACGCCGCTAGCGCACGAGCCGGCGCGTAGCCGTCCTGCGCAAAGCGCGCTGCCCGGTCGCTTGCGGGACGATAGAAACGCTCCACGTACTGACCAAGCATCCTTTCGGTATTGAAGCGCGGCAGCAGCGTCATGATCGAGCGCTTGGCGAGTTCCACCCAGCCTTCGGAGAAACCCAGCGGGCCGGGCGCGTAGTAGAGCGGCAGCACGGCATCCTGCAGGATCTCGTAGAGCGTTCGCGCCTCCTCACGGTCGCGGTCCTGCTCGTGGAATCCGTTGACGACCGGTTTGATCGCCCACCCGTTGGTTCCGTCGTAGCCTTCGGCCCACCAGCCGTCGAGCACGGACAGATTGACGACGCCGTTCATGGCCGCCTTCATGCCCGAAGTGCCGGACGCTTCGAGGGGGTAGATCGGGTTGTTAAGCCAGACGTCCACCCCCGCAACCATGCGCCGCGCCAGACGTAGGTCATACCCCTCGAGCAACAGGATGTGCCCTTCGAACTTCGGCATGCGGGCGACCTCGGCGACGCGCCGAACTAGATCCTGTCCCGGTCCGTCGGCTGGATGAGCCTTGCCGGCAAACAGGAAGAGCACGGGACGCGCGCGGTCGGACACCAGTTGGGCCAGCCAGTCCAGATCCTCGAACAGCAGTGCTGCCCGTTTGTAGGTCGCGAATCGGCGGGCAAATCCGATTGTCAGCACCTTCGGCTGGTTCGGAACGACGAACCGCAACAAACGGTCGAGGTGCGCCTCCGATCCCTGATTCCGCCGATGCTGCTCGGCCACGCGGTTACGCACGAGGTGGAACAGGCGCGACTTCAGCGTTTGTCGGGCGGTCCAGAACTGTTGGGCCGGAATATCGGCGATGGCACGCCAGCGTTTCTCATCGGCGAGTTGCTTCGCCCATCCAGGCCCCAGGTGCCGATCGAAGAGGTCATGCCATTCAGGATCCAGGAAGCTTGGCACGTGGACCCCGTTGGTGATGTATCCGATGGGGTTGTCGGAGAACTCGACCTGAGGCCAGTGGTGCGCACAGATTCGCGCGGAGACGCCGCCGTGAACGGCGGAGACGCCGTTGTGGAAACGTGAACCGCGAATCGCCAACGAGGTCATGTCGAACTCGGCCCCGCTGGGCAGGTCGGGCTCGGCACCGAGCGCGACGAACGCATCGAACGGAACGCCATATTCGCTCTCCCAGAGCTCGAAATACCGCCGGATCACATCGCGACCAAAGCGGTCGTGCCCGGCCGGCACCGCTGTATGGGTCGTAAACACCGTGCAGGCCGCCACCGCCTCGAGCGCTTCAGCGAAGACCAGCCCTTGCTGCATGCAGGTTCGGATGCGCTCGAGCACCATGAAGGCGGCATGCCCTTCGTTGATATGCCAGACTGCGGGTTCGATGCCGAGGGCGCGCAGCGCACGCACCCCTCCGATGCCGAGCAGGATCTCCTGTTCGATCCGGGTCGTACGGTCGCCACCATAAAGGCGATGGGTGATCGCCCGGTCGGCTGGCGAGTTCTCCGCCACGGCACTGTCGAGAAGATAGAGCGAGACACGACCGATACGCGCCCGCCAGACGATCAGCTCGACCTCGCGCCCCGGAAGCGCAACCCGAAGGCGCAGCTCGCCCCCGTTCGGATGCATGACCTGCGAGATCGGCAGGTCCTCGAAATCCGAGTCGCGATACAGCGCATGCTGGTTGCCCAGCGCGTCGATGGTCTGCTGAAAGTACCCCTGGTCGTAGAGCAGCCCGACCGCCACGAAAGGAAGATGGGCGTCGCTCGCCGCCTTGCAGTGGTCGCCGGCAAGAATGCCGAGGCCACCCGAATAGATCGGAAGGCTTTCGTGAAACCCGAACTCGGCGCAGAAGTAGGCAACCAGCCCGCAGTCGTCTCGCCGCTCCGGAGTGGCGGTCATGTAGGCGTCGTATTGCGCCAGCACGCGGTCGAAGGCATCGAGGAAGGCACGATCCGACGCCGCGGCATCGAGCCGATGCTGATGCACGCGCTTGAGAAAGGCTTTCGGACTGTGCCCCACCGTCTGCCAGAGACTCGGATGCAGCCGCGCGAACAGGGCACGGGTGGGTCGATCCCAGCTGTACCAGAGGTTGTCGGCAAGCTCCTGCAGACGGGCCAGCCGCGGCGGGATGGTGGGATTGACCTCGAGCTCGAAGGGCGTACCTGGCATGCTCCCCGCCTTTCCTGCCGGGTTGGTGGAAACATCCTTTTGCCGCCGGCCCGGAGGCGCCTCGCAGGCATCTCCCCGCTCGGCCAAGTTGGTCTGAAACCGGCTGCTGCCTAGCGTAGCATCCCGAGGCCGACTATGGAACGGCACGCCCGCGCTCCGCGCGCACCGCATCGAGAACGCCCGATGCGATGTCATTTTCGTTCCAACGCTCGATCTCGAGCAGTAGCTTGCGCTGCCAGTTCGGGTGCTGAGCGGCAGTGGTGGCGGGAACATTCACCTGATCCACCTGCGCGAGCAGATCCTCGGTCTGGATCAGCATCAGCATCGCCGGACTGCGCGCGAGGTAGGCATGCGCTGCGGCTGCGCATGCTGCAGTAATGACAGGGCAATCGCGTTGCGCCTCGATCACGGCCGAAGAAGCGAGATCCTCGCGTTGCAACGCGGCAAGCAGTCGCTCGCGGTCGCGCCGCCGTGTCTCCCGAAGGACCTCCAAAGCGGACGGTGATCCGCTCAAGCGCAGTTCGGCGCGAAGGTCCAGATCGCGTCCCGCCCAGAAGCCCGCCAGTGTCGGCAGGTCGTGGGTTCCCACCATCACCAGCGATTCGCGCGGATGGTGCGACGGAGGCGCGAACTCCCCGTCCGCCTCGCGCTCAAAGTACAGCAGCCGATAGGAAAGCAGCCCACGTGCGCGCACTGTCTCGCGAAATCCCTCCGAAACGGTACCGAGATCCTCGCCAACCACCATGCAGCGGTTGCGCACGCTCTCGAGTGCAACGATGCCCAACAGGTCTTCCACGGGATAACGGACGTAGGCACCTTCGGCGGGAGAAGCGCCATCCGGAATCCAATACACCCGTTGCAGGCCCATCACATGATCGATGCGCAGGGCGCCGGCCTCCCGCATGCTCGCCCGCACGGCGTCGATGAACGGTGAGTAGCCAGCTTCGCGCAAACGGTGCGGGATCATCGGCGCCAGGCCCCAGTTCTGTCCGTTAGGGTTGAAGTCGTCCGGCGGGGCGCCGATCCCGGCCGCCGTGGCATGAACCTCGCGATGAACCCACACGTCGCTCCCTACCGCACTGGCCCCGATGGCGAGATCGGTCATCAGGCCGATTTCCAGTCCTCGCGTCTGCGCATGACGTGAGGCTGCGTTGAGCTGCTGATGGGCCAACCATTGCAGCCATGCGTGGAAATCCACCCGGTCCGCATGTGATCGGCGAAAGGATTCGACTGCCGCGCTCTCGGGATCACGGAATTCCGCTGGCCAAACAGGCCAGCCCCACATCCCGGGATCGGTCGCGGCCAGATGGGCCTGCAGGGCGTCGTGCAGGGCGTGCATCTGCAGCGCCCTGCCTTGCTCCGCGAGAAAGGACCGGTAGGCTCGTCCACGTTCGCTGCCGGTTGCGAGGTGCTGATCCCTGAAGTGGGTGTACAGTTGCTCGAGCACGGCGAACTTGACTGCGGCCACCTGCGCATGATCCACCCGATCGCGCTCGCGTAGCCGGCGCAGGCGATCCCGGAACCCGTCGTCATTGACCTGATCGCGCACGGCGGCGCACTCGGCAAACTCGGCCACGGCCTCGACGTCGAGATACATCACGTTCAGAAACGAGCGGCTGGACGGACCATATGGACTCGCCTCATCGGGGTGCGCCGGAAACAGCGCGTGCAGCGGGTTGAGGCCAATCAGCCCTCCTCCCTGCTCGGCGCAGAAATCGATCAGCCGGACGAGATCGCCAAAGTCTCCGATGCCCCAGTTGGCCCGCGACCGCAGCGCATACAGTTGCGCCGAGAGCCCCCACTCGCGCCCGCCTGTCTGCAGGATGTGCGGGCGATGGCAGGAGGTCGGCACGACGATCAGATGCATCTCCGCGAGCACGCCGCCCGGCATCTCCGGCTGGCGGATCACCAGCCGATGGTAGCCGAGAGGCAGGGGCTGATCGAGCGTCAATCTTCGGCGCGTATGGGGCTCGCCATCGGTGCTTCGCTGCTCGACCACCTCGAGGTCGTTCGGCTGGAAGCCCTGCACCCGTATATCTCCGGTCTCAAGCCGGAGCACCCATTCCAGTGCCTGTTCCGCACCTGCGTCCGGGTGCGTCAGCAGCACGTCGATCGGTGCGGAGGGCGCCTCACGAACAACCTGTACCGGTGGCAGCATGCGCATCCAGGATGCGCGCTCGAAGCGTGCGAGCTCGCCGGGCAATGCCGCATCCGAGTCGACCGCCACGCCCATCGACACGAGCAGCGCCCGCCGTGTCGCATCGGAAACCTGATGCAGCCGACCCCATATGTCGAAATGCGCGGCTTCGATCCCGCACCACGCCGCGAGCTTCTCCAGTGCTTCGTTCGCCTCGGGCAAAGGGTCGCCGCTCCGGTCGTCACTCATCGACACTACCGACACCGAACGCCGGCCTATCCTCAATCGGAATCATGACTTGCTCCGCCTGCAGCCGACGCCGGCTGCCCTCTGAGCATCGTGCCGTCGCGGGCGGCTTCCTGGATCGGCCTCTCCTCCAGCTGACTCACGGGTCGGTCAAGTACGGTCGGCGGAGGAAAGCCCAGCCAACCATAGAGCCCCTTGAGATTCTCACGGAACAAATCATCGAAGGCGGCGATGGCTGCCTTTTCATTGGCGGAACCGAGCCACCAGAACCAGTCCGAACTTTCGCAGCAGGCCAGCCGTCGCGCAGCCGCAGACGCCGCGGCTGATCCGAGGGTCCCGCCCGACAGTGCAAGGTCGTAGCTGCGCTTCGCTTCACAGAGCAGCTCCCAGGCCCGGTTCTTGTCGGCATGACCGATCCAGGTGGACAGGGTGCCCTGCACCCAGCTTCCCGCCACCAAGGTCTCGAGCGCTCCGAATCCCTCCGTTCGGGTCGAGCGCTCGGCGAAGGTCGTGACGCTAATCGTCGGGTGAGTCGCGAGCGCCTCGTAGAGATGATCGAGAAAGTAGTACGCGTTGTACGGGTAGTATTCCCAGGCGTTCTCGCCATCCAGGATCACGCTCACCACCGGTCGCTCGCCATCCGGCGCCGCGTCGACGATCGCCTCGAGTTCGCCGACGAAATGGCTCACCGCATCGCTGCCGTACCATTTTGCGTAATCGAACCCGATCAGGTCCGACAGGCGTTCATCGCGAAAGAACAGGGTCAGGCCGGGACAATCCGCCAGTTGCCAGGGCCGGTACAGATGTCGGCCACGCTCGGCATCGAAGTCCACTCCCTGGTGCCGCAGACTGTTTGCGAGTACCGACTCGCTGCTTGCGACCCAGGCAAAACGCCCCCCCGCGAGCAGGCGCACGAAGGGGTCCGAGACGGCCCCTTCGGCTGGCCAGAGCCCCTCCGGCCGATGGCCGAAGCACCGCTCATGACTCAGAAGGGCCTCGTCAATATGCGCTAGCACGCGGCTACGCCCACCGGGGTAGACCGGATTCGCAGGCAGGGGCAGATCCGGCTGCGCCTGTCGCGCACACGACGGGTCCAGCAGCAATGGTGCGATCGGATGCGCCAGCGGGGACGCAGACAGCTCGATGCACCCTTTCTCGGCCAGCGCCCTGTAGCGACCTATCAGGCCCGCGATCAGCTCACCGATCAGTTCGAGCAACGCCCGCCGATCCCCTGCATCGAAGCCGCACCCTTTTGCCATCAGGCGCATGAGCAGAGGCTGCCGGCGGCGTTCCGTCTCACCGCACCAGGCCAGGTGATACCAGGTCAGCAGATCCGAGAAATAGTCGCCCGACAGGTATACGGCGGCGGATGCATCCGCCGCCGTTATTTCGCGATGAATGCGGTACAGATTCGCGTATGGCGGATAGGGATCGAGCATCGTGCGATGATTGCTGCGAAAGCATGTGTCGAGCAGCATGCGGCGTTCAGCCAGGCTCAGATCGTCCAGACGGGCTTGTGCCAGGCAACGCAGCAGCGGGTCGCGAAACCGTCGTTCGCGGAACTGGGCGGCATAGTCCTCGATCTGTTCGAGCAGGACCGGGGCGAAATTGACGACTGCACGCATCCCTTCGTGCCGCTCCAGATGCGCCGCCATATCCACGTAGTCCTTGATCGCGTGCAGATAAGTCCAGGGCATTGCGAACTCGTTCTCTCCACCATGCCTCTCGACCCGGTAGTCAGGCTGGTGCATGTGCCACAGGAGTACGAGATCGAGACCCTTTGTCATGGCTGGCGGAATACCTTCTGCCCGAGCATCTCGGGGGTGATCAAGGTGACGCCGCCGGGACTCACGTGAAAGCGCATTCGATCCTGCTCGGGATCGAAGCCGACGACCAGGCCCTCGGGAACCTGTGCTCGTTTGTCGACAATGCAACGACGCAGCATGGCCTTGCGCCCGATCCTGACTTCGGGAAGTAGAACCGAATCCTCGACGCTCGCGAAGCTGTTGACCCGCGCGCCGCCAAACAGCAGCGACCTGCGCACCAGCGCACCGCTGATCACGACGCCGTCGGCCACCAGCGAATCGACCGCCATCCCGCGCCTGCCGTCATCGTCGAACACGAACTTGGCGGGTGGCAACTGCTCCTGATAGGTCCAGATCGGCCAGAGCTGGTCGTAGAGATTCAACTCCGGACTCACCTTCGTGAGCTCCATGTTGGCCTCCCAGTAGGCGTCCAGCGTGCCGACATCCCGCCAGTAAGGCTTTCCGTCCGAAGGTGTATTCACACAGCTGTCGGCGAAACGGTGGGCCATCACGCGATGATGGTCGATGCACCCGGGAATGATGTCCTTGCCGAAATCGTGCGATGAATCCGCATGCTCCGCATCCGTTTCGAGCAGGCTGTCGAGCAAGGCCGCGTTGAACACATACACACCCATGCTCGCCAGCGCGAGTTCGGGCTGACCGGGGATCGGGTCCGGGTGCTCGGGTTTTTCCACGAATCGCACAACGCGTCCCTCCGCATCGACACCCATGATGCCGAACGCACTCGCCTGGCCGACAGGCACCTCGACGCAGGCCACTGTCACATCCGCCTTGCTGCTTACGTGAGCCGCAAGCATCCGGCCGTAATCCATCTTGTAGACGTGGTCGCCCGAAAGCACCATCACGAAGGCGGGGTGGTTGCGTCGCAGGATGCTGAGATTCTGGAATACGGCGTCGGCGGTTCCCTGGTACCAGAGCCCGCCCGGCGACTGCTGGCTTGCGGGGAGAATCTCTACGAATTCATGGAATCGACCGTCGAGAAAGCTCCAGCCCCGCTGCAGGTGCTGGATCAGGCTGTGCGACATGTACTGGGTCGCGACCGCAATGCGCCGTACGCCGGAATTGACGCAATTGGACAAGGTGAAGTCGATGATGCGGAACTTTCCGCCGAACGGCACCGCCGGCTTGGCCCGCCAGTCCGTCAGCTGATGCAGGCGCGAGCCACGGCCGCCGGCGAGAATCATGGCAAAGGTGTTTCTCGTCAGCGCGCTGACGAAACGCGGATCACCGCGTTCCTTTTGCGGGCAGTAGTCGTAATGGGGACAGATCTTGCTCATGGAATTGTTTCCTCGCCGGGCTATTCTGTGCTATCCGTGTCATACATCCTTCCCCGACGGGAGGCGCCTGCTGTCATGTCGATCGACCGCATCAGACTCGAAGCCCTCGCTGGCGCGCGTGAGCACGATCCGTTCGCAGTTCTCGGGCGTCACGCGATCGGTAGCGGATGGGTTGTGCGCACGCTGCAACCGCAGGCCACGACGGTGTCGCTGCTTACTCCGACGGGCGAGGCAGCAATGCGGCGCCTCTCGCCCGGCGGTGTGTTCGAATGGACCGGACCGCAGGCCCCTGCAGGCCCCTACCGGCTTTGCGTCGAGGCGAACGGTCGGCGCACCGAGTTCCACGACTGCTGGGCGTTTCCCCCCGAGCCGGACGCACAGGCGCTGTACCTGTTCGCCGAAGGCCGCAACTTTCAGGCATACCGACTGCTCGGGGCTCTGCCACAACGCCGCGAAGGCATCGACGGGGTGTGCTTCCGGACCTGGGCGCCGAACGCGGGACGAGTCTCGGTCGTCGGCGAATTCAACGACTGGGACGGGCGCCGCCACCCGATGTCCAGCCTCGGCGCGAGCGGCGTTTGGGAACTGTTCATCCCCGAGGCCGACGCAGGTCAGTTGTACCGCTTTGAGATCCGCAACCGAAACACCGGCGCGGTCTCGTTGAAGAGCGATCCCTACGCGCGCGAGTTCGAGCGCCGGCCGGGCAACGCGAGCCGCATTGCCGCCCCATCGGAGCATGTCTGGCAGGATGCCGACTGGCTCGAAGCCCGCCGGCACTGCGACTGGCTTCATGCACCGCTGTCGATCTACGAGATCCACGCGGGTTCCTGGCGGTGCCATCCGGACGGGAGGCAGTACAGCTATCGCGAGTTGGCCGACAGCCTGATCCCCTATGTCCTCGATATGGGCTACACCCATATCGAACTGATGCCGCTGACCGAGCACCCGCTGGACGAATCGTGGGGTTATCAGACGACCGGCTACTTCGCCCCGACCAGTCGCTTCGGTTCGCCGGACGATCTGCGCGAGTTCATCGACCGCTGCCATCAGGCCGGCATCGGCGTCCTGCTCGACTGGGTACCCGCGCATTTTCCGGAGGATGCCTGGGCCCTGGCGCACTACGACGGCACGGCGCTCTACGAGCACGAGGACCCGAAGATGCGTCTCCACCCCGACTGGGGGACGCACGTGTTCAATTACGGCCGTCACGAGGTGCGCAGCTTCCTGCTGTCGTCGGCACACTACTGGCTTGACGCGTTTCATGCCGACGGACTGCGCGTCGATGCCGTGGCCTCGATGCTCTACCTGGACTACTCGCGCAAGCCAGGCGAGTGGACACCGAACCGGTTCGGCGGACGCGAGAACCTGGAGGCCATCGACTTCCTGCGCGAACTGAACGTCATGGTCCATGAGCATTTCCCAGGTGCGCTGACGATCGCCGAGGAATCGACCGCCTGGCCGATGGTTTCGCGTCCCGCGCATCTGGGCGGACTGGGTTTCTCGATGAAGTGGAACATGGGCTGGATGAACGATTCGCTGCGCTACTTCGCGGTCGATCCGCTCTTCCGCCGGTACCACCATGAGTTGCTGACCTTCGGACAACTCTATGCCTACAGCGAGAACTTCGTGCTGCCGCTGTCGCACGATGAGGTCGTGCACGGCAAGGGCGCCCTGCTGGCCAAGATGCCCGGAGACGAGTGGCAGCGCATGGCCAACCTGAGGCTGTTGATCGCCTGGCAGACCGCCACGCCGGGGCGCAAACTGATGTTCATGGGCTGCGAGTTCGGTCAGCGACACGAATGGTGCGAACGCGGCGAACTCGACTGGGGTTTGCTCGCGCACGCATCGCATCTTGGCGTTCAGCGCATGGTCCGCGACCTCAACCGACTTCACCGCGAGATTCCGGCGCTTCACGAGCTCGACTTCCGCCACGAGGGCTTCGCCTGGATCGACTGCCACGACAGCGACAACTCCATCGTCGCGTTCGTGCGACGCGACCGCGCAGGTCGCGCGGCGCTGGCAGTGCTGAACTTCACCCCGGTTCCGCGGCACGGCTACCGCCTTGGGGTACCGCATGCCGGTCCCTGGCGCGAGGGCTTCAATAGCGACTCGCACCACTACGGTGGTGGCGACATCGGAAATGCCGGCGTGGTCGAAGCCTACAACCAACCATGGGGAGAATGGCCAGCCCAGATCGAGCTCACGCTTCCGCCGCTGGCCGCGGTCATTCTCCTGCCATCCTGACATCGTCCAGCTGCTGCACAACAGCATCAGGATGTCTGATCAGTGTCGGTGCGGCGCTAGCAGGCGTTCGATCTCAGCTTCTGCGGCGAACCAGTCTTCCTCGGCGGACCCGCCGACAAAGCCTCTCTGTTCTGCGATGTAATAGGCCGCTTCGGCAACATAGCGCCGACGTTCATTGTCGCCGACCGGCGTCGGCGCTGTCTGCACGCTATTCTTCTTCACCCTCGCGCGAGGTTTTGAACCCGCACCGCGAGCGCTTACCGGGGAAACTGACGGTTTCTGGATTTCCGGCAGGGGGTTGCTACGTGATGTCATTTCCATGATCTCCCATCAAGAACGGCCCCTTCGGAACTCTTCTTCTTGTTGATCAAGGCGACCAAAAATATTCTGCAAATCGAATATTCATACTAGTACAGCACGTAGCCAATTCAAGAATCGCACAGAGAGCTCAAGCACATAGCTGCCCGCCCTTGACGTTTGCGCACTACTCAACAAACATGCGGCGGCCGCATGAATCATATTTGCACCTGCACAGGAAGAACGCAGCTTATGACCACCCCCGAAACGACCGACATCGAAGTGACCGAGACCCGCGTCTCACATCCGGAAGGCGCCATCCATGTCCGTATCTGGTCACCGGTGAACATTGCTGGGGATGAACCGGTGCGCAACCCGATCGTGCTGTTTCACGATTCGCTCGGGTGCGTCGAGTTGTGGCGGGATTTTCCGGCTCGCTTGTGTGAGGCGACCGGCAGGCGGGTGATCGCCTATGACCGGCTGGGCTTCGGGCGGTCGGATGCGCGGCATGATCGGCCGGGATTGGACTTCATCGCCGAGGAGGCACGTCGCTATTTCGGGGTGCTTCGGGCGCAGTTGGGGCTACCGGGTTTCGTGCTGCTCGGGCACAGCGTGGGCGGTGGCATGGCGGTGAATTGTGCGGCCGCGTTTCCGGACGAGTGCGAGGCACTGATTACGGTGGCGGCGCAGGCTTTTACCGAAGACCGCACGACGGCGAGCATCGCCGTGGCCAAGACGCAGTTTGCGGACGAACAGCAGTTTCAGCGGCTGGTCCGATACCACGGCGACAACGCGCGCTGGGTGCTGGAGGCCTGGACCGAGACCTGGCTGCACCCGGGATTCGCGAGCTGGTCACTCGCCGACACGCTGCCCCATGTGCGGTGCCCAGTGCTGGCGATTCATGGCACGGAAGACGAATACGGTTCGAATCGCCACCCGCAGATGATCGCCGAGCTGAGCGCAGGCCCTGCGCGGGCCGAGATCTTGGCGAACACCGGACATGTGCCCCACCGGGAACGCCCGGAGCAGGTGCTGGATCTGATCAGCGGGTTTCTCGCCGCACGCTGATCTAGGCGGTCACGCCGTCATCCTCTCCGATCAGCACGACTGCATCCGAGAGCCACTTGTACGGTGGCACAACCAGATTGGTAGGCGCGGGCTGGCTCAGGAAGACGCGGCCGGCAAGGTCGAAGTGCGAGCCGTGGCAGGGGCAGAAGAACCCACCGGGCCAATCTTCGGCCATGCCTCCGGCAGCACCCGGCACCAGTTTCGCGGTGGGAGAGCAGCCGAGGTGGGTGCAGATGCCGATGACGACGAGGTAGCGGTCGTGAATCGATCGATGCCGGTTGGTGGCGTAGGGAGGTTGCTGGAGTCTCACCGATTCCGGGTCAGCGAGGCGCCGCTCCAGTGTTTCGGCTTCGAGCGAGGCAAGCATCTCAGGGGTGCGATGCAGAATCCATACAGGTTTCCCGCGCCATTCGACAGTCATCATCTCGCCCGGTGCGAGCTTGCTGACATCCGCCTGCACTGGCGCGCCTGCGGCGCGGGCACGATCGGAAGGCGTGAGACTGGCTACGAAGGGCACTGCGGTGGCCGCGGCGGCGACCGCACCTGCGCCCGAAGTGGCGATCAATAGTTGGCGGCGTTGCTTGAGTGTTTTGGTGTCAGTCATGGCTCCGGTCTCCTGTGTCCGGCACGACAGCGGCGTCGGACGATGAGGGAAGCGGGGCGCTCGTGGCTCGGCGACGATCCCACAACGCCACGCGCTGCAAGATCGGCCGGCGTTCGACGGCACGGCCCGCGTTACCATACACAACGCAAGCAACGTGCCATATCGCATGGCACGACTATGCGGCGTTTCATCGCTTTGTTGCGCTGTCACGACTGTCTTTTCTGCCGTATACGGCAGTCGAGGCAGTCGTGACCGACACGTCGCTCGAATTGGGTTTCAGGTTACCGGTTGTTGAATCGGACTATCGCTTGCGCGTCCCGCCCCCTCAAGGGCGGCTGGCCTTTCTTGGCTGCAATGCGATGCGCACTGGCGCGTTCAGGCCGAGCGCCTCGTGAAGCCGCGCGTCACTGACAACGAGATCCGCAAGTGACACTTGGTCGAGCGCCGAGAGAAAGGCGCGCAAGGCACCATCCAGTACGCCCTTGAGTCTGCATGCCGGATCGAGCAGACAGTGCGATTTCGTTCCGAAGCATTCGACCAGTTCGAGGCTGGGTTCGATCTGACGGACCACATCGCCAAGATTGATCTCGGTTGCGGGTCGTGCCAGCGTCAAGCCGCCGCCTTTGCCTCGCGCACCGTCAACAAAGCCTTTTGCCACCAGCTCGGTGACGATCTTCATCAAGTGACTGCGCGAAATGTCAAAGCATTCGGCCACTTCCTTGATGGTGACGCGCCGATCGGGGCACGTGCCAAGGTACATGAGCAGGCGAAGCGCGTAATCGGTGTGTTGGGTGATGTTCATCTCAAGATCACGGCTGGAGCGTGCCGCATGATAGCACGCAATAGATTCATTTCTGTTGACTCTTTTAAAGAAGCAACTAAGATGACTCTTAAAGAAACGTCACGAAAGGATCCACCATGCAACGCCCACCCCATCTCGTCAGATTGTGGCACGAGTATCACATTGCGCCGGCCGAACGTACGCGTGACTGCGGTCGGGCGGGCTTGGATCGGTCGCGCATCCCCGAGTTGTTCCCGGTGCTGATACCCCGGTTCGAGGAGACGCAGCCATGACCCACGTCGTCACCGAAGCCTGCATCCGCTGCAAGTACACGGATTGCGTCACCATGTGCCCGGTCGACGCATTCCGTGAGGGGCCCAACTTCCTTGTGATCGACCCGGAGGAGTGCATTGACTGCACGCTGTGCGTCCCTGAATGTCCGGTCGATGCGATTGTGCCCGAGGAGGAGCTGACGGAGGACCAGCGCGAGTATCTCGCCCTGAACACCGAGCTGGCGAAGGCCTGGCCGCGGATCGTCGAGGCGCATGCTCCGCTGCCGGATGCCGACACCTGGGCAACGGTGCAGGACAAGCGTCAATGGCTTGAACTCAAGACCAAGGACGCCGACGAGAAGTCATGAAGCGCGACCCAGACGGACGCCTGTGCGCGAAGGAGATGCGTGTCAAGGGCAAGCGAATTTTCCCCAGTGTGGTAATTCAAATTTCCCCACCCGGTTGGGTTTGCTCGTCAAATGAGCGGACGAGTCCGGATTTGAGCTTCTCCTTGAGGCGATAGG
>NZ_WTVM01000064.1 GCF_012910885.1 Azoarcus taiwanensis | reverse complement strand
GTGCTGACCCTGGGGCTGTTCACGCTGGTCATCAACGCCCTGTTGTTCTGGGGTGTGGCAACCCTGGTGGCTGGCGTACAGGTTGACGGATTCTGGAGTGCCTTCTGGAGCGCACTCGTCTACAGCCTCCTCACCTGGTTGGTTGCCATTGCGGTCGGCGATCCGACAGACCGACGAATTCAGGTCGTGGTGGGCCGGCGCCGCCCGTGAGTCCTGGCGGAGTGGGTTCCGCGGTTGGCCGCTCTCAATGACCTCGAACGCCATACAGACACCGGGACCTGAATCCTTGGAGATGCTCACCCAACTGGTGCGCGCCCGATTGCTCGTCAGACGCACAATTGAATATATCGAACTGCGGTTTCCCGGTTGAAATTGGGGCTAGCAATATATTAGCTTTCGCTGATACCCTGGAGCCCGCCATGACGGAAAACCTGCACGTCGCCTGCCCGCATTGTCACGCCATCAACCGACTGCCAGCCGAAAGACTGACGGCCGGGGGGGCGTGTGGCCGCTGCAAGCGCCCTCTTTTCTCCGGCATACCGGTAACGCTGGACGCCTCCTCACTCGACGCGCATCTGCGGCGCAGCGACCTCCCGCTGGTAATCGATTTCTGGGCACCCTGGTGTGCGCCCTGCCGAATGATGGCACCGAACTTCGAGCAGGTCGCCAAACGGATGGAGCCCGCACTGCGTTTCGCAAAAGTGGACACTGAAGCCAACCCTGATCTCGCCGGGCGTTTCGGAATTCGCAGCATTCCGACCCTGGCGGTGTTTCGTGGGGGTCGCGAAGTCGCCCGCCAGTCCGGCGCAATGGACGCCAGCAGCCTCCAACGCTGGCTTGAGAGCGTTCTCTGACGCAAACACACTCAAGTTCTTCGCGGGCCGGTCGTTATAAGGGGCGAATCAGCCTATCGGAGGCCATGCCAGCATGGAAATCGCATCCTCTGTCATCCAGATGCGCGCCGCGCACACCAGTTTCACCACGACCCACACGACCGAACGTCTCGAGGTCTGGTCGGGCAACGCCGCAGCCCTTGCCAACGGGTCAGCCGCGGCCAACGGCACCCGCGTCACGATCTCTCCTCAGGCGGCGCAATCGGCCGGCGCCGAATCCATCGCGCCTGACAGCGAGGACACCGAACTCGACCCCCAGCTTCGCTTGATGGCGACGATGATCGAGATCATCACCGGCAGGCCGCTGAAATTGCTGCGCATGGCCGAATTGCGTGATCCGCAGACCACCGTCGACAACGTTTCGCCGGGGCAGGCAAACGCAGCACAGCCCAACGCGCAGGGTGGCGGTTTCGAATACAGTTTCAGCTCGACGCGCACGGAATACGAGTACACGCAGTTTCAGGCAGAGGGCGTCATCCGCACCCGCGATGGACGAGAGATTCGCTTCGATGTCGGTTTCGAGATGGAGCGCAGCTTTACGGAAACCTTGAACATCGAAGTTCGTGGTGGCCAGGCGCGCCTTAAGGACCCACTCGTTCTCGACTTTGGCGGACCGGGCGCAGCCTTGCAGGACGCACGTTTCGAGTTCGATCTGACCGCGGATGGCAACAACGAACTGCTGCCGATGCTCGGTGGTGGTCGCGGCTTTCTCGCCATCGACCGCGACGGCAACGGTCGAATCGACGACGGGCGGGAGCTTTTCGGCCCGACGACCGGCAACGGCTTCGCCGAACTCGCAGCCCTCGACGCGGATCGCAACGGCTGGATCGATGCCGCCGACCCGGCCTTCGCCAAACTGCGCTTGTGGAAACCGGATACCGATGGCGGCGGCAGCCTGCTCACCATGGCCGAGGCCGGCATCGGTGCGCTCTATCTGAAAAACCTCAGCACGCCATTCGAGTTACGCAACCATGCCAATGAAACCCTCGGCGTGATGCGGGCGAGCAGCATCTACGTGGCGGAAAGCGGCCGGGTCGGAACGGTCAGCCAGATCGACCTGGCAGTCTGAACAGGCGTCACCTTCGGACGCCGGCATCGGTCAATCGTCGACCAGTTGCAGGTCGAGCCCGCCTGTTGCGGTGAAGTCGCCCCGCACTGCCTCCTCGCCCTGAGCGGCCAGCCTGCGCGCGGCCTCTCCCAGTCGTTTGGCGACGACGGTCGATATCTGCTCACGGAATCGATCGCGCACTTCGTCGGTCGCCAGCGCCAGCGCGGCCGGGCTGATCTCGAGATAAGTGGTCGGTTCGGCGGTGATGATGGTATTCAGGTGACGGTGGTCCTTGCTGTCCAGCCAGGCGAGCTCACCAAAAATCTCGCCCGGCCCGAGGCGTGTCACCCTGCGCCCTTCGACCGACACTTCGACCTGCCCTTCGAGCACGACACCAAAGCGCTGATCAGCCTCGTTCTCGCGATAGATTGTTGTTCGCCCGTCGGCCTTGCGCCAATTCGAAATGCGCAATACTTCCCATAGCTCGATGTCGTCGAATTCGGTAAAGAAGCCCAGTTTGCGCAACACGCTGAATCGCGTGGTATCGGTCTGCACATGATTGTCGTCGACGATCTGATATCGCACTGCAGACAAGTCCTTGGCGAACTCGGCACCATTCCGGTAGCGCGAATACAAATCCTTCTCCAGCGCCTTGCGGATGACGTAATCGAGCTTCTCCGGGAGGTCTGGATTGAGTTGCGACACCGATGGCGGATCGGCATTGAGGATCTTATAGACGAGTTGTGCCGGGTGGGTTGCACGGAACGGCAGGCGCCCGGTAAGCAGATGGAACAAAACGGCGCCGAGAGAGTAGAGATCCGTCTTCTGGTTGAGGGGGTAGTTCTTGATCTGCTCGGGGCTCATGTAGGCCGGCGAGCCCACCCCCATGATGAAGGTCGAATCGGTCTGGATCTTCTTGTTGATGTTCAGCGCGAGGCCGAAATCCGTGATCTTGACGTTGTCCTTGTCGTCAACCAGGATGTTGGCCGGTTTGATGTCCCTATGCACAACCCCCTGACGGTATGCATGATCGAGCGCCATGCAGCACTTGAAGACAATGCCGATTGTCCGATGCACCGGCAGCAGGTTCTCGAACCCACAGTAACGCTCCAGCGACTCTCCCGGGAAATACTCCATTACCACGTAGGATTCATCGGGATGAATGACAGCCTCGTGAATCCGGATGATGTTCGGGTGATTCAGGCGCTTCGCAACCGCTTCCTCGGCTTTCAGCAGCTTCATCAGGCGGCGGTTCCACTTCGCCTCGTCCTTGGCCTTGTCCTTGAAACGGACATGCTTGACCGCCACCGGTTCAGGCATGTCGGGACTTTCCGCCAGATAGACGACCGCGGTCGCGCCGCGCCCGACTTCACGGATGATTTTGTACTTGCCGATTTGCTTCGGTATATCTTCCATGTGCCCTGCCACCACACATCGCCCTCAGATGGCGTGCGCGTCTGCTCCGAGAGCACCAATACTAGCCCGGAGCCACATCAAGCGCCACATGACGACGGGCAGATACAAAAAAATTAACGCTTGGCGCTTGAAATCGAACGATCCACCCCCAAATGCGGCGTAAATCAAGTCGATCAAGGGAGTTTGCAAGGAATGCAGGACAAGCAAGAGACCCCGCAAAGCGGCACCGGACACGCCGACGAACTCGGTCATGACCCCAGCACCGACCAGCAGGCCAACCAGGCCGCGGAAACCGAAGAGACAACGACGGACACGACGCCAAGTCTCGAGGAGAGCCTCCGCATCGCCGAGTTGAAGGCCGTTGAACACCATGACGCCTGGCTTCGCGCCAAGGCCGAAACCGAGAATGTGCGCCGGCGTGCGGAGGAAGACGTCGCCAAAGCCGCGCGGTTTGCCGCGGAGAAGTTCGCGAGCGCCCTGCTGCCTGTTCGGGATAGCCTCGAAACCGCTCTGGCTACCGACAATCAGACCATCGAGAAGCTGCGCGAAGGCGTCGAGTTGACGCTCAAGCAGATGGTCTCCGCGTTTGAAAGCGCCGGCATCGCTCAGGAAGACCCTCTGGACAAGAAGTTCGATCCCAACCGCCATCAGGCAATCAGTGCGATCGAAGCGGATGCCGAACCGAACACAGTGATCAACGTGCTGCAAAAGGGCTACATGCTGCACGAGCGTGTGCTGCGTCCGGCGATGGTGGTCGTGGCAAAAGCCAAAGGCAGCTGACGCAGCATGGCTTGAAACTTGTTCGAGCCGCCCCATATATGCGTCAAGACAGGACTGCTAGCGCCAGTCCATGAGAATGAACGACAACGATCAAGCATCTGAAAAGGATTGAAAATGGGAAAGATCATCGGTATTGACCTCGGCACCACCAACAGCTGTGTGTCCGTAATGGAAGGCGGCAAGGCCAAGGTCATCGAGAACTCCGAAGGCGCCCGCACCACCCCGTCGGTGGTTGCCTACGCCGAAGACGACGAGATCCTCGTCGGCGCACCTGCGAAACGTCAGGCTGTCACCAACGCCAAGAACACCCTGTTCGCGATCAAGCGTCTGATCGGCCGTCGCTTCGACGAGAAGGAAGTACAGAAGGACATCGACCTGATGCCCTTCACCATCGCCAAGGCCGACAATGGCGACGCCTGGGTCGAAGCCCGTGGCAAGAAGATCGCGCCGCCGCAGGTCTCCGCCGAAGTGCTGCGCAAGATGAAGAAAACCGCCGAGGATTACCTCGGCGAGCCGGTCACCGAAGCGGTCATCACAGTGCCGGCCTACTTCAACGACAGCCAGCGCCAGGCCACCAAGGACGCCGGCCGTATCGCCGGCCTCGAAGTCAAGCGCATCATCAACGAGCCGACCGCGGCCGCCCTCGCCTTCGGCATGGACAAGAAGCCGGGTGACAGCAAGATCGCAGTGTTCGACCTCGGTGGCGGCACCTTCGACGTGTCCATCATCGAGATTGCCGATCTCGACGGCGAGCACCAGTTCGAAGTGCTGGCGACCAACGGCGACACCTTCCTCGGCGGCGAGGATTTCGACCAGCGCATCATCGACTACGTCGTCACTGAATTCAAGAAGGAGCAAGGCGTCGATCTCAAGAACGACGTGCTCGCGCTGCAGCGCCTGAAGGAAGCCGCCGAAAAGGCCAAGATCGAACTCTCCTCCGGCAGCCAGACCGAGATCAACCTGCCCTACATCACCGCAGACGCCTCCGGGCCGAAGCACCTCGCGATCAAGATCACCCGCGCCAAGTTCGAGGCGCTGGTCGAAGACCTGATCGCACGCACCATCGAGCCCTGCCGCGTTGCGCTCAAGGACGCAGGCCTCAAGGTCACCGACATCGACGACGTCATCCTGGTCGGTGGTCAGACCCGCATGCCCAAGGTGCAGGAGAAGGTCAAGGAGTTCTTCGGCAAGGAGCCACGCAAGGACGTGAACCCGGACGAGGCGGTCGCCATCGGCGCCTCCATCCAGGGCGGCGTGCTGCAGGGCGAGGTCAAGGACGTGCTGCTGCTCGACGTCACCCCACTGTCGCTGGGCATCGAGACCCTCGGCGGCGTGATGACCAAGCTCATCCACAAGAACACCACCATCCCGACCAAGGCGAGCCAGGTGTTCTCCACCGCCGACGACAACCAGAGCGCGGTGACCATCCACGTGCTCCAGGGTGAGCGCGAAATGGCAGCCGGCAACAAGAGCTTGGGCCAGTTCAACCTAACCGACATTCCGCCGGCACCGCGCGGCATGCCGCAGATCGAGGTCACCTTCGACATCGACGCCAACGGCATCCTGCATGTATCGGCCAAGGACAAGGCCACCGGCAAGGAAAACAAGATCACCATCAAGGCCAACTCCGGCCTGTCCGACGAGGAAGTCGAACGCATGGTGCAGGACGCCGCAGCTCATGCCGAAGAGGACAAGAAGGCACACGAGCTGGTCGACGCCCGCAACCAGTGCGACGCGCTGATCCACTCGGTCAAGAAAGCGGTCGCCGAGCACGGCGACAAGCTAGACGACGGCGAGAAGGCCGCGATCGAAACCGCACTGAAGGAAGCCGAAGAGGCGATCAAGGGCACCGACAAGGCCGTGATCGAGGCCAAGAGCGAAGCCCTTGCCACCGCCAGCCAGAAGCTGGGCGAGAAGATGTACGCCCAGAGCCAGGCGGAAGCCGGTGCGGCCGGCGCAGAAGCTGGTGACAAGCCGGCCGATGCAGATGTCGTCGATGCGGAGTTCACCGAAGTCAAGAACGACAAGTAATTGCCAAGAGGGCTGTCGGGACGACCGGACAGCCCGTGCTTACGGACCTCGAGTCGGGATCGCCGTCGCCATCGACGGCCTCCCGACTTTTTGCCGAACGGGCTCCGTGCCCGACTCAGGACTGACAGATGAGCAAACGAGATTATTACGAGGTGCTGGGCATCAATCGCGACGCCAACGCCGACGCAATCAAGAAGGCCTATCGCAAGCTGGCGATGAAGCACCACCCCGACCGCAACCCGGGTGACAAGACGGCCGAGGACAAATTCAAGGAGCTCAGCGAGGCATACGAAGTCCTGTCCGACGCGGACAAGAAGGCAGCCTACGACCGCTACGGCCATGCCGGCGTCGACCCGAGCATGGGCGGGCGTGGCGGCCCGGGCGCCCAGGGCTTCGACGGTTTCGCCGACGCCTTCTCCGACATCTTCGGCGACATCTTCGGCGGCGGCGGCCGGGGCGGTGGTCGCTCCAACGTGTATCGTGGCGCCGACCTGCGCTACAACCTGGAGATCTCGCTGGAAGAGGCCGCGCGCGGCGCGGAAAAGACGATCCGCATTCCCACCGCCGAAGAGTGCGGTACCTGCCATGGCACCGGCGCCAAGCCGGGCACCGAGCCGCAAACCTGCGGCACCTGCGGCGGCGCCGGCCAGGTTCGCATCCAGCAGGGCTTCTTCTCGATCCAGCAAACCTGCCCGAAGTGCCACGGCACCGGCCGGGTGATTCCAAACCCCTGCGGCACCTGTGGCGGCGCCGGCAGGGTCAAGAGCCACAAGACGCTCGAGGTCAAGATTCCAGCCGGCATCGACGAAGGCATGCGCCTGCGCCACGCCGGCCATGGCGAACCCGGTGTCAACGGCGGCCCGCCGGGCGACCTCTACGTCGAGATCCACATCCGCAAGCACCCCATGTTCCAGCGCGACGGCGACGATCTGCACTGCGAAATGCCGATCAGCTTCGCCACCGCTGCGCTGGGCGGTGAAATCGAGATCCCGACACTCGACGGCATGGCCCGCCTGAAGATCCCCGCCGAAACGCAGAGCGGCAAGGTATTCCGGCTCCGCGGCAAGGGTATTCGCAACGTGCGCTCCCATGCCCACGGCGACCTGATGTGCCACGTCGTAGTCGAGACGCCGGTCAAACTCACCGAGCGACAAAAGGAACTGCTGCGCGAGTTCGAGGAAGTCTCGCGACAGGATGTGGACCGCCACAACCCGAAGGCGAAGTCCTGGATGGACAAGGTCAAGGACTTCTTCTCGGCCTGATTCGAGCCGCTACCGGAATGAGGAGTAAAAAAGGCCCGTGACGCAGAAGCGTCACGGGCCTTTTCCTGAGTGAATGCGACTCAGACCTTCTGGTGTGCCGCCAGCTTCAGCCAGGTGTCGACAACCGTATCCGGGTTGAGCGAGATGGTCTGAATGCCTTCGTCCATCAGCCACTCGGCAAAGTCCGAGTGATCCGAGGGGCCCTGGCCGCAGATGCCGACATACTTGTCGAGGCGGTTGGCGGCGCTGATCGCCATCGACAGCAACTGCTTGACCGCCGGGTCGCGCTCGTCGAAAGCGTGGGCCACGAGACCTGAATCGCGGTCCAGGCCGAGCGTGAGCTGAGTGAGATCGTTGGAACCAATCGAGAAGCCGTCGAAGAATTCCAGGAACTGCTCGGCAAGCAAGGCGTTGGACGGGATCTCGCACATCATGATCAGGCGCAGGTCGTTCTCGCCGCGCTTGAGGCCATGCTCGGCGAGCAGCTCGACCACTTCCCTGCCCTCATCGAGATTGCGTACGAAGGGCACCATGATTTCGACGTTGGTCAGCCCCAGCTCGTTGCGCACCTTGCGCATGGCGGCGCATTCCATCTCGAAGCAGTCGCGGAAGCTGTGCGCGATGTAGCGCGAGGCACCGCGGAAGCCGAGCATCGGATTCTCTTCTTCCGGCTCGTAGATCTCGCCGCCGAGCAGCTTGCGGTACTCATTCGACTTGAAATCCGACATCCGCACGATGACCGGCTTCGGGTAGAACGCGCCCGCGATGGTGGCGATGCCCTCGACCAGCTTCTCGATGAAGAACTGTTTCGGCGTCGCATAGCCACGCGAGCGCCGCTTAATCTCGTCGCGCAGACTGGCGGGCACCTGGTCGATTTCCAGAATCGCCTTCGGGTGGATGCCGATCATGTTGTTGATGACGAACTCGACCCGTGCGAGGCCAACGCCGCCGTTCGGAATCTGCGCGAACTCGAAGGCGAGTTCGGGGTTGCCGACGTTCATCATGACCTTGACCGGGATGTCCGGCAGGTTGCCCATGTCGGTGGTGATGACCTCGAAATCCAGCTTGCCACGATAGACGTAGCCAGTATCACCCTCGGCGCAGGAGACGGTCGCCATGTCACCCTCTTCCAGCACCTCGGTGGCATTGCCACAACCGACGATGGCCGGAATACCGAGCTCACGCGCAATGATCGCGGCATGGCAGGTACGGCCGCCGCGGTTGGTGACGATCGCCGAAGCACGCTTCATCACCGGCTCCCAGTTGGGATCGGTCATGTCGGTGACGAGGATGTCGCCCGGCTGCACCCGGTTCATCTCGGAAGCGCTGGCGACCACACGCACCGGACCGGCGCCGATCTTCTGACCGATCGCACGGCCGTGGGTGAGCGCGCGGCCGTACTGCTTCAAACGGTACTTCTCCATCACGTGCCCGGAACTCTGCGACTTCACGGTTTCCGGACGCGCCTGCAGGATGTAGAGCTTGCCATCGACACCGTCCTTGCCCCATTCGATGTCCATCGGGCGGCCGTAGTGCTGCTCGATGATCACTGCGTAACGCGCAAGCTCGAGAACGTCGTCGTCAGTGAGGGAGAAACGGTTGCGATCGGTCTCAGGGACATCGACGGTGCGCACCGATTTGCCGGCTTCGCGCTTGTCTGCGAACTCCATCTTGATCAGCTTGGAGCCGAGGTTGCGACGCAGCACCGCGGGTTTCCCGAGAGCCAGAGTCGGCTTGTGTACGTAGAACTCGTCCGGATTGACCGCGCCCTGCACCACGGTTTCGCCGAGGCCATAGGAGGCGGTAATGAACACCACATCGCTGAAACCGGATTCGGTGTCGATCGTGAACATCACGCCGGAGGCGCCGGAATCCGAGCGCACCATGCGCTGCACGCCTGCCGACAGCGCGACCTCTGCATGAGTAAAGCCCTTGTGCACCCGGTAGGCGATCGCACGGTCGTTATACAGCGAGGCAAACACCTCCTTCATCGCGTGGAGGATGTTCTCGTAGCCGTGGATGTTGAGGAAGGTTTCCTGCTGGCCGGCGAAGGAGGCATCCGGCAAGTCCTCGGCGGTGGCCGACGAGCGCACTGCGAAACTGCCCTCACCTTCGGCGACCAGGGCGTTGTAGGCAGCATGAATTTCTTCCTCGAGCTTGGCCGGGAACGGGGTGTCGACGATCCACTGACGGATCTCGGCACCGGTGCGAACCAAGGTGTCGACGTCATCGACATCAAGATTCTCGAGCGCTGCATGAATCCGCTCGGCCAGCCCCTGGTGAGCCAGGAACTCCCGATACGCCTCGGCCGTGGTGGCAAAGCCACCCGGGACCCTGACGCTTGCAGGCAACTGGCTGATCATCTCGCCAAGCGAGGCGTTCTTGCCACCGACCTGCTCGACGTCGGTCATGCGCAGTTCGGTGAAGGGAATCACGTATCGGGTCATGAATGGGCTTCCGAATTTGTTGGTGACAAAGCAAAATCGGATTTTAACGACTTTTGGCGCAGTGCCGCATGCCAGTTCGGGTGCCGACAGCGCTTTTCTGGCCAAAACCATGCCTTCAGACCACATCCGAACTGCCTTTTTCATTTCCGACGGCACCGCAATTACCGCGGAAACACTGGGACACAGCCTGCTCACCCAGTTCCCCGACGCCAAGTTCCGGCAAATCCGGATCCCCTTCGTGGATACGCTCGACAAGGCCATCGACTGCGCGCAGCAGATCCGCGAAGCTGGCCTCAAGGATGGCGCCCGGCCCATCGTGTTCAGCACCATGGTCAATCAGGACACGGTTGCCGGGCTGCGCCGGGCCGACGCGCTTTTCATCGACCTCTTCGAGCAGTTCATCGGACCGCTCGAGGTCGAGTTGGACATGCGCTCGAATCATGCGGTCGGCCGGTTTCACGGCATCGCCGAAAGCAGTGACTACAAGGCACGCATCGAGGCCATCAATTACGCAATGGCCCACGACGACGGGATCTCCTCGGACGGGGAACTGGCCGACGCCGACGTGATTCTGGTCGGTGTGTCGCGCTCCGGCAAGACGCCAACCAGCCTGTATCTCGCGATGCAGTTCGGCGTCAAGGCGGCCAACTACCCGCTGATTCCAGAAGACTTCGAACGCAACAAGCTCCCCGGCGAGATCCACCGCTACCGGCGCAAGCTCTTCGGCCTGACCATTTCGCCAGAGCGCCTCAGCCAGATCCGCCAGGAGCGCCGTGCCAACAGCCGCTACGCCGCGCTCGACAACTGCATCTACGAAATCGATGCAGCACAGAAACTCATGCGACGGGAAAACATACCGTGGCTGGACTCGACAACCAAGTCCATCGAGGAGATCGCAGCCACGATTATGCAGGCGGTGCGGCTCAACAAACCCGCGTACTGAGCCGCTTCAGGCCCCTGCCGCGCACCGTGTGCCACGCGGCGGGTTAAACTAGCCGCCTAACTCGACCGGCACCAAGCCTTCGGGAACACCTCAGCAGGAACACCCAGAATGAAAAGAACCCGACACAAGCGGCGTGGTGGTCTGAGCCGCGAGACCGAGGCACTGATGCGCATGGCCATCGGGTTGTCCGAATCAGGCTGCCGGGCGGAGGATCAGCACTGGGAGCGCCGCCTGACTGTTGCGATCGACGACATGCTCCGCGCTCAGGACGAAGACGGCCTCAACGCCGCGCTCGATACGCTGCACGCTCAGCACCCACAAGCCTACGAAGAACTCGCGGATTTCATCGAGTCCCGCGCCGAGTGCGCATCCGGCATCTCGGAGGACCACGAGATCCTGCTGATCGGCGCGCCCGTGCTCGCGTGGTCTCGCTACAAGATCCCCGCCAGCACCATTGTTCCGGCCGTACTCTCCAACCTGCGAGTGCACCTTCAGGCGCATATCGTCGCCGAGAACGCACGTATCGCGCTGGCCGACTTCCTCTTCAGTCCGGACCAGTTGCCGCAGGGGTATTGCGCCACGGCTGAGTTCGCCGCTGCACTCGGTCGCGCCGCCCTCGAGGGACACGACCTGCACATTGCGACCGAGGGACTCCCCGAAACCGCACAATTCCTTTCCGACACGCGCTATCTGCTGGCCGCGGTCGCCGTACCGCGCGGCGAACCATTGTTCGCATGGCAGGAGGAAGGGAGCAATCGTGACAGCGCCTTCACCCGCTGGCGCAATCAGGGCGGTGCCTGTCTCGCGCCCATCATGCCCGGGTGCGCGACCGAAGTGGTACTGCCCGAAGCGTATTTCGCAGCCAGCCGCCACGCCGACAGCCATAGCCGTCCCTACTCGATTCGTGCGTCCGTTGCCTTCCTGGGCGCCGAACTCGACACCCCGGCCGCCTCGCTGCGCGCGGTCATTGCACCCTTCCACGACGAAAAGCTCGAGGAGTATCGCATCGGTTTTTCGGTACGCGACCGGGAACAGGTGGTGCACGGTGTGGTCTGGCCTTTACTTGGCGCCGAGGACGAACACAGCGACATCCCGCTGCAGATCGAGAGCGTACTGCGCGATTGCGGTGTCACCGACATCGTGAACCAGGAGCACCGTTTTCCGCTCGAATACTGCGACGACTGTGGCGCACCGATGTATCCGTCAGCCGAAGGCGAGACGGTTCATGCCGAAATGCCGGAAAGCCACGGCGAGAACACCCCTCGGCACCTCCATTGAGCCAAGCTTGGGCCTGCTCTCGTTCGCAGTGAAGTCCGGAACTGGCCCTACGAGGAGCACGATGATGACGCGCAATATCGCAAAGAGCGACGAGGAGTGGCAAAAGGAACTCAGCCCTGAGCAGTATCACGTCACCCGAAAGAAGGGCACGGAACGGGCTTTCACCGGTGAATACTGGAACCACTGGGACCGGGGCGAATACCGCTGCCGATGCTGCGGTGCCGAGTTGTTCCACTCCGCGCACAAGTTCGACGCCGGATGCGGCTGGCCCAGTTTCTGGACGGCCGCGACGCCTGACAACGTCGAAAGTGCAGACGACCATTCGCACTTCATGCACCGCACGGAGGTGCTTTGCCAGCAGTGTGGCGCACATCTCGGCCATGTGTTCGAAGACGGACCGGCACCCACCGGCCTGCGCTACTGCATCAATTCGGCCTCGATCCGCTTCGAGCCCGAGACCGATCAGTGATCGGCCGAAAGCAGGTAGTCGCGAACTAGCGAGACCTGCGCATCGTCCATGAACATGGGGGCATGACCGACGCCGGGAATTTCGGCGATTTGCGCCCGCGGTCCGGTTTCGGCCATGCGTTGGAGGGTTGCGTGCTCGAGGAGATCGGACTCGGCACCACGCATCGCCAGCGTGGGGCAGCGGATCGCGTTGTAGGCACTCCACATGTCCATGTCGGCAACGATGGGCATGCTGCGGAAGACGTCGCCGATGCCCGGGTCGTACACCATCGAAAACCCCCCGGTGACCGGCCTCACCGAATAACGTGTCAGATGCCGCCACTGCTCGTCGGTCAGCGGGCCGAAAGGTGCGCTGACCTGGCGGATCCAGGCCTCGGCCTCGTCCATGCTGGGGAACTTCGGCGCCCGCCCGACATAGTCGGCAATACGGCGCAGGGATACCGCAGTGATCACTGGCCCGACATCGTTGAGGACCAGGCGCGAGATCGGCGTATGCGGCAAGCCGGCGAGCAGCATGCCGATGATGCCACCCATCGAGGTGCCAACCCAATGCACAGTCTTGGCGTTGGCGCGCGCGAGCAAGGTCACCATATCCGAGACATACAGCGGAAAACCGTAGTCGGTCTTCACCCCGAGCCAGTCGCTTCTCCCCCGGCCGACGACATCCGGGCAGATCACCCGATAATCGTCCTGCAAAGCCTGGGCAAGAAAATCGAAATCGCGCCCGTTGCGTGTCAGTCCGTGGACGCAGACCAGCACCCGGGGGTTATCCGGGTCACCCCACTCCACATAGGCCATCCGATGCAGGCCGTGGGGTCCGACGCACTGAACGCAGCGTTCCCGCATGCCGAAGGCGGGTCGCTGAGGCGAACGAGGAGGCTGAAAAAAGTCCCGCAGGGTGTCGAGCAGTCTCATTCATGGACTCCGCAGTGTGTGGTCAAGCAAAGTTTAACCGCGATCTCATGCGTGCAGCGTTACAGACACCACCGTGCATCAGCGCCCATGCCAGTAACGTCGCACACGCTCGCGCTGTGCAGACAGTTCAGGTCCGTCGCGCCTCATATCGACGATGATCGCGCCCTGACCGTCGGTTCGCCAGTTGCGCGCACCGGCCGCATCCCAGCGTGCCCACACCGCCGGGTGAGGATGACGATACTGGTTCATGTTGCCGACGGGTTGGATGACATGGGTCGCTCCGACGGCTGCCACGAAAGCCGGCGAGGAAGAGGTCCGGCTGCCATGGTGGGGGGCGGTCACCACGTCGGCGGCAAGCGCCTCCCGATCACGTCCGAGAATACTGCGCTCGGCGATCGCCTCGATGTCGGAGGTCACCAGAAACACCCCGCCCGCTCCAGCGATGCGCAGCACGCAGGCATGATCGTTGATCTTGCGATAGGCGGGATCGCTCCCCGGATTGAGCCACTCGAAACGCACGTCATCCCACTCCCACCCGTCGCCCGCCACACAGTCACCGACCGTCAGCGCACGACTCGCAAGGTCGGGGTGCGTTTCCACCGGTGTTTTCACGAGACGCGACACCGCAATGCCATCCGTCAGGGTTGCGGCGCCGCCGATGTGGTCGCTGTCGCCATGAGAAATGACCAGCTTGTGCAGCCGCTTCACACCGATCGCCCCGAGATAGGGCAGCAGGACTCGTCCTCCCGCGTCGGCATCCGGCCCATACGGCGGACCTGAATCGAACACCAGATCATGTCCCGCGGTCTGAACATGCACGGCCAACCCCTGGCCGACGTCAAGCACCACCGCCCGAAACTCGCCGGCATCCGGCCGTGGAGGCATCCAGAGGAATGCCGGCGCGAGCATCAGCAAGGCCACGCTGCGGCCTGGCGTTCCACGGGGCAACAGCAACCAGAACACGGCCAACGCAGACGCTGCAATGAGTAGCGCCGGCAACGCCGGCCTGCGCCACAACGCGAACGGCTGTTCAGCCAACCAGGCCAGTCCCAGCATCATCCAGCCCACGAACCAATGCGCGATTTCCAGAATCGGCGCAAAGGGCAGAGCAATCGCCGCCAGCGCCAATGGGGCGATCACGAAGCTCACCAGCGGAATCGCAAACGCATTGGCAACCGGGGCCACGATGGAAAAGGCGTTGAACAGGGCAAGCAGCGGCGGCACGGTGGCCAGTGGGATCGCAAGCTGAATCCTCAGCGCCGCACGCCAACCTTGCACTACGGTTCGTCGGCCCGTGAGGATGAAAACGATGATCGCGACCGCGCCAAAGGAAAGCCAGAAGCCCGCAGACAGCACCGCCCAAGGATCGAACAGCAGGACCACGAACAACGCTATGGCCAACACCCTGCTCGCCTGCACCTCACGCCCGGACATCAGTGCGATCGCTGCCACGACCAGCATCATCAACGCGCGCTGGGTCGGCAGCCCGAAGCCGGCCATCAGCGCATACAGCGAAGCCGCGACCAGCCCTGCCAGCGTGCCGGCCTTGCGTGCCGGCCAACGCAGACACGCCGCCGGCATGCGTCGCCAGCCCCAAGCGACCGCACCGCCGAACAACAAGGCCACCAATGAAACATGAAGCCCCGAAATACTCACAAGATGCGCGACCCCGGTGCGACGAAACACCTCCCAGTTTTCAGTCGAAATTGCTTGCTGATCGCCAACCGCCAGCGCGACCAGAATGCCGGCCTGAGGCGCATCGGGCAGCGCCGACAGGAAGCGCGCCCGCACTCGCGCCCGCACGTCATGGACCCGGTTCATCATCCCGGGAGCGAACGCATCGACCCGCTGATTGACACCGTTCGTGCGCACATAGCCGGTCACCCGAATGCCACGCTCGAGTAGCCAGGCCTCGTAATCAAAGCCATGCGGGTTGGCGAAGCCATGCGGACGCCTCAACCTGACCGTCAGCGTCCAGCGCTCGCCCGGCATGATCTCCGGCACCACCCCTTCCCCCCTGCGCGGCGGATACCACGACAACAGCAGTCTCCCCGGCACCGGCGCCTCGGACGATTCAACCCTGAACTCGAAACGGCGGGCAGCGCCCATTTCCCGTGGGAGCCCATGGACCACGCCGGTCACTTCCAGATCGCGCAATTCCCACTGCATTGGCAGCGCCTCGGCCAGCCTGGTTTCGGCACGCCAGCCGGCCCAGGAGAATCCAGCAATCAGCGCGGCAAGCACGCACACGGCCAGCCCCAACGGACGTCCGCGACGAAGATTCTCCGCACGTGACGCAAGGATGCCCACAAGCGCCAGCAACGCGCTTAGAATCACGCACCCGACCAACAACGCCTTGCCCGGCAAGGCTTCAAGTCGTTGCAGAAACCAGATACCGAGCGCGAAACCCACGATTGCAAAACGCATAACGCCGCATAATGCCCTTGTCATTCTCGCGGATCAAGCAATGGCGCAAGCGCTGAGCGCAGAAACCAATTTCCCGCCCTCACACTCCTATTCCCGTACCTGACGTCTTCCGAGGCGTCCACACTGATCGACACAGCAGAGCCGATGCGCAAGAAGTTTCGCAGCCTGATTCCGGACCATGAGGCGATTCACACCAATCGCTGGTTGCGCCCGTTCCGCAACACCCTGCTTCACCCGCGTTTGTGGCACCTCAATCGACACTCCGCGGCAGGCGGCATCGCAGTAGGGCTCTTCTGCGGTCTCATTCCCGGGCCGTTCCAGATGCTGAGCGCCGCCATTGCGTGCGTGCTGTGGCGCGTCAACCTGCCTCTCGCACTGATCACGACGCTGTACTCGAACCCGCTCACCATCGTACCGCTCTATGTGGTTGCCTACGCGATCGGTGCGGTGCTGGCCGGCAACGGTGCGGATGGTTTCGTGCATCCTCCCGATATCGGCGACATGAACTTCATCGAATGGACACACGCCCTCGTACCCTGGGCAATGGATCTGGGAAAACCGCTGGTCATCGGACTCGTGGTACTCGCCGGCGGCCTCGCCCTCGCCGGCTATTTCTCGGTCCGCGCTGCCTGGCGCGTGATGCTCATTCGAAACTGGCGCGCCCGGGCAGCGAAGCGCGGCGGATGACGAACTCGGACCAGTCAGGCAAGCTGACCGTCCTCCAGGCGTACGACACGCATTGCACGGCGAGCCATGGCGTCGTCGTGGGTAACGATGACGAAGCTGGTCGACAGGCGTTCGTTCAGACCAAGCATCAGATCGAACACCGCATCCGCGGTGCGGCGATCGAGGTTACCCGTAGGTTCATCGGCGAGTACGCAGGCCGGCTCGGTGACCAGGGCGCGGGCAATCGCCGCACGCTGACGCTCACCACCCGACAACTCCCCTGGCGCATGATCCAGCCGCTGACCCAGACCGACCTCGGTCAGCATCGCTGCTGCGCGCGCATCCGCCTCGGACTTGGCCATGCGACGGATATAGAGCGGCATCGCCACGTTCTCGAGCGCGCTGAACTCGGGTAGCAGGTGATGGAACTGATAGACGAAGCCCAGTGCCTCGTTCCGCAGCCGCCCGCGCTCGGCATCGGACATGCTGGAAAAGTCCTTTCCGGCAAGCGCGACACTGCCAGAGGTGGGCACATCCAGACCGCCCAGCAGATGCAACAGGGTGCTCTTGCCCGAGCCCGATGCACCGACGATCGCCAGCCGTTCTCCCGGTGCGACCTCGAGCGATACCTCGCGCAACACGGTGAGCGCATCCGGCCCTTCGCGGTAGGTCTTGGTCAGTCCGCGGCATGCCAGCACGGGCGTGATCGAATCATTCATAACGCAGCGCCTCTGCTGGATTGACCCGGGATGCGCGCCAGCTCGGATAGAGCGTCGCCAGCAGGGTCAGCACGAAAGACAGAGAGGTGATCGTAATCACGTCAGAGGGGAGCACTTTCGACGGTAGTTCGCTGATGTAATAAATTTCCTTGTTCCACAGCGTCGCGCCGGTCACCGCTTCGATCGCTGGAATCACGACGTCGAGATTGTTCGCCAGCAACAAGCCGCCGACGACCCCTGCGACAAGCCCGACCACGCCAATGATCGCACCCTGCAGAACGAAGACCACCATGATCGACCCCGGGCTCGCCCCCAGAGTGCGCAAAATGGCGATATCGGCATACTTTTCCTGCACCGCCATGACCAGCGTGGAGACAATATTGAACGCGGCCACCGCCACGATCAGAAAAAGGATGATGGTCATCATCGTCTTCTCGAGCTGCACGGCGCGGAAGAAGTTCGCATGGCTGCGTGTCCAGTCGTTGACCATGCCCGGCACATCGATCATTCCTGCCAGCTCGCGGGCGATCCTCGGGGCGGCGAACAGGTCGTCGGTCTTGAGCCGCACACCGCTCACCGCATCGCCCATGCGGTACAAGACCTGAGCGTCACGCATGTGCACCAGGGCGAGACCCGAGTCGTACTCGAACATGCCGGCCTCAAAAATGCCAACCACCTCGAACTGGCGAACACGCGGCACCACAGCAGCTGGCGTGACCATGCCCTGAGGGGCGATCAGGGTCAGCCTGTCGCCCATACCGACTCTCAGCGCAAAGGCGAGATCGCGCCCGAGCACGACGCCGTAACCGCCCGCCTGCAGGTTGTCGAGGCTACCCGCCCGCATGTACTGCGCGAAATCGGCCACCCGCTCCTCATCGGCCGGCAACACCCCGCGGACCATGGTGCCGCGCACACTGTCATCGAAAGCAAGCATCGCTTGCTCCTGCACGTAGGGCGCAGTTGCAACCACCCGAGCATGCTGGCTGGCCTGCTGAGCCACCCGTTGCCAAAGCTCCAGGTCGCCGTCGTAACCCGTCACCTGAATGTGCGAGGCCACGCCAAGAATCCTGGTGCGCAACTCCTCCTGGAAGCCATTCATCACCGAGAGCACAACGATAAGCGCGGCGACGCCCAAGCCTGTGCCGAGCATCGAAACCAAGGAGATGAAGGAGATGAAGCGGTTGCGCCCCTGCGCACGTTTGCGCGAGCGGGTGTAACGCAGACCGACGAGAAACTCGTAACGCATCGGGGAGCCGGATGGAAAAACGCAGAGTGTAACGCACGGCCTGCCTGCGCAACGAACGCCAGTGCGGCGCTGGCTCACAGCCCGCTCGTCGGGCCTGCTTCGAACTGTCGGACAACCCGCTCTCGATAGCCGCAACGACCTGACGATAGCGACCCGAGCGCTCCACTGCTCATGCTACACTCCGGCACAGCCGTTCCAATACCATGAGCATACATCTCAAGCTACTCATCCCCGGCCTCGTGTGGCCGAGTGCAGCGGTCCGCGAACTCACGGACGGTCTTGCCCTGCCCGCAATGGAAACCTTGCTCGGCCTGGGCCGCTGCATTGCGGGTCCGCCGCAAACCTTCGAGTCTGCGTTGGCTCGCGCCTTCGAACTTGACGAGACCTCACTCCCGGTCGCCGCGCTGCGGCGGCTGGGGGAGCGAGACCAGGATGACGCGGAGGGCGAGTGGATTTGCGCGGACCCGGTTCACCTTCATTTCGCGCGTGAGCACATGCTCCTCGCCGACGCGGGCGATCTAGAACTCGACTCAACCGAAGCCAGTGCGCTGATCGAAGCGATCAACGATCACTTCATCGGTGCCGAGGCCGAATTCGTACGCTTCGAAGCCCGATCGACCCGGCGCTGGTACCTGCATCTCAAGTCGCGCCCCTTGGCAAGCTTCACACCGCTGCACGAGGCAGTTGGACGACCGGTGGAGAACTTCCTGCCCCAAGGCGACGATGGGCAGCGGTGGTGCCGGTTCATCAACGAATGCCAGATTCTTCTGCACAACCACCCGGTCAACCAGACACGACAAGCGCAGGGTCGTCCCACCATCAACAGCATCTGGTTCTGGGGTCCTGGATCGCAGCCGAAGCGGACGACTGCACCCGCACCAGTCATACGTGCCGAAGACCCCCTCACACGGGGTCTCGCCCGAGCCGCGGGCGTACGCCCGGAAAAACTCGGCGGTCGGCTGCCGGCCCAGGATGCCTTCGTCGTCTGCACAAGCCTGCTGCGCCCGTCGCTGTATCTCGACATCGACACTTGGCGTACCGAACTCGAGAAACTCGAAGCCGGCTGGTTCAAGCCGGCACTGACCGCGCTGCGCAAACGCAAGCTTTCCTCACTTCGGATCAACGCACCGGGCGACCGGGCAACCCTGGAGTTGCACATTCGCCCGCTCGATCTCCTCAAGATCTGGCGCAAGCCGCGTTCCCTCGAAAGCTGTCATTCCGCCTGAATTCATGACCCGAATCATTCCCCGCGCCACGCCAGTGCGTGCAGTCCAGACCCTCATCGATGCCGGCATCCATCCCTTGCTTGCCCGCATCTATGCGGCGCGAGGCATCCACCGTCGGGACGAACTCGACTACAGCCTGGGCGCGCTTCTGCCGCCGGACGCTCTCACCGGCACCCAGGAAGCGGCGATGCTGCTGGCCGATGCCATAGAAGCCGGCGCCCGCCTGCTCATCGTTGCCGACTACGACTGCGACGGCGCCACCGCCTGCGCGCTCGGTGTGCGCGCATTGCGTGCTTTCGGCGCCGACGTGGGCTACCTCGTGCCGAACCGCTTCGAGTACGGCTACGGGCTCACCCCGGCCATCGTCGAACTGGCCACGCGCATGGAACCTGACGTGATCATTACGGTGGATAACGGCATCGCCAGCGTCGAGGGGGTGGCCGCCGCCCGCGCCCATGGCATCGCCACGGTCATCACCGATCACCACCTCCCGGGCGACGTGCTGCCGGAAGCGGATGTCATCGTGAACCCCAACCAGCCGGGTTGCGACTTCCCGAGCAAGGCGATCGCCGGCGTGGGGGTCATGTTCTACACCATGCTGGCTTTGCGCGCCGAGCTGCGCGAGCGCGGCGCATTCGCCGACCAGCCCGAACCCAGACTTGGCGACCTGCTCGATCTGGTCGCGCTCGGCACCGTAGCCGACGTCGTCAAGCTCGACCACAACAATCGCATACTGGTCTCTCAGGGGCTCGCGCGGATGCGCGCCGGGCGCATGCAAGCGGGCATCCGTGCGCTGTTCGCCGCGGCCGGACGCGAAGCAAGCCGCGCCAGCACCTTCGACCTCGGCTTCGCGCTCGGTCCGCGGCTCAACGCCGCCGGGCGCCTGGCCGACATGAGTCTCGGCATCGAGTGCCTGATCACCGATGACGCCGGCCGCGCGCTGAACATCGCGCAGGAGCTCGACCGCCTCAACCGCGAGCGCCGAGGCATCGAACAGGAGATGCAGGAAGCGGCAGTGGAACGCCTCGCGGGTTTCGATCCAGGCAATACCGCTGCAATCAGCCTGTTCGAGCGCGACTGGCACCAAGGCGTCATCGGCATCGTCGCCGGACGCATCAAGGAGCGCCTTCACCGCCCGGTGATCGCCTTCGCACGTGGCGACGAAGGCGAACTCAAGGGGTCCGGCCGCTCGATCGCTGGCCTGCACCTGCGCGACGCGCTCGATCTCGTGTCCAAGCAGCACCCCGAGCTGATCCTGCGCTTCGGGGGGCATGCAATGGCCGCCGGACTGACCATCCGCGAAAGCGACTACGAACAGTTCACCGCAGTCTTCGAGGATGTGGTCCAGTCGCTGGTCGATCCCGCCGCGCTCACCCGCAGCATCGAAACCGACGGACCACTCGAGGCTGGCTGGATGTCGCTGGACTCGGCACGTTTGCTCGAACAGGACATCTGGGGTCAGGGCTTTCCGGCACCGGTGTTCGACGACGTATTCAACGTCGACCGACAACGCCTGCTCAAGGAGCGCCATCTGCAGCTGGACCTCTCATGTCGCGGCCAGCGCTTCGCCGCGATCCGGTTCAACCACGCAGAATCCGCCCCGGCGCGAATTCACGCGGCCTACCGGCTTTCGCCCAACGAGTTCAACGGCGTCACCAGCCTGCAACTCATGCTTGAGGATTTCGAGGCGGCGTGAGTAACGCCTTGTCCGTGTATACTCAAGGGTTTCCCGAATCCAACCGAGACCCGCCATGGAAGCCGAACGCCTCAACGCCCTGTCCGAAAAAATCGCCGACCTCGCCTCCCGGGGTCGCGAACTACGGAGGTATCTTTGACTACGGTGAAAAAGCCTCCAAGCTTCAGGAAGTAAACCTCGCCCTCGAAGATCCGGCGATCTGGAACGACGCCGATCGCGCTCAGGAGATTGGCAAGGAAAAGCGTCAGCTCGAGAACATCGTGCTCGTGCTGGACGAGATCGAGCAGATGTCCAGCGATCTCAAGGACCTCTTCGAGCTCGCCGAAGCCGAGGATGACGAGGACACCGTAGTCGCCGTCGAAGCGGACACCGCCAAGCTCGAGGAAAAAGTTCACCAACTCGAGTTCCGCCGGATGTTCGCCAATCCGATGGACCCCAACCCCTGCTTCATTGAAATTCAGTCCGGCGCCGGCGGCACCGAGGCACAGGATTGGGCCGGGATGCTGGAGCGTATGTACCTGCGCTATTGCGAAGGCAAGGGTTTCGAAACCGAGCTGATGGAAGAATCCGAAGGCGAAGTGGCCGGCATCAAGAGCGCGACGATCAAGGTCAACGGTGATTACGCCTACGGCTATCTCCGCACCGAAACCGGCATTCACCGCCTGGTGCGCAAGAGCCCGTTTGACTCCAACGCACGACGCCACACCAGCTTCTGCTCGGTTTTCGTCTATCCGGAAGTCGACGATTCGATCGAAATCGAGATCAACCCGGCGGATTTGCGCATCGACACCTACCGCGCCAGCGGTGCGGGCGGTCAGCACATCAACAAGACCGACTCCGCGGTGCGCATCACCCATGAACCCACCGGTATCGTCGTGCAGTGCCAGAACGACCGCTCTCAGCACAAGAACAAGGCCGAAGCCATGTCGATGCTGAAAGCTCGCCTGTACGAACTGGAGCTGCGCAAACGCCAGAGCGAGCAGCAGGCGCTGGAAGACTCCAAGAGCGACATCGGCTGGGGTCATCAGATCCGCTCCTACGTGCTCGACCAGTCGCGCATCAAGGACTTGCGCACCAACTACGAGGTGGGCAACACCCAGGCGGTGCTCGACGGCGATCTGGACGACTTCATCGCCGCCAGCCTGAAACAAGGGGTCTGATCCCGCCGCCAACCGATGAGTCTCGACCTCTCGGAGTTCCTCGCCCCCGGCGTGACCGCCGACGACGTGCCCGAGCTGGCACCGTTGGCGGCCGCCCGGCCGATTCTCGACGCGTTCATCACCCTGTTTCGCGGATCCGAAGCCGAGGTCCTGTTGCGCCTGCTGGTGCTGCGCGAGATCGGCCGCGAATCCCACAGTCCGCGTTTTTCACCCGAGGCGCTGCGTGCCCGCTTCACCTACATCGACCCGGTCAAGCTCGAGACCGTGCTCAAGCGGCTGCGCGACAACACCCTGCTCGCCTTCGCCGACGATGGCCATTATTACCT